>NZ_CP151642.1:2014071-2349750 GCF_038397785.1 Salinibacterium sp. TMP30 | reverse complement strand
GACGCACAGGTGCTTCAAGCCAAGAGAAGCAGCGCTCCGAGATCCGGGCGGCGATTTCGGATGCCATGCTCGCGAAGCCCGGCGCTTCGGCAATCACAACGGCTCGGCCCGTGGAGCGCACTGCTGCGTCGATAGTGGCGTCATCGTAGGGCGACAGAGTCCGCAAGTCGACGACTTGGAGGCTACGACCCTCCGCGGCAGCAGCGTCGGCCGCCTCTAAGGCGATGGGCACCGAAGTGCCGTAGGCGACGAGCGTCGCATCCGTACCCTCGCGGATCACCCTTGCCTTGCCTATCTCGGCGGTGCTGGAGGTATCAACCGGACCTTTCGCCCAGTAGAGTTTTTTTGGCTCCAAGAAGACGACGGGATCAGGAAAGCGGATTGCTTCACGCAGCAAGCTGTAAGCATCTTGCGGGGTCGAGGGAGCGACCACTGTCAAGCCGGGAGTGTGCGCGTAGTAGGCCTCCGAAGAGTCGCAGTGGTGCTCAACTCCGCCGATTCCGCCCGCATAGGGGATGCGAATAACAATCGGCAGGCGCACGGCGCCGCGGGTGCGGTTGCCCATCTTCGCGACATGGCTGACTACTTGCTCGAAGGCCGGGTAGGCGAATGCATCGAACTGCATCTCCACTATGGGGCGAAGACCGTTCATTGCCATGCCGACCGCGGTGCCCACGATGCCTGACTCAGCGACTGGAGTGTCAAAGCATCGTTTCTCACCGAATTGGCCAGTAAGTCCGTCTGTTACGCGAAACACGCCACCTAGAGCACCCACATCTTCACCAAACACCACGACACAGTCGTCGGCAGCCAGTTCGTCAGCGAGAGCTCGATTTAATGCCGCAGCCATCGACATGGTCTCTACCCCGGTGTCGACCTTTGCCGAGTTCTCCTGCAGCATGGTCATGATTTCGCTCCATCTTCTGATCGTTCGAGTTCGCCCTGCAGCGAAGCCCATTGCTCATCGAGTTGAGGTGTGCTGGTGGCGTAGACATGGCGGAAGAGCTCACCGGCATCAGGTTGGACGTCGGTGTTTAGTGCGTCACGTAAAGTCGTCGCGATTTCGTCAGCCTCGGCAGCAAACGCAGTCTCCTCGGCGTCGTCGAGCGCGTTCTTGCCACGCAGGTACTTTCGCAGACGAACCAGGGGATCCCGAGCGGCCCAAGCCTGCACTTCCCCGCTATCGCGGTAGCGAGTGTCGTCGTCCGCGTTGGTGTGCGCCTGCATGCGGTAGGTGTGGGCCTCAACGAGGGTGGGCCCACCCCCGGAACGGGCGCGATCCACAGCGATGCCCAGCACAGCCAACAGTGCAGCGAGGTCGTTGCCGTCGACCTGTTCCCCGGGCATCCCGTAGCCCGCGGCCTTGTGGGCAAGGGATTCCGCAGCGCTTTGTTTAGAAAACGGCACGGAGATGGCGAATCGGTTGTTCTGCACGAAGAACACAACCGGCAGGTGAAAGACCGCAGCGAAGTTCATGGCTTCATGAAAGTCCCCCTCGCTGGTCGCGCCGTCGCCGCATAGGGCCATCACGACCGTGGGCTCGCCCTTCAGTACAGCCGCGTGGGCAAAGCCCACCGCATGGATGAGTTGCGTCGCGAGCGGAGTTGATTGCGGTGCCACCCTAAACTCGTGCGGGTTGTAGCCGCAGTGCCAGTCGCCTCGCAGAAGTGTCAACGCATCGGCGGGCGCGATTCCGCGCAGCATCAAGGAGACAGAGTCCCGGTAGGTAGGAAACAGCCAGTCGCCATCGTCAAGCACCGAAACCGCGGCGACCTGGCACGCTTCCTGACCGTACGACGACGGGTACACTGCGAGCCGTCCTTGTCGCACCAGCGCGTAGCACTGATCGTTGATCCGCCGTGAGACCACAAGCGAGCGGTATCCGTCAGTGAGAGCCGTCGGGCTTGCAGCTAAGTAGACATCATCCGAGTCCGCTTTTCCATCCGCGTTGATCAACTGCACGGGGACGTCCCGCGGTAGCAACTGACGATGGCTCATGATGATCTCCATTGATTGATGCCGGACTGCGATAAACGTTTTGCAACTCAATCATCGGTTCTTGAGTAACAGCGTCGCAATAAGACTCAAGAATGTTAGACGGAATGCTATTGATAACGGTAGATTGAGTCAGTACTTCCAACCAATCGGCTTCCAACTGAGGGGATTCACCTGTGGATTTGGACGAAGTTGATTCGCGAGTGCTCGCTGAGCTTCGGAAAGACGGCCGTGCCTCAATCAGCGCGGTCGCTCAAGCGACTCATATCTCGCGAGCGAATGCCTACGCGCGGGTGAACCGTCTCATCGAGTCACACGTGATTACCGGATTCGGAGCGCGAGTTGATCCAGTTCTCGCGGGCCAGCACTCGTCGGCCTACGTGACCCTCACGGTCAATCAGGCTTCATGGCAGGAGATGCGAGCTCGTCTTGCCCAAATCCCTGAGGTGGTGCACGTCGCACTTGTCGGCGGCGATTACGACGTCATGCTTCTGGTGCGCGCGCGCGACAACGGCGACTTGCGTCGAGTAGTGCTTGAGGAACTGCAGGCAATCCCGGCGGTGCGCACCACGAAGACCGCACTCATCTTCGAGGACTTCGAGACGATTCAGGCCTGAGCGGCTAGGTGATCAGGGATCAGATGAGAGTTACCACACTGAACAGCTCCTTCAGCGTCAGGCCGATCGTTTTCGTTCTGCCCAGGATGAGTTCGACGATGATCGCTTTGGCATCCGCCGCTACGAACACGCGGATCCAGCGACGACCGCGATCACCGTATCTCTGAGCGGCTCAAGTCTCCGCGCGAGGGCGTACAGCGAAGGCGTGTGCGCTTCGGCGGTTGCGGTCGGAAATCAGATGACTGAGAATCCACAACCGACACCAACACTCGCCAGAGTTATCTCTGCACGGAGCAATTGTGCAGCAGACAGGGTTCCAGCTTGATGGACGATCGTCTTTTGCGGAAGATGCAATAGAACAGACTCGTGATGCTGTTAAGTCGAGACATTCCGCGGCAGGCAGCCATGGTTTTGTTAGGCAGGCCGTCGATGAACTTTGCAGGGACGCGAGCGAAGCCTTCAGATCATGAAACGGGATGAGTGCCAACCCAGCGTTGGCCGTGTCCGCGTTGAAGTTCGATTAATGCTTGCTAAGGCTATCCGGTTGTCGTTGTCAAGTGGCAGAACCGCGCGCGCATCGATCGGGCTGGTCGCTCGGCAACACTCGCCAGCACGTTACCGGTCTCGTTGATCGCGATCAGCAGACACCGGGTGCCGCTCCAGATTCCGGTACGAGACACGAGCCAGAATTTGCACGAAGGGCCACGACTAAGCATCATGGACCATACCGACCCCCACTTTGGCCAGCAATCACATGCTCAGATCAAGATCCCATCCACTCTTTTGGCCTATATTCCGGTGGGGCTGGCCCTGGGCTGTCGGGATCGTGATTCGAATGCGGCGCCTCCCTCAAGGCGCCGTTTGTTCATTCGCAGAAAAGCTTCATGTGACGCTGCTGGTTCGCATCGAGAGCCCCCGCAAAGGGGGTCTCGATGTGCGCGCTAGTGTCGCGTAGCCTTGCCTTTGTGAAGAAAACCGGGGGGTTTCGAGCGCGGCGCATGGTCGTCCGTTGGTTGGGCGTGCTCGCCGCCGCGGCACTTCTCGCATCAGGATTGGCCGTTTCCAGTGCATCACCCGCAACTGCGGCTGGGGAAAACACGATTCTTTCACTCGTGAATCAGGCCAGAGCTGCCGAGGGTCTTGGCCCTCTTAAGCTCAATGCCGCCATGAGTTCGGTGTCGACGGCGTGGGCGAACAAGATGGCCTCCAATGGTTCAATGACGCACAACCCATATTTCTCGAGTCAGATCCCTAGCGGGTGGAGCAAGGCAGCCGAGAACGTTGCCCGAGGGTTCTCGTCGCCCACCGCGGTACACAACGGGTGGATGAATTCATCAGGGCACCGAGCAAACATCTTGGGTGATTACACCGACATCGGTATTGCGTTCGTGACATCGGGCGGAACCACGTGGGCGGTCGAAAACTTCGGCAAGTACGGCGCGAGCGTTCCCGCACCCGCGCCTCCTGAAGGGGTAGAGCGGCTCTCCGGTTCCAATCGCTATGCGACTGCGGTCGCGATATCTCAGCAGTACTCGCCAGGAGTGAAGGCTGTCTATGTGACAACCGGGGCGAATTACCCAGACGCACTCAGTGCTGCACCTGCAGCGGCAAAGCAGGGCGGGCCACTTCTTCTCACTCCTCCAACGGGGATACCGAGCACTGTGCGCGCCGAGATCCAGCGTCTGCGACCTGACCTTATTGTCGTCGTTGGTGGTACGGGCGTGCTTTCGGGTGCGATCTACTCGCAACTTTCTGTTCTGGCTCCGAACATTCGGCGTGACGGTGGGTCCAACAGGTACGAAACTTCCCGCATCGTGATCGATCGGGCCTTTACTTCGGGAACCGAAAAAGCTTTCTTCGCGACAGGTGCCAATTTTCCAGACGCGTTAAGTGCAAGCGCCGCAGCTGGAGCCACGGGAAGCCCTGTCTTTCTTGTCGATGGCCATGGACGTTCAGTTGATGCTGCCACGTCTGCGCTTATCGAGAAGCTTGGCGTTACTTCAGCGGTAATCGCTGGCGGCACAGGAGTTGTTTCCGCACAGATGGAACTGTCGCTACGCGCCCAGCCCGGTGTGGATTCGGTGGTTAGGTACGCCGGCTCAAACCGGTACTCAACGTCGAACGCAATCAACAGCGAGAGTTTTTCCACGGCTCCACAAGCCTTCTTTGCAGTGGGCACCGGATTCGCGGATGCGCTTGCCGGCGCCGCCTTAGCAGGACGCAACTCAGCTCCACTTTATGTTGTGCCCAGCAATTGTGTATCTGCCGACGTCGTCCGCAACCTAGAAGCCTTCGAAACCACGAGTCGAGTGCTTCTTGGGGGAAGCGCAGCACTGGGCAATGGCGTCGTGTACTTGAGCCGCTGCTAATGGTTGAGGAACACCGGCGGCTTCGAGTGCGACGCATGACCGCCCGTTTGGTCGCTGTGCTCGCTTCGGCGGCGCTTCTCGCTTCAGGCTTCACCGTTGCGAACGTGCTGCCCGCAGCTGCTGTTGGCGATGAAACGACTATTTCTCTCGCGAATCAAGCAAGAGCCATCGAAGGTCCTGGTCCAGTTAAGTTCGACGCCTCGATGAGCACCGTTTCGACGGCGTCGGCGAACCAGATGGCGGTATCTCAATTGTTTGCTCAGCTGGTCGTCGCAACACCGAGCATTACCGCCTATGAGCGGTCGTACTTCGAACACTGGGTTGACGCTGACTCAAACGGATGTGACACCCGCCACGAAGTTCTTATCGCGGAGTCGATCACGCCCGTAGTGAGAGGCACCGGGTGCACAATAACTTCGGGCACCTGGTTCTCCTGGTACGACGGGGTGACGTGGACAGATCCATCGGATGTCGACATCGATCACATGGTGCCGCTGTCTGAAGCCTGGGACTCGGGAGCTGATCGGTGGACTGCGACGCAACGCAGGGACTTCGCGAACGATGTGACCCTGGATGTCGCGCTAGAAGCGGTCACTGACAACGTGAACCAGAGCAAGGGCGCAAGTGATCCCGCATCGTGGTTGCCACCTGACGTTGACGTCCAATGCCGATATGTAACCAGTTGGATTCTTGTCAAGTTCCGCTGGGGCCTAACAATTGATGGTGCGGAACGGTCCGTGTTGAGCGACATTCTCACCGGTGAGTGTGGCGCTGCCCTTGTGGTGGCTCCATCGACAGCGAACACGATGAGCGCACTGCCCGAGCCGGGAGTGGTTCGACTCTCCGGTTCCAATCGGTATGCGACCGCCGTTGCGATTTCTCAGCAGTATCAGCCCGAAGTAGATGCGGTCTATGTGGCAACTGGCACGAACTACCCGGATGCCCTCAGCGCAGCTCCGGCGGCAGCGAAGCAAGGTGGCCCCCTTCTTTTGACTCCCCCAACAGGGCTACCCAACAGTGTGCGTGCCGAGATCTTGCGCTTGCAACCGTCCCTAATCGTTGTTGTGGGGGGTGCGGGTGTCCTTTCGAGCACAATCTATGCGCAACTGTCTGCGCTGGCCCCGAACATTCGACGTGATGGTGGAGCCAACCGGTACGAGACTTCCCGAATTGTGATCGATCGAGCCTTCCCTGAGGGCGCTAGTAAGGCTTTCTTTGCGACCGGGGCGAACTTCCCGGACGCGTTGAGTGCGAGTGCCGCCGCTGGAACGACGGGAAGTCCGGTGTTCCTGGTGAATGGTCTCGCTGGTGGAGTAGATTCCGCGACAGCGTCGCTTATACAAAAGCTTGGCGTGACTTCTGCCGTCATTGCAGGTGGAACTGGAGTCGTGTCATCGCAGGTGGAACGCTCACTGCGCGCGCAGCCTAGTGTAAATACGGTAGTGAGGTATGCCGGCTCCAACCGCTACGCAACGTCGCGCGAGATCAACCGCAACAGTTTCGCGGCGGCACCACAAGCATTCTTTGCTGTGGGTACCGGATTCGCGGACGCGCTGGCGGGTGCGGCCTTGGCAGGACGCAACTCAGCGCCCCTGTATGTTGTGCCCTCCACTTGTGTGCCTGCCAATATCGTCGATGATCTCACGGAATTGGGCACCACGAATCGCGTGATTCTTGGCGGAACCGGAGTGCTGAGCAATAACGTCGCAAACTTGACCCGGTGTGGAAGTCCACCGCCGATTGTAATTCCGAGCAATCCGGGCGACTCCAAGAATTGCAGCAGCTTCAGTGCCTGGGTCGCCGCACAAAACTGGTACAACAACTATTTCCCACACTACGGTGACGTTGCGCGGCTAGATTCAGACAATGATGGAATCGTCTGTGAATCACTGCCGGGTGCACCCCCTAGCCCATAGGCGCTCATCGACTGAACAGCTTGAGCGCTCTCGCAGTTAACACGGTGTCGCTAAAGTACTTGCCAGCGAGGGAGCCAGCCATGAAGACCGATTTCACGAAGACGCTCGACTCATATGCGGCGCGCCACAACCAGTTCCGGATTGTGGATGCTCCGCCCCTGCACTACCTGATGGTTGATGGGCATGGTGCGCCCGGTGGCGACAGCGAGTATCCCGATGCCCTCGCGACCCTGCACGAGGAGTTCATCCCCAAG
Source organism: Salinibacterium sp. TMP30 (assembly GCF_038397785.1). Classification (NCBI taxonomy): domain Bacteria; kingdom Bacillati; phylum Actinomycetota; class Actinomycetes; order Micrococcales; family Microbacteriaceae; genus Salinibacterium; species Salinibacterium sp. TMP30. The sequence continues at coordinate 2,342,599 of NZ_CP151642.1, read as the reverse complement.
CAGGGGCTGCGCATGACAGGTAAGCACCACGAGATTTACTTCAACGACTTTCGCAAAGTCGAGGCTTCCAAGCTCCGCACGATTCTGCGGCAGCCCGTTGAACGTATCTAGTGCACGACATTACGAATGACTCCGTTGTACTGTCGGCAATGTTCGCCACGCCGCCGGGTGCGAATCTGTTTACGATATGGGGATGAGCGCAAACATGCCGGATACCGTCTCCCACAGCGACGATAGAGATGAGACTGCGATAGAACGGAGCGACCGCAACTGGACGGAGATCCTGCAAGAGCTGCGGGTCATCCAGACAGGAACCCAGATCCTCACCGGTTTTCTACTGACGCTCGCGTTTCAGCCCCGGTTCAGCGAACTCGACCAGTATCAGGTCGTGCTCTATCTGGCCCTAGTGGCTGCAGCAGTGCTCGCCACAGCGCTCGCGCTCACCCCCGTGAGCCTGCACCGTGCCCTCTTCGGTCGGAGAGCTAAACCGCAACTGGTGACGTTATCCGACCGGCTGCTCAAGCTCACCCTCGTTGTCGTGTCGCTGACTATAGCGGGCACAGCGATGCTCATCTTTGATGTGGTTGTTAGTCGGACGGCAGGACTCACAGCGGGTGCGGTGGCCGCTACTCTGACAATAGCGCTGTGGCTTGTGATGCCGGCCCTCGCCAGAAAATACCTGTCCAACGTGCAACACAAATGAGCGAGGGGTGAGAGTGGTGACACGGGAGGAGCGTGCCGCGGGCGCTATAGACACAGTCGGCAGAGACGTCAGCGCGCCATTAGCGGGCATCCGCGTCGTAGATTTCTCTCGAGTTCTCGCCGGGCCTTACGCATCGATGATGCTCGCCGACCTCGGCGCCGACGTGATCAAAGTCGAGTCGCCCTCCGGCGATGACACCCGATCGTGGACACCACCAGTCGATGACACCGGCAGGGGCACATATTTTTCGAGCGTCAACCGCAATAAGAGATCGATCGTGTGCGACCTGCGTGATCCGGAAGGCGCGGCCGAAGCGCGCCGGCTGGCCCTGAGCGCCGACGTGCTGATTGAGAATTTCCGCCCAGGAACAATGAAGCGGTTCGGGCTGGATTTTGACGAACTCGCGGCCGAGAATCCGTCACTCGTCTACTGTTCCATAACAGGTTTCGGGGCCGGGGAGGGCGCGCACCTCCCCGGCTATGATCTGCTCGTCCAAGCCGTCGGCGGTTTGATGAGTGTTACCGGCGCTCCCGACTCTGAGCCCACCAAGGTTGGTGTGGCACTGGTCGACGTGCTCACCGGCCAAAACGCGGTGGTGGGCATCCAGGCCGCGCTGCGGGTTCGCGATCACTCAGGGATTGGTCAACGCGTCGAGGTGAACCTGTTGTCGTCCTTACTGTCCGCGCTCGTCAATCAAGCGTCGGCGGCACTGAACACAGGGGTATCACCCCAGCGGATGGGCAACGCTCACCCAAGCATTGCGCCGTACGAAACATTCACCGCGTTGGACGGACCCTTTGTGATCGCCGTCGGAAACGACAGTCAGTTCAGCAGGCTTACTGAGCTGCTCGGCCTGCCCGAGCTAGCGGGCGACCCTCGCTTCGCACACAACGAAAATAGGGTAGCGAACCGTGACGAGTTGCGAAGCATTCTTGAGAATCAATTGATGACCGAGGTCGCTGCGCACTGGGTTCACGCAATGACGACCAAGGGTATTCCCGCTGGTCCGGTTAATGACATCGGTCAGGCGATCGCATTCGCCGCCAGTCTCGACCTCGAACCGGTGACCGAAATTACAGACTCCGGCCGCATCAGCCAGCAGATCAGTAACCCGATCACCTTGTCGCGCACTCCCGCGCAGTACCGTCTAATACCTCCAGATCTCGGACAACACCAGGGCGCCGCGTGGCTGCCCGCCGAAGGGACACAATGACCTCGAACTCTGTTTCAGAGACCCTGCTTGGCCTCGATGCGATGCTCACGGAGGAGGAGCGCAACTGGCAGGCGAAAGCTCGAACCTTTGCGTCTCAGCGGGTAAGCCCGACGATCGAGAAAGACTTTGAGGATGCCGTCTTCCGACGCGAGTTCGTGGCCGAACTTGGTGCCTTGGGGATGCTGGGCATGCACCTCACGGGTTACGGTACTGCCGGTGCGAACGCGACGAGTTACGGCTTAGTTTGTTATGAGTTGGAGGCCGCCGACACCGCATGGCGAACCTTCGTGTCTGTGCAGGGCTCGTTGGCGATGAGTGCGCTGGCCTACTTCGGCTCAGAAGAACAGAAGGAGCAGTGGCTGCCGTCACTGGCATCCGGAACTTCGATTGGCTGCTTCGGCCTCACCGAACCGACCGGTGGCAGCGACCCTGCCGGGATGCTGACGCGGGCCACGAAGTCAGGCGACGACTGGGTGCTCAATGGTTCCAAGCGCTGGATCGGGCTTGGCTCGGTCGCTGATGTCGCGATCGTGTGGGCCCAGACCGAGGAGGGTGTGCGCGGCTTTGTGGTGCCGACAGACACCCCAGGGTTTCGCGCCGTGGATATTGAGAGTAAGCATTCGCTGCGGGCATCCATTCAGTGCGACCTGTTCTTCGACAACGTTCGCCTCCCCGCCTCGGCGCAGTTGCCGGGAGCCCGTGGACTGTCGGCCCCGTTCCGCTGCCTAAATGACGCCCGGTATGGCATCGTCTGGGGTGTGATGGGGGCGGCGCGCGATTGTCTCGACGTGGCCGTCGAGCGTTCGAAGACCAGAGAGGCGTTCGGAAAGCCGATCGGTGCGATGCAACTCACGCAGCAGAAACTTGCCAACTCATTCGTTGAGTATGAGAAGGGCATGCTGCTCGCACTTCATCTGGCGAAGCTGAAGGATGCCGGCGCTCTCACTCCTGAACAGATCAGTGTTGGCAAGCTCAACAACGTTCGCGAAGCAATTGACATCGCCTCGACGGCACGCAGCATTCTTGCTGGCGATGGGATCACTGGCGATTTCTCTGTCATGCGCCATATGAACAATTTGGAGTCGGTGCGCACCTACGAAGGCACCGACGAGATCCACACGCTGGTCCTTGGTCGCGCCCTCACTGATCACGCTGCGTTCCGGTAACCGGCGTGCTTGCAGCATCCGACTCGGAGCACACCAGCAACCTGAGCATCCTGCGCCGCGACTCTCGCCTTCTTCGCTCCGATCGCTATCCGTAACCGCGATACCGGCACCGGCTCAGACACGAAGTAAGACAATCACATTAGTCAGCAGGCACTAATGTCACCTGCAGGATGCGGTCGTCGTTCTCGCGTGGTTCGCCCCTCCCATCAGTGTTGTTGGTGAGTACCCACAGACTGCCGTCGGGCCCTGGCGTGACATCGCGGATGCGACCGAAGGTTCCGGCGAATGCGGCTTCGGGGGCTGTCGTCGCGTCGTCGGGGTGTATTTCCCACAGCCTCTCACCGCCGAGACCTGCCATGAAGAAGGTTCCCTGAACGTAGGCGAGTCCGCTCGGGCTTGCGTCATCGGTTGCCCACTCGTAGGCGGGCGGTTCGAAGCGGGAATCCGCGGAATCCCCTTCCACTGTCGGCCACCCATAGTTGGAGCCTGCGTGGATGATGTTTAGCTCATCCCACGCGTTTTGGCCAAACTCTGCAGCCCAGAGCTGTCCGTCTGCATCCCAGGCGAGGCCTTGCGGATTCCGGTGCCCAAGGGAGTAGATGAGTGACCCCGCGATTGGGTTGTCAGCGGGAACAGAACCGTCAGGCGTCATCCGCAGAATCTTGCCGTTCAGACTGTTGAAGTCTTGCGCGGATGCTGGCTCACTTGCATCGCCGACTGTCGCGTACAGCATTCCATCGGGCCCAAACGCGATACGACCGCCGTTGTGAACGCGCGACTTTTGGAGTCCGGTGAGGATCTCGCTGCTCGCGCCGAGGGAGTACGCGCCCGGTTCGCCCTCAAGGTCGAAGCGAACGATGCGGTTGTCGGTCGCGGTGGTGAGATAGGCGTACAGCGAGGTGCCGTCGAGGGTGGCGAGACCGAGCAGGCCACCCTCACCGCCGGGGGCAGCATCACCGACAATGCCGACTTCTCGGAATTGGCCGCCCGACGTCAGCTCCTTTACGAGACGAGTGTCTCGTTCACTAACGAGAGTTGACCCAGACTCTAGGCGCACCATCGACCAGGGTGCGGCAAGCCCGGAGATCACAGTCGTTGGCGTAGCGTCTGGGTCGATTGTCACCGAGGCGCGCACCTCGGGGGGAGTTCCCGTTTCTGTCGCTGGCGGTGGCTCGACCTCTGTAGCTTGAGCGCACCCTGCTAGCAGCGCACACACGAACAGTGGGGCGAGAAGACGAAGGCGTAAACGCATGCGACTATCCCACCCCACATTCCAGAAAGATGACAGTGCTTAGGCCGATCCGGCTCGTGTGCTGCCTGTGAACCTGCGCAACCGCAGGCTGTTCATGACGACGAACACTGAGGAGAACGCCATCGCCGCGCCCGCGATGAGGGGGTTCAGTAGCCCGAGCATGGCGATCGGCAGGGCGGCGACGTTGTAGGCGAAAGCCCAGAACAGGTTGCCGCGAATAATGCCGAGGGTGCGTTTTGCGAGCCGGACGGCGTCAGCGACCACGAGCAGGTCGCCGCTCACGACGGTGATGTCACTGGCGGCAATGGCGGCATCCGTTCCGGCCCCCATGGCGATGCCGAGGTCGGCTGCGGCGAGTGCGGCAGAATCGTTCACGCCATCACCGACCATGGCGACAACGCGCCCCTCGGCTTGCAGCTGGCGAATAACGTCGAGCTTTCCTTGGGGGGTGATCCCGGCGTGCACGTCGGTGATCCCGACGACGGACGCTACGGATGCTGCGGCTCCCGCGTTGTCGCCGGTGAGGAGCACGGGGCGCAGGCCGAGGCGAACAAACTCGGCGATGGCATCCGCGCTGGATGCCTTGACGGTGTCCCCGACAATCAGCACACCTCGGGCGTGACCATCCCACGCGATGACCATTGCGGTGGATCCGGCGGCTTCCGCTTTCTCGACGAACGCGAGTGCGGCATCCGATACCGTCACGTTCTGGTCGGTGGTGAGCCAGGAGGCGCGGCCGACCAATACGATGGTTCCGTCGACGGTGGCCTGCACTCCGCTGCCAGAGTGCGCCGTGAACTCGGTGGCAGTGGGGAGGTCGATTCCGCGTTCTAAGGCTGCGCCAACGACGGCACGGCCCACTGGATGCTCGGAGCCAGCCTCAACGGCGGCCGCCCGCGCCAGCACGAGCTCCTCGTTTTCGCCGTCAAGGACTTCGATGCCGCTCATGCGCATCTCGCCGGTGGTGACGGTTCCGGTTTTGTCGAGCACGATGGTGTCAACTGCGCGGGTCTGTTCGAGCACTTGGGGGCCGCTGATGAGGATGCCGAGCTGCGATCCACGACCGGTGCCCACGAGCAGGGCGGTGGGTGTTGCGAGCCCGAGGGCGCAGGGGCAGGCGATCACGAGGGTGGTGACGGCGGCTGTGAAGGCAAGTTCGATGGGCCCACCGGCGATCATCCACCCGACGAAGGCAACAACGGCGAGTACGAGTACGACGGGAACGAAGATTGCCGAAACCCGGTCTGCGAGACGCTGGATGTCGGCTTTGCCGGTTTGGGCATCTTCGACAAGGCGACCGAGGCGTGCCAGTTCGGTGTCGCTGCCGACGCGGGTGATCTCGACGAGGAGTCGGCCGCCCACGTTGAGGGTTGCGCCGGTAACGCGGCTGTCGGGGCCCACCTCGACGGGGACTGATTCGCCGGTGAGCATGCTCTCGTCAACAGCAGAACTGCCGTCGATGACGAGCCCATCGCTGGCGATTTTTTCGCCCGGGCGAACGATGACCCGGTCGCCGACGACGAGCGCTGAGACGGCGACATTTTGTTCGGTGCCATTGCGCAGCACGGTCGCATCTTTGGCGCCAAGTTCGAGTAGGGCACGGAGGGCGGCCCCAGATTCGCGGCTCGCGCGTGCTTCAATGTATTTGCCGAGCAGGATGAAGACGGTGACGGCGGAGGCGACTTCGAGATAGATCTCGCTTGATCCGCCGTGGGGCGTTCCGAAGAACGTCATTGTCATGTGCATTCCGGTTTCGCCGGCGCCCCCAAAGAAGAGCGCGTACAGCGACCAACCGAAAGCGGCGAGCACACCCAAGCTGATGAGGGTGTCCATCGTTGCGGTGAAGTGGCGGGCGTTGGTGGCGGCGGCCCGGTGGAATGGCCATGCCCCCCACACCGCGACCGGTGCTGCGAGAGTGAGTGCCAGCCATTGCCAGTAGGTGAACTGAAGTGCGGGGATCATCGACATCAGCACGACCGGGATCGTCAGTGCAGTGGAGATCAGTAGGCGGCGCAATAGTTGTGAAGCCCAGTCGTCGTTGGCGTTTGCGGAGTCGGAGCCCTCGCCAGTGCTGTCTCGTTCGTGAATGGGAACGGGGATGACCGCGCTATAGCCGGCAGCCTTCACCGTTTCGATGAACAGTTCTGTGTCCGCGCCCTCGGGCGCCCGAACACGGGCCTTCTCGGTGGCGTAGTTCACGCTGGCTTCGACGCCGGGGAGCTTGTTGAGTTTGCGTTCGATGCGGTTGGCGCACGATGCGCAGGTCATTCCGGTGATGTCGAGTTCGACATCCGTGAGGTTGATGCTGCCCGGTGCGAGGGGCTCGGCGGTCATTAGAGGCTCTTCACGAGCGTGTAGCCTGCCTCCTCGATTGCGGCGCCGACGGTTGCGTCATCAAGCGGGGAATCAGAGGTGACAGAAACTGTGGAGGGCAAGCCCGAGGCGAGGTCGACCGAGACGGCGGTGACGCCATTCACTTCGGTGAGTTCTTCGGTGACACTGCTCACGCAGTGGCTGCAGGTCATTCCTTCGACGAGGTAATCGGCGGTGTGTGACATTGGTTCTCCTTTGGTTGCCGCAGGCGTGAGACGCGGGCGGAAGTTTTTTTGCGGACGGATGTGCTGGTTAGGAACGTACGAGGCGCGCGATGGCGGCACTCGCTTCGCGAATCTTTTCGTCGGCGACGGCGCCACCTTCTCGGCTGGCTTCGGCGACGCAGTGGCTGAGGTGGTCATCGAGCAGGGCAAGCGCAACAGACTCGAGAGCTTTCGTGGCGGCAGACACTTGGGTGAGCACGTCGATGCAGTAGGTGTCTTCTTCGACCATGCGATGGATGCCGCGAACCTGGCCTTCAGCGCGACGCAGGCGCTTGAGCAGTTGCTCTTTGTTCTCGTCGTAGCCGGGCATTTCGTTCCTTCCGCATGGATACCCCTTAGGGGTATCTCCATTAGACGCCTGGAGCGCGCGAAAGTCAACCGGCGAACAAAGCCTTTGCGAGTGCGGTCTCGAATTCGGCAACTGACCCGGCTAGGGCATCCAGTTGGCTGTCGCTGAGTACGGCGGCGATGCTGCCGTCGTCGTGGTGGGCGAGCACGACGGGCAGCCCGGTGCTGAGAACAAAGTCGCTTTCGGCTGGCGTTATTTCGTTGCGGTGGCGAACCTCAAAAGGAACGCCGAGGCGGGTGACCATGGCATCCCATTCGGGTTTGCGACGGATGGGCGAGTGGGTGATGTCGCACAAAGAGCAGGCGGTGATCCCCAGAAGATGCCCGATGACGTAACGAGTTTCGCCCCAGATGCCACCGTCGGCGTTGTAGATTCCGGTGTAGCGGATGATCGCCATGATGCCTCCTGGGGCAGGGCTGTGGGTCGGGTACCTACTTACTGTGTAGTTCGGAGACCTGACTAACCCCTGATGGGTGTGTAATCCAGTTCACACAACTACTTTCCTCGGGCGGGGACGGTGTGTGCCCGAGCGGCTCGTGCTTTTCTGAACAGCATCACTGCGGTGACTATCGTGACGAGGGTAAGGGGTATGAAGATTTGGCCGGGGTTTGTGGTGATCCAGGTCGACAGGTGGCTAGCGAAGTCTGTGCTGAGGATGCTGCCGACGCCGTCGTCGTACAGATAGGTGAGGAACAGGCTGTACGGGTAGCTGATGATGATGGCAACGGTCATGGTGATGATGCCAATCCCTGTTGCCGCTGCATAACCACGCCCTCTGACGGGTGTGCGCCCGGAGCCGTGTGCGAAGAGTCCGAATGCTACGACCATAGCGATGGGTGTGGTGGCGACGGCGGCGATGGGGGAGTTGAGCCCGAAGACGGCAACAAAGGCAGCAGCGATCGGCGCGGTGAGGAGTCCGAAGAGAATTCCGCGGGTAAAGCTGTACGGCTTCACGGGCCGCGGCAAGATCTGGCCTCCACCGTCCTCTGCGTTTCTGACGGACGCGATTGCGGCTTCGGCTTCGAACATGCGCCCCTTTGCGGTCGCGTAGCTTCCAGGGCTGGGGTTTATGAACATACCTGACACGGTGATCACCTCGGAGGTTGCGGCGAGAATCTCTCGCCAGACAACTTTTCGATATTGCTGAGAATAGCTAAGTATTTCTCTGAATACAATTCTCGGTGAGATCTGTTGCTGATGTCAGGGTTCTTGCTGTTGAGCCAGCGTGCTCTGTAGCTCGGGGCCGTGCCTACCCCCGAATGGTTTTGTAGATGAACTCGCGCAAGTCCTTCCACAGGTGTTTCTTGGATTGCAGTTGTTCGAGTGGTTTGCCGTTGAGAAGGATGCCAGGGGACGAAGAATTGATGGTCATGACGTGGTTGGCGAATTGGTTTGCGGCGTTCGCTGAATTCTTGGCGGATGATGTCATTGCGTTTCGCGAAGTCTCTAGGTGGCTGGCGGCTGATGTTGCAACAGCGTTGGCTTTGGCCATGAGGTTGTCGCGGTGAACAGCGAGGGCCTTGGCCGCATTCATGACTACCGCGAGTACGGCGAGGACAGCGGTAATGGTGAGGGGGACCGCAACCTCTTCTGGGCGACTGGGAAAGGGGAGCTCGACGCGTCCGGTGAATAGGTTTTCGATGATGCCGCTGGTGCCGCCGCCGGCAACGAAGGTGGTGTAGGCGTCAGCGAGCAGTCCCGAGATGGCCCCGAGGATGGTGGCGATGGCACCAACGACGAGGGCGAATAGAAAGTCGCGGCCTCGACTGACTGGGCCATGTGAGCCTAGGGCGAAGAGTTGAAATGCCGCAAACATCCCAATCGCGGCGACTGCGGCCGCGATCCCAGTTCCCAGCAGGCCGACGATAACGGCTGCGGTGATGGCGAGGGGTATTGCCAGCACTGAGAGGAACGCGCCGAGGGCGAAACTGTGGGGCTTCGTGTAGGAATCTGACACTGCGGCGACCTCCGATCGCACTGCAACTGCAGCGTTGCATTAGCTTCCAGAGTAGCTTTTTGCCGGCCAGACGGCACGATTTCTTGTGGGAGCTAGCCGCGCCTCGCGAGTGCGAAGGGGAGCACCGCTTCTGCTCCGGCTTCGCGGAGTGCTTTGGCGGCGATGGTGAGGGTCCAGCGGGAGTCGACGAGGTCGTCGACGAGCAGGATGGGGCCGTTGGGTAGCGGGTTGCCTGCTGCTGATGCGGTGCCCTCGGTGTTTCCGGCTTCACCGCTACCACCGGCCCATTCGAATTGCCCCCACACACTGGCGAGCCGGTAGGCACTGTTGCCGCCGGGTTCACCTTGCGGTCCGGCACCGGTGAGCGAAAGCGACCCGAGGTAGGGCAGCTTGCCGGCGCTGGCGAGGGCTTCGGCGACGGATGCCACGAGCTGTGGTCGGCTGCGTGACGGCATCGAGATGACGGCGACGGGTCGCTCCTCCCAGCCCCAGTCGGCGAGTACTCGCACGCAGGCTGCGATGAGGGCGGGGCTCGCGGGCGCGTCGGGGGTGCCGGGGGCGAAGAGGGTGCGCAGGGTTCCGCCCCAGCCGAGGTCGGTGAGGCGGGCGAGGGCGCGGCCTTCGCTGGCGCGCTGGTCGGGGTTGATGCGTCCGCGCACGGGCACGCCGAGTTTGTCGGCTCCGGTGGGCCATTGGGCGCGGGGTTCGATGGGTACACCGACTTTGTCGAGGGTTGCGGCGGCGCGGGTGGTGGCATCCGTGGTTATGTCGGTGGGGTACCAGATGCCGGCGCAGTTGTCGCAGCGGCCGCAGGGGGTGGCGGTGTCGTCGTCGAGGGCGCGTTGCAGAAATTCCATGCGGCAGCCGTCGGGGCCGGCGGGCAGTTGTTCGTAGTCGAGCATGTTCTGTTGTTCGGCGCGGCGGGCGGCGGTGACTCCGGCGTAGCGTTCGGCGTCGTAGCTCCAGGGTTGGCCGGTGGCGGTCCAGCCCCCTTGCACTCGGGCGACGGCACCGTCGACATCCAACACTTTGAGTAGTAGTTCGAGGGGGCTGCGGCGCAGGTTCACGCGCGCTTCGAGTGCGGGGGTGGAGACGGGTCCGGCGCCGGAGTTCGCGGCGGCGGTGAGTTCGGCGATCACGAGTTCGGCGTTGGTCTGGTCGGGCATGGATGAGGTGGCGAAGTATTCCCAGATGTCGCGGTCTTCGGGACCGGGCATCAATAGCACGTCGGCGTTGTCGGTGGCCCTGCCGGCGCGGCCTACTTGTTGGTAGTAGGCGACGGGGGAGGACGGAGCGCCCAGGTGCACGACGAAGCCGAGGTCGGGTTTGTCGAAGCCCATCCCTAGCGCGCTCGTTGCCACGAGTGCTTTCACGGTGTTGTCTTTGAGCGCTTGTTCGGACTCTTCGCGTTCTTGGGGGTCGGTTTTGCCGGTGTAGGCGCGCACATCCATGCCGCTATCGCGCAGCAGCCGGGCGGTGTCTTCGGCGGCCGAAACGGTGAGCGTGTAGATGATGCCGCTGCCGGGCAGTTCGGCGAGGTGGCTGAGCAGCCAGCCGAGTCGGGCGCGGGCGTCGGGCATCCGCAGCACTCCGAGACGGAGGGATGCCCGGGCGAGCGGCCCACGAATGGTGACGACCTCGGTTCCGGCGTTCTTGCTGGCCGTGTGGTTGCCGCTGTAGTTTGTGTCGCCGGTTTCCGCGCTGCCTTCGAGTTGCGCGGCGATGTCGGCGACGACTCGGGAGTTGGCTGTGGCGGTGGTTGCCAGCACGGGGACTCCGGCGGGCATGGCGGCGATGAGTTCGCGCAGGCGGCGGTAGTCGGGCCGAAAGTCGTGGCCCCAGTCGCTGATGCAGTGTGCTTCGTCGACGACGAGCATCCCGATGCGGCTGATCAGCGCGGGGAGCTGGTTATCGCGAAACGACGGATTGTTGAGTCGCTCGGGCGAGACGAGCAGCACGTCGACTTCGTCGTTGGCGAGTTGCTGTTGCACCTCAGCCCACTCGTGCGGGTTGGTCGAGTTGATGGCGACCGCACGCACACCGGCACGGGATGCCGCGGCAATCTGATCCCGCATCAGCGCAAGCAGTGGCGACACCAGTACCGTCGGGCCCGCACCTCGGCGTCGCATCAGCAGCGTGGAAACGAAGTAGACGGCGGACTTTCCCCACCCGGTGCGCTGCACAACGAGTGCGCGGCGACGCCCATCGACTAGTGTCTCGATCGCCTCAAACTGTCCCTCATGAAAATCGGCAATGTCATTGCCGACAAGCGTGCGGAGAACGGTGAGGGCGTCGGTGCGAGTATCTGTCACGTGGCTAGTGTGTCAGGGGGTGCTGACTTTCTGACGTTTGCAGTGATCCGAAAGAAGCATGTCGGCGGCCTTGGCCCTCAAGCGCGCGCGATTGAGGCTGGCGGTACTATCCTCATTGCAGGGGTCGAGTCGCTCAAATAGATGGCCTTTTCCGCACTCATCGACGATTTGAGGGCAAGTGCTCGAGTTGAAGGATTACATCGGTCTCACTGAGGCTGATGCGCGTTCCCAGTGGCTATCGATTCTTCAGCGAGTTGACCCAGGTGGCCGCAGGCAAGTTGATTTCGTTCCGCTAGAAACACTTCTCTGCTTCGGGCTGGGTTTAATCGCCGAGCCTAGTTCTTCAGGCACCATAAATATTCGAGAGTCGTCGCGCGAAGCGCAACGTCTTGCCGCTCTTTTCAAGAGACCCACAAAGAGCTTGGCCGCCAAACTCGCAAACCTGGACGGGCGACGGCCCAATGGGGCAAAGCACGAACGTCAGTTGTGGGCAATGCTGTCAAACGACTTAGTTCTATTCGAACACCTTTATGAGCTTGCCTTCACAGCTGGTCGCTCGGTCGGCCTTGATAATGCGCGTCTTCCTGATTTTCTTGGAATAGAGACGAGCACCTTGAGAGCATTCATCGAAGCAGACCAAATCACTAACGACGCGCTCAGGGAATCCGTCGAATCCGATTTGCGGGATTGGGTTGACGGGAATCCAAGTGGTGACGCTACCGAAACTGAGAAGGTTCTTCTCGGAACTGCGCGCGTTGGCCAACAACAGTTTGCGCGAAGCGTGCTCAATAATTGCGGATTCGCGTGCGTCTTTTGCGGGATGAGTTTTCGAGCAAACGGCTTGCCGTCTTCACGAATGTTGGTCGCGAGTCACATCAAGTCCTGGAAAGCGAGCACCAACAAGGAGCGGCTAAGCGTGGGCAACGGCGTCGCCGCTTGTCCGACGCACGACGCTGCATTCGACGGCTTTCTGCTTACTTTTTCACCGGACCTCCGTGTAATCCGGAGCCCATTATTGGAGAGCGCGATTGCCCACGACGATGCTGTTGCTCGCCAGTTCGGTTCCAATATTCTGAATTCGACAGTCGTGGCCGGGAGATTCCGAAAATCGCCGTCTCACGAATTCATTGCGTGGCACAACCATCGTTTTAGCCTGTTGGTGCAGGAAAAAATATCGCTGGTTTAGATCCAGAGCCTAAGTCTCCGGCTCACTGTCGCAGCGCAGTCCTTGCACCCACGCTCTTGCGAGTTCGTTGTAGTCGGCGGGATTCCAAGAGAGCTTGATTGAATGGCGTTCGCCCTGTTTCATTGCCGGCAACTCTTTCGTCTGGCTCTCAAGCAGGATGTTTTCGTCTTCTGCGGTGACCAACATTTCAAAGGTAGTCGACTTGCAATCCTTGAGTGCACGAATTTCGAATGGCCAGCAATAGCCCGATGACCCTTCGCCACAGTCAGCCTTCTCGACATACATGTAGGCGTACCCATCGCTGTGCGTGAATCCATTCGGGGTCGGCATCTGAGGTTCTGCCGTGGAAGTCCTGACCGAGTGGGGAGTCTCGTCTACTTCCATCGTTTCGATGGGCTCGTTCGAGCAGGCAGTAAGCAACCCGACAAGGATCAGTCCGACCCCTATTGCAGATTTGGCTTGTCTTCGAGTGCCCATTGAGCGCCTCCGCTTGAGTTTGTGACCAACAATCTAGTGGGTTCGATGTCGTGATCGCTAGCACGCGGCTACCGCATGACATAGCGGCCCTCTCTCGAGCAGCGCACTCATACGCAAATGTCACCCCTCCCATAGGCAACGCACCGAGATCGGTGGGATGTCAGGTGCGTGTGTCAGAGTAGTTTTAATTCGGTTCTGCCTAGGTGGACCACAAAACAAAGCATGGAGAGTTTGATGTCGCTTCCGAAGCTAAGCGTCCTTGAGATTTGTGCAGGGGCGGGTGGCCAGTCTTCTGGACTCGAAAAGGCCGGCTTCGAGCATGAACTTGCTGTAGAAATCGACCGCGACGCTGCTGCGACATTGCGACTCAATCGGCCCGAGTGGGCTGTCCAAGAGGGTGACGTTCGCGAGGTGGACGGCAAGAAATTTCGAGGGATAGATCTTCTAGCTGGCGGTGTCCCTTGCCCTCCATTCAGCATGGCTGGAAAACAACTTGGTGCCGCCGATGAGAGGGACTTGTTTCCGGAAGCATTGAGGTTGGTGGACGAGGCTAAACCGAGCGCCGTGATGCTTGAGAACGTCCGAGGGTTGGCTTCGGCTCGCTTCGGCCCGTATAGGGATTCGATACTCTCTGAGCTAAACCGAATGGGGTATCAGGCATCTTGGCAGCTCCTCTTCAGCTCAGATTTTGGGGTTCCACAGCTCCGACCTCGATTCATCCTGGTCGCCTTTCGGGGCACGGGAATCGATAGCTTCGAGTGGCCAAAGCCAACAGGCGAGCGCGCTGTCGTCGGTGCAACCCTCCTTCCATTGATGAAAGCGAATGGATGGAAAGGCGCGAAGGCTTGGGCCAACCGCGCGAACGGGATCGGGCCGACAGTCGTTGGCGGCTCGAAAAAGCACGGTGGCGCTGACCTAGGCCCCACGCGCGCAAAGCAAGGTTGGCTTATGCTAGGCGTCGACGGCAAAGGCATCGCCAACGAAGCCCCGTCGCCGGATCATCCGCTTGATCACATCCCTCGCCTTACGAATCCCATGGTCGCGCTCGTGCAGGGATTTGATAAGAACTGGAAGTTTTCTGGTCTAAAAACTTCGACTTACCGACAGATTGGAAACGCGTTTCCTCCTCCAGTAGCTGCAGGAGTGGGTAGCGCGATCCGAGAAGCTTTAGGTGCGGGAATCTTAGAACAAGACTTGAAGGTTGTCGCCTAAGCCCATTTGTTTCGAGCACCCCGTTCCGGGATGAGTGGAGCCTCGACGATAGGGTCACTCGGATTTGCCCGACGCCACCTCACGCCGTCCATGACCGCTCCTTCGTCATTGGTTGACTGCACCACGCGTACCGAAATGTACTCCAGTGGGCCCGGAATCGGCACGCCCAGATCTTGCGCAGTCTCAGAATGGTATTTGCCACTCAGAATCACAATTCCCTCAGATCGAAGCGCATCGCGTGAACCGCCATTGTAGCGGACGCGCTTCTGTGGGTCCATTTGCATGCTGACGGTCGCAACTGTGCTGCGGTGAACGACCATTCCCTCAGCGGCTCTAAACAGCCGGTGCGTCCGCTGGGTTCCGCTTCGATGCTCAAAGATTTTCGCGACTTCGTTTGGATCTAGAAGCAGTAGGACGTTCGGAGGAAGTGGCGCGTCGCGCCAAAGCCACCGGATCGCTTCTCGCCCGGCTTTGTTTAGTTGTGTCTTCTTGTCTCGATTGGACTTTTCGCGTCGATTCGCGAGCTCCACCCGGACCAATCCCAACGACCATTGACCTTTGGCATCGCTTGCAGTGGCGACGAGGGCAAGCTCATCAAACACCTCTGGAGGAAGCATCCATCCTCCATCCGACTGGCTCCACTTCGCATCGACCTCATGACCAGCAACGGTGAAGTCTGTCCTGTCCCCGCCATCAAATCCGAATTCGCGTTGTGCATTGATTTCAAAAAGAGTTCCAAAGTGGGTTTTTTCGGTCTTCATGAGGTCTTCCCACTTGTACCGCCCAGTCTCTTGACCGTTGTAGATCATGTCGTATGTGTGACGGAGCACCGCGGCCCAGCGTTCGCCAGTGGGATCAAGACCAATAAGCTCTTCTGCGACTTCGACCAGCGCCTGATCGTCGGCATCCAGATACGGGTCAAAAGAGATCTCGGCATTCACTGGTCGGTCGTTCATTGTGGAAGCTTAGCTTGCGTCGATTTCGTCGCCCATTTCAATCGAAAGTGATTTGATTCGCGCTGGGTTGTCAAGGACGTACGACCGCTGCAGCGGGCAGTTCTGAAATCGCAGGGTAGAGGTTGACGAGTTCGCTTGTGACTAGGACACATTTGTTGGCGGCAACGAGGCGCGCCCCCAGATCGGCGCCAATGAGGCTGTGGACTGCCGCGAGGACGACCTGGCCCGGAGTAACATCGCTATCGTTTACTAGGCAGGCGATATCCGCTGATTCAAAGGCCGTCTCAACACTTGTGCTCGATACACCACAGGCACTCAGCAGCGAATCTGCGGTTGTGGCGAAGCGGTGAGCATCGGTCGGTCGACGAGAGGGACTCCAACGTCTAAGCCATTCTCTTGACTCGAGTTTCGGATTACTCGGCTGTGGCCCGGGCCGCTGTTGCTGCCCCGCTTTTTCGAGGTCGGCCAAAACGTTGTCGAGCAGTTCCAGGGAAGCCTTTGCCTGACCTGAAACTCGTCGAACCCCCCAACCGTGCCCTTCGTCCGTCGCGCTCTTGTATACCTGGTCATGCGTCGCGCGCCACCACGCGTACTGCAGCCCGGTCCGCACCTGAATTTCGAATATACGACTGCGAATGGGGGAGCTAACTGCGGCTGGGCTAACTTTGAGGCCTAAGTGCGCCAGCATGTGGATGTCATCGTAAATGAATTCCTCCGCAGACTTGAGGCGCATCGGTTTTAGAGTGCCCTCAAAGCTCTTCGACAACTCTGACACTGCGGCATCAAGCTCGTTCTGAGTGGGGACGACGATCGTGGCCGCGTACAAATCAGGCAAATCCTTCAGGGGGCCGCCGCCCATTTCTAGCTTCGAAAGGCAGCTTTCCTCGCTCTTGATCCTGTCGTCGAAAAGCCAATTATTTTTGGCACAAATTAGGCGAAGTCTTTTGGAGGCCAGCGTGCGCAGTGGCGTAGCGACAGCAAGTGCCTCTTCGTAGGCAATTGCGACGCTGTCGGGGATCCTCACGACTATTCCGCGAGCAAGGCTTGCAATATATTTGCCCTTGTAGAACGGGATGATTCTTTGTTTGTTCCTTGGCGGACAGCGTCGCTATATCTTCTTTCGTCTTCACTCTCTGGTTCCGCGACCCGCGCACCGAACTCGGTCAAAATCTCTGCAGATCGAGACGCTGGCGGCAGTTGTCCGTCGCGGTACAGGTGAAGGATGGCGGCCCATAGGCTGTAGAAGTCTCCCAGATTATTCCAGCGACCCGGGGGTAGCTCGAGCCCCTTGAACCACTCCAGCGTGGCGTAGTACTCCGCATCAGTCCTATCTTCGTCTGGGATTTCAGAATCGTAATCTGAGTAGAACTGATCGAGAAGGTTGGGGCTGCCGTCTAGCACTCCGTGCATGGTTAGTAGATAGATTTCAGATACATACTCGACGTCAAGCATTCTGGAGATGCGCGCTCGACTTGCCATTCCAAACTTTGTCCACAGGGGGTCTTCGGCCAGACCCGTCATTTTGGAAATGAACTTGCCTTCATACTGCGCTTTTCGTAACTCTTGGCGATTCAGCTTCGCTGTATTGCGATTCAGACGTTCGAACGCCGATTTGATTTCTGCATCTGTGGTTCGAGTGATGTTCTCGACGGTGAGTACGTAATCCGCCAACGTCTCCCGTAACTCAGGAGCTAGGTCCGAGTAATACGGAGCTGAGTAGCCT
The DNA here is from genome assembly GCF_038397785.1 of Salinibacterium sp. TMP30. NCBI lineage: Bacteria > Bacillati > Actinomycetota > Actinomycetes > Micrococcales > Microbacteriaceae > Salinibacterium > Salinibacterium sp. TMP30. The sequence continues at coordinate 2,325,496 of NZ_CP151642.1, read as the reverse complement.
TCAGAGGAGAAGTAGTCGCCGAGGTGAAAAGCGTCCTTAGTGAATTCGATCAGTGTCTCAAGGCGTTGTTTGCCGTCAATCACGTGATGAACGGTTGGCAGATCTGGAGCTGTTTCGGTCGCCAAATATATTGACGGAGATGGGTAATCGCGCAAAATCGTGTCGATGTAGAAACGCCGGTAGTCGTCATTCCACACCGAGCGTCGCTGGTATGGAGGATTCAGATCGAGCTGTCCTGAGGCGTCCAGCTCGAGGAACCACTTGACTGTTTGTGTATTCGGCCGACGGCGCATGCTTACTCCTGTTGTTCAGCTGATCGAATCTCCGACGGGCACGGCTGGGTATCAGTGGCGTGCCTAAGTGTTAGAAGAGTATCGCTCCTAATCAAAAAGCGGAGTACACCTCAACGAACACAACTCTTCTAATGTAACTAGTAGCAATGGTCTGAGGGCGAGGGCTGGTGTAGACAAAAACAAACTCACGTCGAGTGCCACCGGCCGTGCAGGGTCCGAAGTTCACATCACCCCCATAGGATTACGAGTTCGTAGAGGTCGATTGACACTAGGAGGCGGCCGCTCGTTCAATCAGTTCAACAGCTGGCACATCGGCAGGCGCCCATTCGAGCGAGCTCAGTTCTGTGGGCGCGAGCCAGCGAACGTCCGTGTGCTCGGTCAGCACCGGTGTGCCGGAGAGCAACTCGCAGTAGAACGTCGTCAGCACGACGAACCCGAAGTCGTACTCGTGAGTCGTGGTGGTGATCAACTCGCCCACGGCCACCTCACACTCAAGCTCTTCGGCGATTTCACGCGCGAGCGCATCGCGGGGAGTCTCGCCGGTCTCGATCTTGCCACCGGGGAACTCCCACATACCGGGCAAAGCCCCACCGGGTCCGCGCTGGGCGCACAGGATCAGGCCGTCGCGAACGATGACCGCGCCAACAACGTTGATCTGTTTCTTCACGGGTGATCTCTTTTGGGTACTTCTCGAGCGGCGAGCGTTAGGGGCTGACCACAGTTGGGCTCGCTCGCTTCAGCCTATTGGCGAGACCAGGATGCGCGGAGTGCGACACTGCCCGCGGCCGAGCGACGTCACTTCTGGCAGCTCGGGCACCACCACATGTAGCGGGTATCGGTGGGGCCGGTGCCGAGCTGATCTGACTCGATGCGGGTGCCACACCGCAGGCACGCTTCATCGCGCCGCCCGTGCACCCAGTAGCGGGGCTTGCCGCGCGGCAAGCCCGTGAGATTGCGGATCGGGCGGTCCTTGTTCACCATGATCGCCTTGAAGGCGAGCGCCACGAGTCGTTTCGGGTCGGCGATCTCGCCGATAGGGGTGTGGGGTCGAAAGCCACGCAGAAAGCTCAACTCGTTCGCATACACATTGCCGAGGCCAGCCAGATTCCGCTGGTCGAGCAGAGCGAGTGCGACCGGTCGTGCAGGGTCTGAAAGCAGATTCGTCAACGCTAGTTCGGCATCCCAATCGGGCCCCAAAAGGTCAGGCCCCAGGTACCCCACAATGCTGTCTTCGGATGCCGTGGGCACCACCTCAAGCAGGCCAAGTTCGAAACCTACCGCCACTTTCGATGCCGTGCTCAGCACCCCGCGTGCCAGGTAGGAGGGCTTGCGCCACCGCTCGCCTGCGACGTAAATCTGCCAGACGCCCTCCATCTTGAGGTGGCTGTGGATGGCGAGGTCGCCAACCCGAATCAGCAGGTGCTTGCCGCGCGGCACGACACTCGTGACGGTCTGGCCGCTGAGGTCGAGGGTTGCAAACGCGGGCACCCGAAAGTCGGTGCGGGTAAGAACCTGCCTATCGAGAGCCGCCCGAAGTTTTGCGGCCGCCTTATAGACGGAATCACCCTCAGGCACGGAGCCTCAACCCCTGCGGTGTTGCCACAAACCCGGCCTCTACGAGGGCTTTGCCCACGGGGGTTCCGACGGCGAAGTCGCCATTCACTTTCTCGATGCGCAGCTTCGGGAGGGTGCCGCGCAGGGTGCTCGTGAGCGAGCGTGTTGCCGCATCCACCACGGCAGGTTCGGTATCAAAAGCGAGCAATGACTTGCCTCCACGCTCAAGGTAGAGGGCGAGGTGGCCATCAACGAGCACCACAATTGCGCCGGCCTTGCGACCGGGACGATGTTTCTTGGGGGCATCAGCGCGGGACTTGGCTGATGCTACGGCGCCAGCGCTCAGAGTCGAGCCGTCGTCACCCGCGACGCTCGCCTCTGCACCCGCGGATTCGCCGCCCAGCCCCGGCCACCCGAGTGCAGCCCCGTAGGGGTTCGCGGGGTCTGTCGCGGCGAGAGTGATCGCACGAAGTTCGGGTGCGGCATCCGGGTCCCGAGTGAAACCACGCAGGCGGTCGACGGTGGCTCCGGTCGCGAACTGGGCAGCACCGAGACCGTCGATGAAGTAGCCGCGTCGTGCGCGGCCGGTCTCTTCGAAGCCACTCAGCACCCGGTAGGTCAGCGCGAAGCCGCCGCGGATGCCCTCACTCACGACAGCGCCGCGAGTAACGACCGCGTGCCGTTCGAGCATGAGTTCGGCCGTCGACTTGGCGCGAACGGTCGTATCGCCCTCGGCGGCGTCGAGGAGCGCCCACCGCCCCGAAGCGCTCGGTGGTCCGGCCTGCGCCACCGTCGAAACACTGCCACGGTAGGCACGCGCGCGCGCCGGACGAGGTGCCCGAGTCGCACGCACAGCACCACCCAGGTGCGCACGCAACGGCGCAAAACTGTCATTGGTGATGAGCGAACGCCACACCAGATCCCACAGCTCCTTCAGCAGCAGCTTGTCATCGGTGCTGCCAATCTGGTTCGACAACTGACGGAAAAAGAACGCGCCACCGCCACCCAACGCATCCAGAATGCTCTGCTGCAGTTCGCTAACACCATCACGATCAGGCTCCGGCAGGGTCAGCGCCGCCGTAGCGGCGGGGTGCAAACTGATCCAGCCATCACTGCCCGCCAACGCACCCTGCCCCGCCCACACCACCTCACCCGAAGTGGTCAACTCATCAAGCCAGGCCGGCGAATAGTCCCGAATGCGGGCACTCAGAATGAAGTTCTCCCACGCGGATGCCGGGGCCGAATATCCCGCCAGCTGGTCGATCACCTGGGCAAGACCGTCAACCCCGCGCAATGAGTCACCCGCCGCAGACACGTGCTGCCAAGCCGGCAAGAACCGGCCAAGCGTTGCGTGCGAAACGGGTTCCACCTCTTGGCGGAGAGCCGCAAGAGAGCGGCTGCGCAGGCGACGCAACACATCGACCGAGCACCACTCGGTGCCGGAAGCGCCAGGGCGAAACTCGCCATCAACGACACGACGGTCCGCCGCGAGGCGACGGAGGGTGTCGTTGACAACGGCCGTTCCGAGACCGAAGCGGGCCGCGGCATCCGCCAGTGTGAAGGGTCCGTGGGTTCGGGCATAGCGACTCACAAGGTCGCCCACCGGATCGTCAACCGGTTCGATAAAGGCGGCGGGAACACCAATCGGCAGTGGCACCCCGAGAGCATCGCGCAGACGGGCAGCATCCTCGATACCGGCCCAGCGGCGCTCGCCCGCAATCGTCACCTCGAGCACGCGGTTGGCGGCGGCAAGCCCGGCGAGGTCGGTAGCCAGCGCAGCACCGGTAACCAGCGAACGCGCTTCGATCTCGGCAACGGTCTGCGGGCCGAGCACCCGCAACAGATCAACGAGCCCCTCAGCATCGCGGGCATGACGCTCGGGCGTGAGCCGCTGCAGCTCCAGCTCGGTCTGTTCGATCACGCCGGGGTCGAGCAGTTCCCGCAGCTCCGCACGACCCAACAGCTCAGCGAGCAGCGCCGGGTCAAGCGACAGCGCAGCAGCGCGACGCTCGGCCAGCGGCGAATCTCCCTCGTATACGAAAGCGGCCATATAGCCAAACAGGAGACTTCGAGCGAAGGGCGATGGCACCTCGGTCTCTGTCTCCATGACGCGGATGCTGCGGCTCGCGATCCGCTTCGTCAGCGCCGTGAGCGCGGGCAGGTCGTACACATCCTGCAGCACTTCGCGCACGGTCTCGAGCACGATCGGAAAACTCGGATACTTGCGGGCAACATCCAACAGTTGGGAAGCACGTTGACGTTGCTGCCACAGTGGTGAACGCTTGCCGGGGTCGCGGCGCGGCAACAGCAGAGCGCGGGCGGCACACTCCCTAAAGCGCGCAGCAAACAGCGCCGAACCGCCCACTTCTTCGGTGACAATCTGCTCAAGCTCATCCGCGTCGAACACAAAGAGATCCGCACCGGGTGGGGCGGCATCGGTGTCGGGGATGCGCACGACGATGCCATCGTCACCGGCCATGGCTGCGCCATCCACCCCCAACTGTTCGCGAATGCGGGCGGTAATCGCCAACGCCCAGGGCGCGTGCACGGGCATGCCGTACGGGGAATGTAGTACCACGCGCCAGTCGCCAAGCTCATCCCTAAAGCGTTCCACCACGAGGGTGGTGTCGCTCGGAACGTGCCCGGTCGCCGCCTTTTGCTCGGTGACGAGAGCGAGCAGGTTGGCCACCGCGTGCTCGTCGAGCCCGATCGACTCGGCACGGGCGCGAGCGTCATCAGCGGATGCGGTCGCAATTTCTTTTGTGAAGGCCCCGATAGCTTCACCCAACTCTGCGGGGCGGCCCAGGCCATCACCCTTCCAGAACGGTACCCGGCCGGGTTGCCCGAAGGCAGGGGAGACAAGCACCTGATCGTGGGTGATGTTCTCGATGCGCCAGCTCGTAGTGCCAAGGGCGAAAATGTCACCGACGCGAGATTCGTAGACCATCTCTTCGTCAAGTTCACCGACGCGACGGCCGGGGGCGCCCGCTTCACCGCCGATCATGAAAACGCCAAACAGCCCGCGGTCGGGGATGGTGCCACCAGACGTGACGGCAAGGCGTTGCGAGCCGGGGCGGCCACTGAGCGTTCCGGCGACGCGATCCCACACCACGCGGGGTCGTAGCTCAGAGAATTCGTCACTCGGATAAAGCCCGCTCAGCAGGTCAAGCGTCGCGTCGAAAGCGCTCCGGGGCAGGGTCGAGAATGGTGCGCTGCGACGCACAGTATCGAACCAGTCCTCGATATCGATCTCGTCGAGGGCAACAGCCGCGACAGTCTGTTGTGCGAGCACATCGAGCGGATTCGTCGGAACCGCAAGCGCCTCAATCTGGCCGCTACGCATCCGCTCAACAGCAACAGAAGTGTGGATGAGGTCGGTGCGGTGCTTCGGGAACAACATGCCCTTAGAGATTTCCCCCACCTGATGCCCGGCTCGCCCAATGCGCTGAAGCCCACTCGCGACCGAGGGCGGCGACTCGACCTGAATCACCAGATCAACCGCCCCCATATCAATACCGAGCTCGAGCGAGCTAGTCGCGACGACGCAGCGCAGCACCCCGGTCTTGAGGTCGTCTTCGATGATCGCACGCTGGTCTTTGCTGACGGAGCCGTGGTGCGCGCGAGCCAGCAGCGGGGCAGCCCCCATCGTGGATCCGCCCTGCGCCATCATCTGGGCGGGCGGCTTCCAAGGTTGCTGCGGTGCGGCGTAGGCGGCAGCATCCGCACTGGCCTGCGATGGGAGCACGGCATCGGCACCGTCGACGCTGCCGTCGCTCATCCGCTCATCATAAATCTCATTAAGGCGGGCAGTGAGTCGTTCGGCAAGGCGACGCGAATTGGCAAACACAATTGTGGAACGGTGTTCGAGAATCGCATCGACAATGCGCTCCTCAACGTGCGGCCACAGCGATGCCGCAGACTCCGGAGTCGCCTCAGCATCAAAGCCGTCGCCGCCGGAACTGGAACCGGAACCCGACCCGGCGCCCGACCCGGCCCTGCCGCCCGCACCGCCGCCCGCACCGCTCTTTCCGCGCGCAGCAGCAACCGTGCCCGGGATCGTCATATCGGCCACCGGAACCACGACGCTCAACTCAAAAGTCTTCGCCGACGGCGGGTGCACTATCGTCACAGGAGCGCGCCCGCCGAGAAAACGAGCAACCTCGTCGATGGGGCGCACGGTGGCCGAGAGGCCGATGCGCTGCACGGGTTTCGGGAGCAGAGCATCCAACCGTTCCAACGACAGTGCAAGGTGGGCACCGCGCTTGGTGGCGGCGACCGCATGCACTTCGTCGATGATGACGGTGTCAACATTCTTGAGCGTTTCGCGGGCCGCCGAGGTGAGCATCAGATACAGCGACTCTGGTGTCGTAATCAGGATGTCGGGAGGCAGACGCGCCAGCAGGCGGCGGTCTTGCGCGGTGGTGTCTCCCGAGCGCACCCCCACGGTGATGTCTGGCTCGCCGAGCCCCAACCGGCGTGCGGTCTGCGTGACCCCCACGAGTGGCGCGCGGAGGTTGCGCTCAACGTCAACGCCGAGAGCTTTCAGCGGAGAAATGTAGAGCACCCGCGTGCGCTGTTTCGGGTTTGCTGGTGCGGGACTCGACGCCAACTGGTCGATCGCCCACAAGAACGCCGCCAAAGTTTTGCCCGAACCTGTCGGGGCCACCACGAGAGCATTCGCCCCCGAAGACACCGCATCCCACGCCCCCAATTGGGCCGGGGTGGCAGCATCAAACGCACCCTCAAACCACTCTCGGGTGGCGGGCGAAAACTTGCCGAGCACATTGCTCATTGTTCTATCTTCGTTGTTGCCGCTGACAGTGCACTACACCGGCCTCGAAGTGCAGCGAGACGTGCACCCCAACCGCGGCACCACTCACTACCCGTGCGTGCTCAAGAAGCTCACAAAGTCGTTCAACTCATCCGTCGAAATCGAATGAGCAAGCCCCTCATAAATGTGCGACTCGGCACGCGTGTGATCAACCAACCACTCCTCAGTGCGCTCAATAGCCACCGCCGGAATCACCGCATCATCAGTGCCACGGCCCCAAAATACGGGCGGGCGGATGCTCGCCAGCTGCGCATCACCGGAGTGCTCAGCACTGGCCACAAACCCCGAAAGCGCCACAGCACTGCGGAAGCGCTCCGGGGCGAGCCGCAAAAGCTGCAACGTCATCGCCGCCCCCTGCGAGAAGCCGAGGAGGCTCACACTCGTGTACTGCTGGTCATCGAGCCAGGTGAGCACGGCCCGTGCCGAGTCATCCACTAGCTCGGGGTTGTGTCGACCGTCACCGCTGAGATTGATCGGAAACCACGAAAAGCGACCATTCTCGGGAATCGGCGCCCGAAGGGACGCGATCACCGGTTCGAGCGGAAGCCCCGGCGCCATCGCAAACAAGTCGCCCTCATGCGAGCCATAGCCGTGTAACAACACGAGCAGCGGTCGCTCGGCCCTCTCACGTTCGGGGGCCGACCAGAGAACTGCTGATGAATCGATCTGCATGCCTCGAATCCTACGTGGCGGATGTGGTGCACGGCAGCCTAGACAGCGGGCGGCTCTCGTCGTGCGTGCGCAAACTCGCCACCATGGGTGACAATGGAGCATGAGCTCCGTCGGCACACCAGACCCCAACTCCTCGTGGTTATCAGACGAAGAGCTTGCAGAGACCCGCAGGCGTCTTCCGCTGCTCTATGTTGAGGCGGTTCCGGTGCGAGTGGATGGGCTGGGTCGCGTCACTGAGGTCGGCACACTTGTTCGCGGCAACGACGGCGAAATCACTCGCACGCTCGTTTCAGGCCGTGTCATGTACGGCGAGACGTTGCGCGACGCGCTATTCCGTCATCTGGAAAAAGATCTCGGACCGATGGCTTTCCCCCTACTTCCGGCTAGCCCAACACCGTTTATGGTCGCCGAATATTTCCCGTGGCCTGGTGAAAGCCAGTTCACTGACTCCCGACAGCATGCCGTGTCGATGGCGTACGTCGTTCCCGTGACGGGCACGTGCGAACCCCGACAGGATGCCCTCGAACTGACCTGGTTGAGCCCCGCCGAGGCAGCATCCGAAGCAGTCACCGCCGATATGGAGGGTGGCCGGGGTGCGCTGTTGCGTGCGGCCCTCGCCTCCGTCGGAGTTCTGCCCTAACGAGCGTTGTAGCGCGCGACTGCTTTAGCGTGCGATTCCTTCAGCGGCGACTGTCTTACGCCGACTCGAACGACACGACGACTTCGAGCCCGTGTGGTTCGCGGCGCCGCAGGACCACGGTTGCACCGCTTGCGGCCGTCAGTTCGGCAACGATCGCGAGCCCGAGCCCGGTTCCGGGGGTTGTCGTTGTTCCGCGCCAGAATGGCTCGAAGGCGTTCGCCAAATCCTCGTCTGACATACCGGGGCCTTCGTCAGTGACTGTGATGGTCGGGCGTGAGCCTCCCGTGAGAGTGATGCGGATGCTCGATGGGGACGGAGCAACGGCGAGGGCGTTATCAATGATGTTGTCGATGATCTGATCGATGCCCGTGGGAACACCGCGCACCGCAATGGTTGCTGGCCCACTCACCGAGATCTCTACGTTGCTCTCCGCCGCAAGCGGTTGCCACTGCTCGACTCTTTCGCGGGCGATCTGGCCCAGATCTACTCGCTCGCTGGGCACAATCGACGCGCCTGCGCGCCCCAGAGCGAGAAGACCTTCGACGATTGTCGCAAGGCGGTCAGCCTCTTGTTCCGCTGCCGCCAAGCGGGCGGCTGCGCCAGCGGGATCAGAGTCCACCAGATCACGAGCGCGCTCAAGTTTTAACCGTAGGGCCGTGAGAGGAGTGCGCAATTGATGGGAGGCGTGTGCCGCGAATGCGCGCTGCTCGTCGATAAGCGCAGCGAGGCGGTCGGCCATGCGGTTAAACGACCGGGCAAGGCGCACCAATTCCGGAGCGCCCGCATTCGGTTCGGCTCGGGCGCTTAAGTCTCCTGCCGCCAAGCGTTCCGTCGTCGCGGTCAGCACCTGCAAGCGTCGCGTGACGGTGCCGGAGAAAATCACTCCCGCCAAGCCTGCCATCACGAGGGTGAGCAGAGCGACAACAGAGATGACGGAGAGTCTCTCGCCTACGGCGTCATCCACCGTTGCCTCGGGGTACGTGAGGCGAACTGCGCCGAGAATGTTCGGGCCGCTTAAGACCGGCACGGCGACATAGACCAGTTGCTGTTGCAAGGTATTCGAGTACCGCGAACCGGTGGAGATGGTGCCTCCGAGAGCTTCAGCGATCTCCGGCCGCGAAGAATAGTCTCCACCGATGGCCGACTCATCATCGTCACTCGTCACGATGGCCTCTCCACCGACATTGACGACGACTACGCGACCACCTCCGGCTTCGCGGTATTGCTGCGCGGCTATCTCCACGAGCGCTAACGCCTCGGGGTCGCCATCCTCAAGTGCCTCCTCCGAGGTTCCGGCAAGTACGAAGGCATCGCGTTCTAGCGAGGTGAGGAGCCGGTCGTATTCGACAGCGCGGAGGTACTGGGCAAGTGGCACGGTCTGGACCAACAAAACGAGGCCCGTGATGAGCATCACGACCCCCATGAAGCGCCAACGCACTAGAGGTCTCCCAGTCGGAAACCAACACCACGCACCGACTCGATCCAGCCCGCATCCCCAAGCTTCTTGCGCACTGCGGCGATATGGGCGTCAAGAGTTTTGGCGGTGCCGAACCAGGTGGTGTCCCAGACGTCGCGAAGAATGTCGGTGCGTCGGTAGACCGCGCCTCGGTCGCGCGCAAGGTATTCGAGCACATCAAACTCCCGTGGAGTAAGGTGCACGGCTTCTCCATCGAGCAAGACACGTCGCGCGCGACTGTCAATGACCAGTCGGGAATCGGCGTCGTCGTTGCGAGGCTGGTCAGTCTCGGTGGTGCGCCGGGTGACGGCGCGGATGCGTGCGACCAGCTCCCTCATTCCGAATGGCTTGACAATGTAATCGTCAGCCCCCAGCTCAAGCGCCACAACGCGGTCTACTTCGTCGTCACGAGCACTCACGATGATGACGGGGATCGTACTCGTCGCACGGATCTGGCGGCACACCTCGGTGCCGTCCATATCGGGAAGCCCGAGGTCGAGAACGACCAGGTCGGGAGGATCACTCGCAATGGCGGCGAGACCGCTCGCGCCGTCTGCTACGCGCGTCGCGGTGATCGAACGATCAGCGAGCCCGTCAACGATGCCGTCGGCGACGGCATCGTCGTCTTCAATCACGAGAACCCTCATGTGCTCATTGTGCCCTGCGTGGCTCTGCACGGGCGGGAGGACGGCGTGGGTACCGGCCATCTTGGACAAATCTTGGATAAGCGAGGGATCCGCCTGCAACCGCGCCTCGTTAGCGTTGCAGTATGAAAACACAGATCACGACCGTACTTTCCATCCTCGCCGTGCTTGGCACCGCGGGAGGTGCCTACGCCGTCAATCAGTCCGTGCTCAGTACCGCATCGACGGAACAGCCAGTCGTTGGCAGCCCCGATCCGATCATCGTTCCTCAGTCGCCCGAGTCGGCCACGCCGACACCGACTGCTCCCACCCCTGCGCCGTCAGTTGGCTCCGGGTCCGTGCCCGCTCCTTCGGTGAGCACGGGAGGATCTGGCGCTACGAGCAGTGACGACGAGTACGCCGATGACGACCAGTACGCCGACGACGATCATGACGAGTACGAGGGCGAAGACCACGAGGGCGAAGATCACGAGGACCACGAGGACGATGACTAAGCATCATCCTGCGGCGTCAGCGCGCATAGTCACAGGTGCTGGCACAGCAATCGCGTTTATCGTGATGGTCACCGGTTTTCAAGTCTCCGCCGCACTCGCCCAGAACCAAGCCGTTGCTGAAACATCGATGCTCACCGTTCTCGACCCGGCGCCCGCATCGACCCCCACGGCCGCTGCACCTGCAGCCCCTGCGGCACCTGCTGCCGCTGCACCTGCCGCCGAGGCAGCCACGGTCCCTGCCGCTCCGGCTGCTCCTGCGGCACCTGCACCCGCACCCGCAGCGCCTGCGGCACCCGCGCCCGCGCCCGCTCCTGCTCCGGCAGCTCCCGCTCCTGCCGCTCCCGCACCCGACGCCACCACGGCAGGTTCGGGCGGCTAAGCCGCCCGGCAATTATGCACTCGGCTCCTCTGATCATGGATGCCGTCACCCACGTCGCCCGGGACGCCATTCGCGCGGCCGTACGGTCGTCGGGCGCGACTCCCCGGGCCACCGACCACGAGTGGGCGATGATGGGCGGGCGGGCGCGAGCTCGAATCTTGGCAGCGCCGGAGGGCGCAGCGCGACTCCTTGAACGTGAGGGGGAGCGTCTCGAACAGAGCTGGAGTCGATTTATCGTCGACAGTGACCTCAGCCGGCTTAACCGAGCTGCCGGAGGCGCCGAGACAGTATCGGCCGACATGATCCACCTGATTACGGCGATGCGTGAGGGCTGGCGCGAGACTGACCGCCAGTTCGATCCCACGCTCCTTCCCGCCGTCATCGCCGCGGGTTACGACCGATCAACAGTGGACCCCACAGTAACTACCACTCTGCCCGTTTCTGCCCGCTCGGGGCAGAACCTTGATGCCATCGTTGTCGAGGGAGAAAGGGTGACGCTCCCGGTAGGCATGACTCTCGATGCCGGGGGTATCGGAAAGGGGCTGGCAGCCGACCAGCTCGCGGCATCCATTATGGAATTGGGTGCTTGGGGTTGCGTTGTCGAGGTGGGGGGAGATCTGCGCGTCATGGGTGATGCCCCCGACGGGATCGCGTGGCGTGTGGGGGTCGAGGACCCCTTCGATGCGACTAACACTCGGTCGACGGTGCGCATGACTGAGGGCGGCATTGCGACCTCGAGTCAGCGCAAGCGCCGCTGGGGTCAGCACGCGTCGACCCAGACGCACCACCTCATCGACCCGCAGACGCAGCGCAGCGCGACGACGAGTGTGCAGACCGTCACGGTCCTCGCGAACACCGCTGCCCGCGCCGAGACCCTAACCAAATCGGGCTTTCTTCGCCCGATGACCGACTACCTTGCCTGGTTGCCCACTCGCGGTGCCGCTGGGCTACTTATCGATGACGAGGGTCGCGAGTTTGCGACCGACAACTGGGGAGACTACGCATGAATGACCCGCATTTCTGGTGGTATGTCACGCGTGCGAGTGCGATTCTCGCGTGGGTGATCATGACCGCCGCAGTACTGTGGGGCATCCTGCTGTCCACTCGCGTGTTCCGGGGTGCCGACAACCCGGCGTGGCTCCAAGACTTGCACCGCTACCTCGGGGGGACCGCCCTCGTGCTCACGCTCATCCACATGGTCTCGCTCATGCTCGACCCGTGGCTCGCGATGCCGCTCGATCAACTGCTGATTCCGCTCATCGCCGAGTATCGTCCATTGCCCGTCGCGCTCGGGATCGTGTCGTTCTACGTGCTTGTGGTGGTGCAGTTGACTTCACTCGTAATGAATCGGCTACCGCGTCGGTTCTGGAAAGCAGTGCACTACCTCAGCTATGTTGCCGTACTCGCCGTCGCCCTGCATGGGGCTTTTGCCGGCACGGATGCGGGAGAAATCTGGTACCAGCTTGTTGCTACGGTCGTCGTCACGGCAAGCGTGCTCGCGCTCGTCGTGCGCATTGTGATGGCTCGCCGGCGCCGCCCTGCCCCCTCGGCTACGACCGCCACGGACGCGGTACAGGCTGGTGCGACCCAGGGCCGTGGCGCTACGGTTCCTTCTCTGAATGAGGCGAACCCGAGCGACCCTCTTGCGGTGGTACGGATGCGCATTGTGGCGAAGCAACTCGTCGCCGTCGGTGTTGTCCGGTTGCGTCTCGCCCGCGTCGATGGGGGACCGATCGCGCCCTGGTATGCCGGGGCACACATCACCGTTCGGCTACCTAACAGCCTAGAGCGACAGTATTCGCTCTGCAGCGACCCCGCTGATCGCGATCACCTCGACATCTCGGTCCTGCGGATGGCACCGGCTGGCGTCGGCAGTACCTATCTGCATGACGTCGCCGCGGTCGGTGATGAGCTTGACGTGATCGGCCCACGCAATACCTTTCCTCTTGAGGCCGCGCACGAATATCTCTTCATTGCCGGAGGCATCGGGATCACGCCGATTCGCGCCATGATCGAGGCGCTCCCGCTCGCGCGGTCATGGCGCCTCTTGTACTTGGGGCGCAGCCGCTCCGAGATGGCGTTCGCGGGCGAACTCGAGCAGCGTTACGGCCATCAGGTTACCGTTGTCGCTGGCGACCAGCGCGCGGTACGCATCGATTTGGCGGCCGAGATCACCGCGAGCACGGGTGATGTGTATGCGTGCGGCAGTGGTGCCGTGCTCGACGCTGTGGTTGCCGCCACACCGGTCGATCGCTGCCACGTGGAACGCTTCCTTGCTGTCGACCGCGCGAGCGGGGTGAATCGCACACCAGTGTCGGTGGTGGCTCGTCGCAGTTCCCGCCAGATCAATGTCAGAGCGGATCAAAGCATCCTGAGCGCTCTTCAGGGTGCCGGAATTGCCGTAGCGACATCGTGCGGAACCGGCGTTTGTGGAACGTGCGAGACCCAGGTGTTGGCCGGCGCTCCCCAGCACCTCGACTCAGTGATGCCCGACGCCGACAAAGACGAAATCGGCGTGTTCTACCCGTGCGTCTCGCGCGCGACAAGCCCGGAACTTGTGCTCGACCTCTAGGGCAAAATCGGTTGACTTCACGACCCAAGCGAGAGTGTCTGGCGAGAAGTAGCCTCACCAATACAGAAGGGCGGCGAACCACTGCCCAGCTAATGCTGGGAGCAGGTCACCGCCCTATCTGGCAGAGCTGTGTCGTGCGGGGCTGAGTTGTTAGCGTCCGCTGCTGGAAGCGCGACGGTTCGGTCGAACTACCTGTCCGACGCGAACGGGACCGCCACCGCCCTGAGCGCGGCCCTTGCCGCCACGGGGACGCGACGGGGCATCGGAGTGCTGCTGTTTCGGCTGGTGGGTTGAGCGCTGTTCGTCCGCACCGGCACCGGCAACAACTCCGCTGCTACGGCCGGAACCCTGCTGGTTGGAGCGCTGCTGGCCACCACGAGCGGCGTTGCCGCCGCGTGACTGGCCGCCACGAGCGCCACCGCGGGCACCCTCGCGGGCACCATCACGGCCGCCGCCATCACCCTCACCGGGGCGACGTGCACGCTTGCGCTGGGCGTTTGCCCCCTGCGAGCGGCCGCCCTGTGACTGGCCACGGGCGGGAGCTGCTGCGCGAGGCGCAGGCTTCACGTATTCGGCAACCTGACCGACTAGGGCGGTCACGGCATCCGAGTTGGCGTTCACGTGCTGTGGGGTCACCGTGATGGCGGCCTTACGCAGCAGTGCTGCTGTGTCTTTACGCTGGGTCGGAAGAACGATCGTGATGACGTCGCCCTCTTCTCCGGCACGAGCGGTGCGGCCACTGCGGTGCAGGTAGGCCTTGTGCTCGGCGGGCGGATCAACGTGGATGACCAGCTCAATGTTGTCGACGTGCACGCCGCGCGCTGCGACATCCGTGGCGACAAGCACTTTTACGTCACCGGCGGAGAAGGCTGCCAGGTTGCGGTCACGGGCTACCTGCGAGAGGTTTCCGTGGAGGTCAGCGGCGGGGATGCCGGCATCGACGAGTTGGCGGGCCAGCTTCTTGGCGTGGTGCTTGGTGCGCATGAAGAGCAGACGGCGGCCGGTGCCCGAAGCGAGCTTCTCGATGAGAACGCGCTTCGCTTCAACGCTGTCGACTTCGAACACGTGGTGGGTCATCGCCGAGACGTGTGAGTTCGCTTCGTCAACCGAGTGCATTACCTCGTTGTGGAGGAACCGGCGAACCAGCTTGTCTACACCGTTGTCGAGGGTGGCGCTGAATAGCAGGCGCTGTCCGTTGCTGGGGGTTTTGTCGAGAAGGCGCGTTACAACGGGCAAGAAGCCGAGGTCGGCCATGTGGTCGGCCTCGTCAAGCACGGTGATCTCGACGGCATCGAGGCTTACGAAGCCCTGTTTGATGAGGTCTTCGAGGCGACCAGGGCAGGCCACAACAATGTCAACGCCGGCTTTGAGCGCGGCAACCTGACGGTTCTGGCTCACACCACCGAAAATCGTGGTGGTGTTGAGTCCGTACGCAGCGGCGAGGGGCTCGATGACGGCAGAGATCTGGGTGGCGAGCTCGCGAGTTGGTGCAAGCACGAGACCCAGCGGACGACCCGAGCGGCGCTTGCCACCCGAAAGCTTGCCGCCGAGGCGAGCAACCATCGGCAGCGAGAAGGCGAGGGTCTTGCCCGAGCCTGTCTTACCGCGGCCGAGCACGTCGCGGCCACCGAGAGTGTCCGGAAGGGTGTCAAGTTGGATAGGGAACGGCGTGGTCTTACCGTCGGCTGCGAGTGCAGCTACGAGCGGGGCGGGTACGCCGAGCGAACTAAAAGTTTGTTCAGTCAAAGTAGTGGTGCCTTTCAGGCATAAGTAACAGATGGGCGTTATACCGGAGGCGTACAGGCACAGCCCGCACTGATCTACACCGACCCAATCAGGTGTTTCACACGGATGCGGTACACAGGTCAGATCTCGAACTTTCGTTCGGCGCGGATAACTCCAGTTCGCCGGAGAAAGTTATCTACGAGCCACACGTTTCTGATTGACGTGGACGAGAAGAGGGAAGCGTTCTACGACGCAGGGAAACACAATTGTTTCGCAAGTAACCCCAGCCTATCAGGCAGAGGCACCATACCGCTCACCTACCGGCACTTGCACAGTCACAGTGTTCCCCGCCTGCGCCAGAGGGCAGGCCCACGCGGGGTCATACGCGCACGAGGGGTTGTAGGCAAAGTTGAAATCGAGCACAAGCGACTCTGGCGCGCTGCCCGCTCCAAGATCGGCACCCTTCACGGTGTCGATGAGGTAGCGACCGCCACCGTAGGTACCGCCAGCAACCCGGGAGAGAGCATCCTTCACAGGAATAAAAATTCCGCCACCATATGACGCCAGGCGCCACACATCGAGAGTGCCAACCTGGTCAATCGTCACCGTACCCAACAGATCAAACGGCACCACACCATCCGTACCGGTCTCGACTTCCATGCGGCGCTTTTCTCCCGGAAGACCCTCACTAGGAACTATGGATGCCTCAAACCGCCACTCTGGGTCGTAGTCGCTAACCGGCAACCCACTAAAGTCGCGCCGGTCCTCCGGCAATAGCGGCGAAGCTGGATGCGTGGCAAAAAGCTCATCTCGACCCGCACGCCACTCGGCGTGGGCGCTCGCCGCATCCGGGTTAGCACGAACTGCGGCGTAGAGAGCAAAAGTGCGTCGGCGCCAGTCGGCAACCTCAAGAGCGGTCATAGGTTCAGATTAGTTGCGCGGCCCGACCGTTAGCTCAACTCGGCTGGACTGGTCTTCTTGCGATCCTTCACCCCGTCAATCAGTCAGTTCTTGGCTGCGTCACGCTACGAACCGTAGGTACGCAAACGATCGGCGCTCGCAGTGTTCACCGCGGTGGCTGGTTCCCTCTCCACTAGTGCTCGCAGGGGATCTTTGCGCCGTTTCATCCGCGCCAGCACCTGCGTGTAGTCCAACTGCTCAAGATTGGGCGAGGCGAGTTCGCGCCATGTTCGCGGCGTCGCCACAAACGGGCGAGAGCGACCGCGCAACGAATAGGGCGTCACTGTGGTCTTCGACGAACTGTTCTGGCTCCAATCAACAAGCACTTTTCCGCGACGAAGTGACTTCTTCATGTCACTGACGATGAGCTCCGGATGATCGGCCTCAAGTGCCTGGGCCAACTCATGTGCCACCTCTGACATTTGCTTCGAGTTGGAGCGCCCGTCGAGAGCTGCGTACAGGTGGATGCCTTTGCTCCCGCTGGTTACTGGCATCGGGTCGAGACCCATGTTTTTCAGAATCGTGCGCGCGTAGCGCGCAACTTCGGCACACTCGGCGAGCCCAACACCTTCGCCGGGATCGAGATCTAGCACCAGGCGATCCGGATTCTTGGGTTGACCATTCTTTCCGAACCTCCACTGCGGAACATGAATCTCTAGCGCAGCAACTTGGCCGAGCCATGTCAAAGTCGCGAGATCGTTCACGAGTGGGTAAACGTTGGAGTGATCTTTGTGCTCGATGGTGCGCCGTGCGATCCACTCTGGGGCAAAGTCTTCGAGGTTTTTCTGGAAGAACACCATGCCAGGCATGCTTGCTGTGCCCACCCCGTCGACCCAACGCTTGCGCGTGGCGGGACGATCTCTCGCGTGGGGAATCAGTACGTCGGCGATCGCGGTGTAGTACTCAAGAACATCGGCCTTTGTCGTGCCGGTTTCGGGATACAACACCTTGTCGAGATTGGTGAGCGTGAGCTTGTGGCCGTCAATCGTGATGGCCTGCTTCGTCTGAGCCATTCCCTCAGAATGCACCGAAACCAGAAACCAAACAAGCACTAAACGAGGCTCGCTCGAAATGCGCGGGTCGGTATCAGATTGCTGTTGTTGCTGGCGCGAGCAGCAGCCTCAACTCAGTCTCGGCCGACGCTAAACGGCGAGGGTCAATTGTTGAGCCAGTGATATAAGCATCGACGATGCGCGGGTCGACATAACTCTTCCTCGCGATCGCGGGGGTATTTCCCAAAACCTCGGCTGCGGCTGCCATTGCGCGCTTGATCCCTGTCGCCCGCTCGCGCTGACTCTGCGCGGGCCCGGTCACTGCGAGGCTACTGGCGGCTGCCACACTGCCCCGCAACGTGCGAAAGTCTTTTGCGGTGAACTCACCGCCGGTGCGTTCGCGCACATAATCGTTGATGTCGGATGCGCTCAGCGAGCGACGATGACTACCCTCTCTCCACGAAAGCAGGGGGGTCTGCTTGCCGGCCCGCAGCCGGCCGCGAACGAAGGTCGCAAGGTCGGCGTCCCTAATCTCACTTTCCCAGAGCTGACCGCTCTTGGCGGGAAAGCGGAGTGTGACGCACTCGCCTCGCACTCCCACGTGGTTACACAGCAGTGTTGATAAACCTCGGCTGCCGTTTTCGTCGGCATAGCGTTCGCTGCCGATGCGCAGTGCCCCGGTGTCGAGCATCCGAAAGGCGGCAGCAAGGCTGCGTTCGTGAGCGTCATCGCTACTGCGCAGGGTGCGAGTGACGTGTGCGCGCGCCGACGGCAACGCCTCAGCGAGTGCTAGAGCTCGATCAAACTTTTCGCGGTCGTGCCGTTCACGCCAGACCGGGTGGTAGATGTACTGTCGTCGGCCAGCAGCATCTAGTCCCGTGGCTTGGATGTGGCCATTTTCGTAGGGTGCGATCCACACATCGCTCCAGGCTGGCGGGATGCCGAGAGACATGAAGCGTTCACGCCGCTGACGGTCCACAACCGTCGTGCCTTGGGGATCTCTAAAGCTGAAGCCTCGACCGGAACGCACCCGGTGGTATCCAAGACCTGAGGGATCACTGCGACGCAACCGGGGCACCGTGACTTCCTTCCACGCACGCTGATTCGATTTATGCTCGTGGCCGAAGTGCGCCTCAAGCTCTAAAGACTCAAGTTAGTTCGCCCGGTTATGCCAGAACCCCAGGTGGGGGCTAGTCGTTTGAGTGCGGCCGCACGCCACTGCCAGAACGCCCAATACATGAGCCACATCACTGGGGTGAGAGCGCCCGCCGTGAAGCTGAGTTGGTCACGGTAGAGAGTCTTGCCTCCGGGTGCAGCGCTGATCGCCATCGAATGCTCCCAGTGGCTGACGAGCGCGAGCGGCCCGCTGAGACCTCGCCCCCGGTCGCGCATGATGCGAAGGCCGCCGGGGGAATTCTCGAACGACACCGCAATCAGCTGTTCACCGATAGGAAACTTGCCAAACGCTGACACTTGCACAGGATGATCGCCGGGTTGCCACAGTTCAGGAAAACCGCCAGCTTCCAGCGAGGTGAACTGCGTGAGGGGGTAGGAGACATCTCGAAAAACTTGCGGAGTGCGAATCGCACGCCAAGCATCTTCAGGGTCGCAGTCGAGTTCGAGTTTCAGTAGCACGCGCATGCTTCTAGTGTGCTCCTGTCACATTAGGTAATCCAGAGAGTTCGCCACCGAAGTTTGCCTTAACCTCGTGGAGTGAACGATCCTCGCAACCAACCCCAGTACCAAGTGCGTTTCGGATTTGGCCGCCAGCGCGCGCTCGAGCTGAGTCCTGGCGCTGACGTTGTTGTATGGGTGGATGCTCTTGCCGACGGTGTCACGCCCGTGCCTGAGTTGCCGGGACCCTTCTCAATCCTCGCCGCCGGAACCGGGGCCGCCACGACCGTCGCTGACTGGGTTCTCGCCCAGCAGACGGCGAAAGGCGACCGGTTCACCGTCGCCGTCATCGCGGCGGGCGACCCGCACGGCGGTTTCACCGTCGACGATCTCCTCGCTGCCGGCGCGATCATTGACGCGCTCGCGGATGCGGGAATTGACTACATTTCTCCGGAAGCAGCATCCGCCGTCGCAGCGTTTACTGGGCTTAAGTCGGCCCATGACCACTTGCTGTCAGCCAGTGTCGCGGGCCAGCAGCACATCAGCGATGTAGGCAGAGACTTGCTGCATGCTGCCATTGTCAGCAATGCTGCAGCCAGTTTTGAGATCGTTCGGGAATGACGCTTGCTCCTTGAGCGTTGGCCTGAAGGATTGGCTCGAACAATCACCGACTCAATGGAGGACAGTATGAAGGCAGTAATCGGCGGCACCGTGATCGCAGAAGCACCTCAGGACGATCTCATCAAGATCGAGGGCAACTGGTACTTCCCGCCGGCCAGCGTAAACCACGAGCTGCTCGAGAAGAGCCCCACTCCGTACCACTGCCCCTGGAAAGGCGACTGCCAGTACTTCACCGTGAGTGCTGATGGCAAGAAGTTCCAGGACCGCGCATTCAGCTACCCCGACCCACTTCCGGGTGCTGCGAAGCGCGTGGGTAAAGACTTTGCCAACTACGTAACTTTCTGGAAAGAGGTTCAGTTCGTCGACTAGTCGACAACTGAGTGTGCGCAGCTAGCGTGCCGCATTGCGGGCACGGTGGCTGCGCACTTTTGCGCGGTTGCCGCACCGTTGCATCGAGCACCAGCGGCGGTTATTTGAGCGTGATTCGTCGTAGAAGACGAGAGCACAATCGTCGGCGGCACACTCTCGAATTCGTTCGTGCTGCTCAGCACCGAACAGGAACACGGCCTCCCGGGCCATTGTCGAGAGGGCTTGGCCGGTGCGAACGGTGGTTCGGCCCGCTTTCATGCCGCCTCCCGCTAACCGTGGCGGAACATCCGGCGTTGCCGCAAAAAGATTGATGACGTCGATCTGTTGGGGGTCAGGAGTCGCGTCTACGCTCAGCGCGGATGCGATGGAGGCGATTGCTTCTCGCAAACCTCGGGCGTCGGTCAGGTCGCGCTCGGTGACTGTACCATCCGATGCGTCGAACCGTTCATCGAGCCAGCTGGCGAGATCGCCGGGGGTGTGCAACTTTTCCCAGGCCGGGTTGTTGCCCATAGCTCCGGTGTAGGCAAAGTCGAGGGCACGCGCGCCAGAGTCAAACCACCACCGGCGTGAGGTGTGAGAGGTGAACCACTGTCCAGTGGCGTCAGAAGTGCCAGATGGGCCGGTTGTAGCGGGAGTCTCGGGATGTTGCACCTAACCATTATGGCCGGTTACGGCTGGCCGCGCTGACTGCGAGCCGCGCGACATTCGGTATCCCTCTGCGACTAACCCCGGGGGCGCGATACAGTGCGCTGCACCCATTCGATGCGGTGGGCGCTGGAAAACTTTCGAGAGCAGAGGCCGCAGGCGAGCACCCGTGTGGGTTTGCGATACCGATAGTGCAGATGTCCTGCCGGGCAGGTGCCCACCCAGGGGGCGAATTCGTCGGCGATCGCCCCGCCGTGCAGCCTTTTACCTTCGTAGCCGAGGTCTCGCGCGATCGTCTTCCACTGGGCTCCATGGCCGGCCCCCGACCCTGCCATTGCGTGCGCAATCTCGTGTAGCAGCACCTGATGAATCTCGTCATCCTCATAGCGGGCAGCGAGATACTTCGATACCGAAATGCGCTTGTGGGTGTAGTTGCAGAGCCCGGCGCGCGTTTTGGCGTTGTCGAAGGTGAACTGCCACTCGTCGGTCAGGTGCAGTCTGATGAGCGCGTCGGCCCACACGCGCACTCGGGGAAGATCAGCCACGTACTGAGGCTAATCGAAGTGGGTCAGCCCAGTCGCACGCGGTTATCGACAGGGTCGACGGCATCCACTTCAGTGACGGCGTGGATGGATGCGGCTCGTTCGGCTTCACGTTCGGCACGGGCTCGTGTCCGCTTGCGTTTGCGCGCGCCTGAAACGATGCCGCTCATGATCATGAAGCCTGCATAGACAAAGAGCGCAACGGCAATTATCGGAACCAACCAGGATCGCCCGTCGCCGTTAACAAAGTTGCTGACGTTTCCGATCCACGGAACGCTATACCAGAGCTTGCCGACGACCTGAATGGGTAGCACGGCGAGTTCATCCGCGACGTCGTTGTTGTCGCCCTTGAGTGTGAAGGTGCGGGTTCCATCGCTCGAGTTCGTTATTCCTGTAATGCGGTGGGTAATAACACCAGGTTTGCCTGACTCGATTTGGTAGGTGATGACGTCGCCCATGGCAATGTCGTTGGTCGCGATCGGTTTAACCACGACGAGGGTTCCCGGGGGAAGTCCCGGTTCCATTGAGCTGGTGAGCACGGTCAGGGGCGTGGCTCCGGCAAGGTTGGGGATCACGATAACCAGGGCGCCAACCAGGAGCACTAGCCCGAAGAGGCCAGCGCTGATGCCTATTCCTAGGTAATGCAGCAGGCTCTTGGGTTTTTCGTTGTCGGCGCGTTGTGCCTTGCGTGCGTCAGCGCGCTCGGTGATCTCAGACATCGTGGGTGTCCTTTCGTGAGCGTCGACCGGCGAACCAAGAGATTCCAGCCCCAATCACTGCTGCCAGAACCAGAATGAGTACAAGGTACTCCTGGTAGAGCCGCCACGTGTTGGGATCGAGAGTGAATGTTGAAGGTAACGATGGCAAAACCTCGGCGCCTGACGCCTCGCCGGATATTGGTGCTGCAGACGCGCTTGGTGCGGGAGCGGGAACAGCGATTCCACCAGTCAAAGTTCCGGATGTGGCGGTTCCACCCGCGGCACCGGGACTCGTCGGCGTTATCGGAATTGATGTGCCTGAGCCACCACAGTTCGTTGCAGGCAAAGTGCCCGGTGTTGTATCGGAGAGCGCGAACCTCAGTGCCAGGGATGCCGTTGCACCCTGTCCGTCGGTGCCACTCAGATTGCCCAAAGCCAGTGTGGCGACGACGGGCACTATGGCGCCCGGGGCAACGATTGTGCCTTCGTACGTTACCTGGCATGGGTTTGCCGAACTGATCGACTTGGCAGTGCCGGCGACGGCCGGAGTGCTTGTGGTCAGGTTGAGCGCGTTTCCGTAGTGCTGGTCTGAATAGCGGACCTCGCGCATGGTGATGCGCAGGTAGCCCGCTACCGTTCCTGAATTGCGAACGTAGATCGTTTCGGACTGACTGTCGCCTGGGCTCAGGCGAGCGATGTTGTCAAAAACCGCGGCCGAGTAGGTGCGCGAGAAGTTCACGCCATCGTTACTGACTTCGACAACGCCGACGCCAGTGGCGGCACTAGCAGGTGCGGCACTAGAAGGTGTGGCACCGAGCATTGCGCTCAGTGCCACCACAATTGCAATTCCGGATGCTCGGCGGTTTGCTATCCGCACGCGAGCCCACTTCCCCACCATGTGCGAGGTTGGATGGGGATGTTGGCGGAATCTGCAGATTCGGTTCCATCAGAAGCGACGGCGCGGACGGTCAGGCTTCCATTTACACCGCTGCCTTGAAGTCCCATGGAGTTAGTGGAGGTGTTGGCGATGAAGCTGCCGTTCCAATAAACGTTGTAGCCGCCGTTGGGCGTGACGAATCCGCTAGGGGTGCTCCACGAGATTGTGATTACGTTCTGGTTGTTCTCGTTCACACACTGGGCATTCGTCGGCGCGTTCGGCACAGTGGTGATGAAGATGTTCTGAGTGAAGGTGCGGCTTGCCGCAGCGAGAGAGTCTGTGGCGTTCCAGTTTGTTCCGGCGGTTGCATTGACGGCAAAAGTGGCGTCGGTAGTTCTGCCAGCCTGAGTAGTCATATTGCCGGTGAAGGTCGTTGATGCGCAGAGGGTCGCCGAACCAGATGCGGCGATCGTCATGTTGAGCGTGGCAAGCGAGACAGTGCCCCCGGCGAGCGTCGATGAAACGACGGGGGTGGTCGCCGCGCATGCGGCGCTGGTGCCAGCCCAGAACTTCACGGCTATCTGGTTGCCGGCCAATGTTCCGGAGCGCGAGATCGCAACAGTGCTCACCGATGCTTCGACGGTGCCAGTGTTGCGCACAGTGATTGGCTTGGTCACGGTCTGGTTCGATGACGTGTAAGTGAAGGGACCGAAAGCGGTGATCGTGGCAGCGCCAGCGGCTGTTGCTGTGGTCACTGCCACTGCACCAGCACTGGCGGTTGCAGTTTTCGTGGATGACGCGGTCCAGGCTGCGAAGCTCACGCCTGAAACTAGGGTGAGAAATACTGCAACGCCGGCGATCATCGACATCCGGGTTGAGCGTTTCATGCCCCGCTGTTTGCTGGTGTCTGACGGCTGTGTGCGGCGGCTCATGGCTGAACCCCCGAGATCGTCGCGGTGATTGCGGCGCTGGCCGACTGTGCGTTCGCAGGGGCGTTCGCAGGGAGCGTCACTACGAGGCACGCGCTGCTAGTTGCGCCTGCGGCAAGGGTGCTGTTGAGGGTTCCGGTGGGCACACCCGATGCCGGGCAGGCGCCATTGGCGACCGTGATGGTGAATGGGTTTGCTGTGGCAGCGGGCGTCATGGTTGCTGCGATTGTTGCAGAAAGCACGAGGGGAACATCACCTGTGTTGGTGATTGTGAAGGTTCCGGTACTTGACTTGCCGGGCGCAAGCGCCGTCCAGTTGAGAGCTTCCGCGCCGACGGTGAGCGCGGCGGTGCCGGCACTCACGGTCGATCCGGGCGTCACTGTGGCCGAGGAATTCAAGTAAGCGTACGTACCACCGGTACCGACGAGACCGAGCGAGACCGCAATGGCGAGCACAGCTGCCGCCTTGAGAACACCGGATGTGCCCTGGATGAGACGCGTCAGGGGTGAGGTGCTACGGGGCTTTGCGTGACGGCCCTGGCGTCGATCGGTGCGGAGCGAGCCGCGAACGAGTGTTGAGTTCATGGTGCACCGCCTTTCCGATGAGAAGTGTGCAGAGCAAAAGAGGAGCTGGGAGGAGAGAGGAAGAGTTTTACCGGGTGTGCGTCCCCCCAGATCGCACACCCGGCCGGGTAAAACTAGTTCTGTGTGAGCGTGATGCTGAAGTTGCTGAGCGAAACAGCGCCGGTCTTCGACGAGTTCTCTGCGCCAGCGGTTGCGCTCTTCGGGTAGGTGATTGTTGCGGTCACAACTACCGGCTGCGTTCCTGCGGCGGGGCTGATGGTTGTCGCGGTTGCACCGTTGACCGTGAAGACTGCTGACTTGGTCAATGCTGCTGCGAGTGCAGTGTCGGCCGCGGTGGCTGAGTTGGCCGGTGCGATCGCGACAGTGCCGAGTCCGATTGCTGCACTGAGGTTGTCGCCGGTTGCGGTGACGTTGAAGGTCTTCGTGTAGGTGACGGTGTCGCCGGGAACGATCTTGAAGCTGGCGGGCGAAGCAACGGTTGCGGCAGAGCCAAGCTTCCAGCCGTCGGTCGTGCCGGTTGTTGCTGCGATGTCGAGCGTTCCTGCGGTGATGCTTCCGGGTGCGCTGACGGTTACTGAGGAGTTCCAGGTGGCGAGGGTTCCTGCGCCACCGAGAAGCAATGCGATTCCTGCTGCGCCTGCGATGGAGCCTTTAACGAGCTTGTTCATGATTTCCTTTCGCGGCAAAGCAAAGCTCGCCGGGAGTGATTGTGGTTCGGGTTATCGGGATTCAAGAAGCTGTGTGCTGGTTTCGGGTTCCTGTGCAAGCTTCGGGGCTCGCGTTCAACTTCTAAATTCACACTAGCTGTCCTCACTATGGAGGACAGTCCCCAGTAATGGGGGGCAATTCGTGTCCGCACCATGGGGGACTAGACGAAACCGTTTGGGGTACGAAATACCCCGGTTTTCCGCGGAAATCGCCAGAAACAGGCAATTGGGGGGACAGATTTGTCCCCCGTTTGCCTCAACGAAACCGGGGTACAGGCGTCCCCCGTGTACGGAACGGTCTATCTATGCCCCGGCTTGACTTGAAAAATATTTTTTGCCGGAGGGGGTGATTTCACCGCAGTTGCGTCGGTTACCACGGGAGAACTGCCAATAAAGTCGAGCAGCTCAATGCCCGCGATCACCTTTGATGGGTGCGGTCCACCCGCCAAAAGACGGGGCATCCACTGCAGCGGCAACGCAGAAGGTGAACCCACGAGCACAATGTTGCCGAAACGTCGACCCTTAAGGATCTGTGTCTCCGCGAGCGCGGCCACATGACCAACCGTGTGCTTGAGGGTTGCCGCTTGACTCCGGGCGAACGCGAGTCCGGGTCCATCGGCGACATTCACCACAATCACGCCGTCAGGGGCAAGCAAAGTCATTGCCTCGGTGTAGAACTCGAGACTCGTTACGTGGGCCGGGGTGCGCGCCCCGCTAAAGATGTCAACCACAAGGAGGTCGACAGCACCACGCAAACCGGGCGGAAACTTGGCGAGCACTTCACGCGCATCACCGTGGCGAACGCGAATGGATGCCTGCTTCGACCACGGAAGTTCCTTGCGAACAAAATCGACGAGATCCGATTCCAGCTCCACAACCTGTTGGCGCGAGCCCGGGCGGGTGGCCTCGACATAGCGGGGAAGGGTCAGCGCGCCGCCACCGAGGTGAACGGCAGTGATGGGTGCCCCAGTCTCCGTGAGCTGGTCAATCACGTGCCCCATGCGCTGCACGTACTCAAAGAACAGTTGGCTGGGGTCGTCTATATTCACGTGAGATTGCGGTGTGCCATCAACGGTCAGGGTGTACGCGCCGTCTATCCACTTATCGGGGGCGATCTCGGCAAGGTGGCCGCTGAGTTTCAAAGTGAGTGTTGGATGCTCGGCCATGGCATTGACTTTGCCACAATCTGGTGCGTACTGGTGCGTACTGGTGCGTACTGGTGCGTGCTGGTGCGGCGCTCGTCGCACAGAACCGTGGCGCGGCATTCACCTGCCAAGCGGCCACGGGGCGATACCGTGAAGCATGGTCGATGTGAACCGTGAGGTTGCCCCTCACCTGCAGGCGCAATTGAATGCCCAGTCTTATGTTGGCCCCGCCACGTTTGGTATGCGGCCCATGCTGAGTGAGCCAGAGCAGCTCGATTCGTGGAAGCCCGATGTTGCCGTCGTGGGTGCACCGTGGGATGACAGCACCACTAACCGGCCGGGCGCCCGCTTCGGACCACGCGCTCTCCGCGCCAGCGCCTATGATCCCGGCACCTATCACCTTGACCTTGGCGTCGAAATCTTCGACCACCTCGATGTCATCGACTATGGGGATGCCATTACGAGTCACGGAATGTGGGAGCTATCTAAGGCGGCGATCTACGAGCGCGTCTCCGAGGTCGCTAGTCGCGGAATCATCCCGTTCATCATTGGCGGCGACCACTCCATCACCTGGCCGGCGGCAACCGCGGTGGCCGAGCATCACGGTTTCGGCAATGTTGTGATGATCCACTTCGATGCTCACGCCGATACGGCAAATATTCTTGAAGGCAATCTGGCCAGCCATGGCACCCCCATGCGGCGCCTCATTGAGTCGGGTGCGATTCCCGGCCCCAACTTTTTGCAGGTTGGTTTGCGCGGCTATTGGCCGGGCGAAGAAGATCAGCAGTGGATGCGCGATAACGGCCTCAAGCACTTCATGATGCAAGAGTTTTGGGAGCGGGGCGTCAAGGCCGTGATCCCCGATGTGATCGCTGCGGCGAAGGCTCGGGCATCCAAGGTGTACATCTCCATTGACATTGATGTGCTCGACCCCGGCTTCGCTCCCGCAACAGGAACGCCAGAGCCGGGAGGCTTTGCTCCCATTGATTTGTTGCGAATGGTGCGCCAAATTGTGCTCGAAACGGATGTCGTTGGTTTCGATGTGATGGAGGTCGCGCCGGCCTATGACCACGCCGACATCACGGTAAATAATGCCCACCGTTTGATCTGGGAAGCGTTCGGTGCCTTAGCTGCGAAGAAGCGTGCAGCAGGACTCACAGCAAACCCCTAGCCGAAATTTCGACTTTGGTCAAGAATCAGGTGGACACGGCGCGGCAAACCGGCTTATAGTAGATCCTTGCGCTCCCAGACAATTTAAGCAGTCATATTGCGGACAGCTGGGTGCCCCGAGTATAGCGGCGGGGTAATTCTGGTGAGCATTTCATTACCGACCGTCAATTATCTTGACAGACGAACCCGACGGGGTTCACGGAGGTTGTTCCTTGGCTGCTGCGCGCGATGCGTCCACCAATAAGTCCCCGAAAAACGGCCGCTCAGCATCGCGGCTTTCTTTCGCAAAAATCACTGACACGCTAACGGTTCCCGATCTGCTGGCATTGCAGACCGAGAGCTTTGATTGGCTCGTCGGAAATGACGACTGGATTCAACGTACGACCGACGGCGTAGCTGCCGGTCGCACCGATATGCCGTCACGCAGTGGTCTCGACGAAATCTTTGAAGAGATTTCGCCGATTGAAGACCTCGGCGAAACGATGCAGTTGTCGTTCACGGAGCCGGAGCTCGAAGAGCCCAAGTACTCCATCGATGAGTGCAAGGAGCGCGGCAAGACTTTTGCTGCTCCTCTTTATGTGAACGCGGAGTTCATGAACCACCTCACAGGTGAGATCAAGACTCAGACCGTGTTCATGGGTGACTTCCCACTCATGACCGCTCGCGGTACCTTCATCATCAACGGAACCGAGCGCGTTGTTGTTTCGCAGCTCGTGCGTTCGCCCGGTGTGTACTTCGATCGCCAGCCCGAGAAGCTCAGCGACAAAGACATCTACTCGGCTCGCATCATCCCGAGCCGTGGTGCTTGGCTTGAGTTCGAGATCGATAAGCGCGATCAGGTCGGTGTTCGTATCGACCGCAAGCGCAAGCAGTCGGTCACCGTATTCCTGAAGGCCCTCGGCCTCACCAGCGAAGAGATCCTTCACGAGTTCAAGGGTTTCCCGTCGATCGAAGCCACCTTGGAGAAAGACAACATCCTCACCAAGGAAGAGGCGCTCAAAGACATCTACCGCAAGCTCCGTCCGGGCGAGCAGGTTGCTGCTGAAGCCGCACGCGCGCTTCTTGACAACTTCTACTTCAACTCCAAGCGCTACGACCTCGCAAAGGTTGGTCGTTACAAGATCAACCGCAAGCTTGGTCTCGACACAGATATTAAAGAGTCGGTGCTTACCGTTGAAGACATCATCGCGACCATTAAGTACATGGTTTCGCTTCACGACAACTCGGCACCCAACGTTGCGGTAAGCGACAGTGGTGTTGCCAGCATCAAGGGCGTCCGCGACGGCAAGAAGGTGGATGTTCGTCTCGACGTTGATGACATCGACCACTTCGGCAACCGCCGCATCCGTGCCGTGGGTGAGCTCATCCAGAACCAGGTTCGTACCGGCCTCAGCCGTATGGAGCGTGTTGTTCGCGAGCGCATGACCACGCAGGACATCGAAGCGATTACCCCGCAGACCCTGATCAACGTGCGCCCCGTCGTCGCCGCGATCAAGGAGTTCTTCGGGACTTCGCAGCTATCGCAGTTCATGGACCAAAACAACCCGCTCGCGGGACTGACCCACAAGCGTCGCCTTTCGGCGCTGGGCCCAGGTGGTTTGAGCCGTGAGCGTGCTGGCGTTGAGGTTCGAGACGTGCACCCCTCTCACTACGGCCGTATGTGCCCGATTGAGACTCCTGAAGGCCCCAACATTGGTCTGATTGGTTCGCTCGCATCGTTTGCACGCATTAACGCATTCGGTTTCATTGAGACGCCGTACCGTCGCCTCATTAACGACACCGTCTCGACCACGATTGACTACCTGACGGCAAGCGAAGAAGATGACTTCATCGTGGCGCAGGCAAACGCACCGCTCACCAACGACATGAAGTTCGCTGAGCCTCGCGTTCTTGCCCGTAAGAAGGGTGGCGAGGTTGACCTCGTTCCCGTCGAAGACATCGCGTACATGGATGTTTCGCCGCGCCAGATGGTTTCGGTAGCTACCTCGCTCATTCCGTTCCTCGAGCACGACGATGCAAACCGCGCACTCATGGGTGCCAACATGCAGCGTCAGGCTGTTCCGTTGCTTCGCAGCGAGAGCCCGCTGGTCGGAACCGGTATGGAAGGCTTCGCCGCAATTGACGCCGGTGACGTTGTCACCACGCTCAAGGCTGGTGTTGTCTCCGAGGTGTCGGCAGACGTTGTTGTTGTTCAGCTCGATGAGGGCGGAACGCAGGAGTACTTCCTGCGCAAGTTCGACCGCTCCAACCAGGGCACGAGCTACAACCACCGCGTTATCGTTAGCGCCGGAGAGCGTGTCGAAGAGGGTCAGGTTATTGCTGATGGCCCCGCGACCGAGAACGGTGAGCTCGCGCTCGGAAAGAACCTCCTCGTGGCATTCATGCCGTGGGAAGGCCACAACTTCGAGGACGCGATCATCCTGAGCCAGAACTTGGTGAAAGACGACGTACTGTCGTCGATCCACATCGAAGAATACGAAGTGGATGCTCGCGACACCAAGCTCGGTAAAGAAGAGATCACGCGCGACCTGCCGAACGTCAGCCCAGAACTATTGGCTGACCTCGACGAGCGTGGAATCATCCGCATCGGTGCTGAGGTTCGCCCCGGCGACATCCTCGTTGGCAAGGTAACACCCAAGGGCGAGACCGAGCTTTCAGCAGAAGAGCGATTGTTGCGCGCCATCTTCAATGAGAAGAGCCGCGAAGTTCGCGACACCTCGCTGAAGGTTCCCCACGGTGAAGCCGGAACGATCATCGCTGTCAAGGAGTTCTCCGCAGACAACGATGACGAGCTCGGCTCCGGTGTCAACCAGCGTGTTGTTGTGTACATCGCCCAGAAGCGCAAGATCACCGAAGGTGACAAGCTCGCTGGTCGTCACGGCAACAAGGGTGTTATCTCGAAGATTCTGCCGGTCGAAGACATGCCGTTCCTCGCCGATGGAACCCCGGTTGACATCATCCTGAATCCGCTCGGTATCCCCGGTCGAATGAACTTCGGTCAGGTACTCGAAACTCACCTCGGTTGGGTTGCGAAGCAGGGTTGGGAAGTTGAAGGTAAGCCGGAGTGGGCACGTTCGCTGCCCGAGGAGGCCTTCAGCGCCGAGCCAGGCACCAAGGTTGCTACCCCTGTATTCGACGGCGCCTACGAGGAAGAGATCGCGGGTCTGCTTGACTCCACGACCCCTACTCGTGACGGCGTTCGACTGATCGACTCCTCGGGTAAGACCCCGCTGTTCGATGGTCGTTCTGGTGAGCCGTTCCCTGCTCCCGTTTCGGTCGGTTACATGTACATCCTCAAGCTGCACCACCTCGTTGACGACAAGATTCACGCTCGTTCAACGGGTCCGTACTCGATGATCACCCAGCAGCCACTTGGTGGTAAGGCGCAGTTCGGTGGACAGCGCTTCGGTGAGATGGAAGTGTGGGCGCTTGAGGCATACGGTGCCGCCTACGCACTGCAGGAGCTTCTGACGATCAAGTCGGATGACATCCTCGGCCGCGTCAAGGTGTACGAAGCCATTGTTAAGGGCGAGAACATCCAGGAGCCCGGCATCCCCGAGAGCTTCAAGGTGCTCATCAAGGAAATGCAGTCGCTGTGCCTCAACGTCGAAGTTCTTTCGGCCGACGGTTCAACGGTCAACCTGCGCGACACGGATGATGAAGCTTTCCGTGCAGCGGAAGAGTTGGGCATCAACATTTCAGCGCGGTTCGAGTCCTCGTCTGTTGACGAGATTTAACCCGACCGAACACGACTGCACAACTTTCGAAGAGAGAAGATAAATTGCTCGACGTTCACGCGTTTGATGAAATCAAAATCGGTCTCGCTACCGCCGACGACATTCGTCGCTGGTCGCACGGTGAGGTTAAGAAGCCAGAGACCATTAACTACCGCACACTTAAGCCGGAGAAGGATGGTCTGTTCGGTGAACAGATCTTCGGACCTTCCCGTGACTGGGAGTGCTCCTGTGGCAAGTACAAGCGAGTGCGCTTTAAGGGCATCGTTTGTGAGCGCTGTGGTGTTGAAGTAACCAAGTCGGCTGTGCGCCGTGAGCGCATGGGCCACATTGAGCTCGCCGCTCCGGTTACCCACATCTGGTACTTCAAGGGTGTTCCGAGCCGTCTCGGTTACCTCCTTGATATGGCTCCGAAGGACCTCGAAAAGGTCATCTACTTCGCCGCATACATGATCATTTCGGTTGACGAAGAGGGCCGTCACGCTGACCTGCCCGCGCTTGAGAACGAGATCCGTCTCGAAATCAAGACGCTTGAGGGCCAGCGCGATTCCCGCATCGCTGAGCGTTTGACCAAGTTCGAGGAAGACCTCGCCGCTCTGGAAGAAGAGGGTGCCAAGGCCGACCAGAAGCGTCGCGTCAAGGATGCAGCTGAGAAGGAAATGTCTCAGCTGCGCAAGTCCATCGACGAGCAGATCTCGCAGCTCGAGCGCGTCTGGGACGACTTCCGCAGCCTCAAGATCGGTGACCTCAAGCCTGAGGATTCCGTCTTCCAGGAACTGCAAGACCGTTTCGGTAGCTACTTCGAGGCCTACATGGGCGCTGAAGCAATTCAGAAGCGCCTGCAGGCATTCGACCTCGCGCTCGAGAGCGTTGATCTGCACGACCAGATCGCTAACGGCAAGGGTCAGAAGAAGATCCGTGCAATCAAGCGACTGCGCGTAGTCAACTCCTTCCTGCAGACTGGCAACTCGCCGGCCGCGATGGTTCTGGATGTTGTTCCGGTTATTCCTCCGGAGCTTCGCCCGATGGTTCAGTTGGATGGTGGTCGCTTTGCGACCTCCGACCTCAACGACCTCTACCGTCGTGTGATCAACCGCAACAACCGTCTACGTCGTCTCCTTGACCTCGGTGCTCCCGAGATCATCGTCAACAACGAGAAGCGCATGCTTCAGGAAGCCGTTGACGCACTGTTCGACAACGGTCGTCGTGGTCGCCCCGTTACCGGTACTGGCAACCGTGCCCTCAAGTCCTTGAGCGACATGCTCAAGGGTAAGCAGGGTCGTTTCCGTCAGAACCTGCTCGGAAAGCGCGTTGACTACTCCGGTCGTTCAGTGATCATCGTTGGTCCGCAGCTCAAGCTGCACCAGTGTGGTCTGCCCAAGCAGATGGCTCTTGAACTCTTCAAGCCGTTTGTTATCAAGCGACTAATCGATCTGAGCCACGCCCAGAACATCAAGAGCGCCAAGCGCATGGTTGAGCGTGCACGGCCGCAGGTGTGGGATGTGCTCGAGGAAATCATTCGTGAGCGCCCCGTGCTGCTGAACCGTGCGCCTACACTGCACCGTTTGGGCATCCAGGCATTCGAACCTCAGCTCGTTGAGGGTAAGGCCATTCAGCTTCACCCCCTCGTGTGTGCTGCCTTCAACGCCGACTTCGATGGTGACCAGATGGCTGTTCACCTTCCGTTGTCGGTCGAAGCGCAGGCTGAAGCTCGCATTCTGATGCTCGCAAGCAACAACATCCTCAAGCCGTCTGACGGTCGCCCGGTGACCCTGCCAACACAGGACATGATCATCGGTCTGCACCACTTGACGACGCTGAAGGAAGACGTTGCTGGCGAAGGCCGTGCGTTCTCGTCGGTTGCTGAAGCGATTCTCGCGTTCGACCAGCACTCGCTCGACCTCAACGCCAAGGTGCGTATCCGCCTCGACAACGTGTACCTCTCCGAAGAAGATGCTCCTGAGGGCTTCGTTCAGGGCCAGTCCAAGCTCATGGAGACGACCCTCGGTCGCGCCCTCTTCAACGAGGCTCTCCCCAAGGACTACCCCTACATGGAGTCGCTCGCTGACAAGGGCCAGATTTCGGCCATCGTCAACGACCTTGCTGAGCGGTACGTGAAGGTGGATGTTGCGGCAGCTCTTGACGCGATCAAGGACGCTGGTTTCCACTGGGCTACTCGCTCGGGTGTGACGGTTGCGCTGTCTGACATTGTGACCCCGCCGAACAAGCCAGAGATCATTGGCCGCTACGAGAAGTTGGCTGCCAAGGTTCAGGGTCAGTTCGAGAAGGGACTCACGACCGACGCCGAGCGTCGTCAGGAGCTCATCGAGATCTGGAACAAGGCAACCGCAGAAGTGGCAACTGCTATGCAGTCAAACTTCCGCACTGACAACAACATCAACCGCATGGTGTCGTCTGGTGCTCGTGGTAACTGGATGCAGGTCCGTCAGATCGCCGGTATGCGTGGTCTGGTATCGAACCCGAAGGGTGAGATCATTCCTCGCCCGATCGTGCACTCCTACAAGGAGGGCCTGACCGTAGCCGAGTACTTCATCTCGACTCACGGTGCTCGTAAGGGACTGGCTGACACCGCACTGCGCACCGCAGACTCGGGATACCTCACGCGTCGACTCGTTGACGTGTCGCAGGATGTCATCATTCGTGAAAGCGACTGTGGCACCGGCAAGGGGCTCGACATGCCGATCGCAGCACAGAATGCCGATGGCAAGTGGATTCTTGACGACAACGTCGAGAACTCGGTCTATGCCCGCAGCCTCGCTGCGGACGCCAGCAACGACAAGGGTGACGTCATTGCGTCTGCCGGTGCTGACGTCGGAGACGTTCTGCTCGAGAAGCTGGTTGCTGCTGGAGTTCACAGCATCAAGGTTCGTTCGGTTCTGACCTGCGAGTCCGCTGTCGGTGTGTGTGCTGTCTGTTACGGCCGCTCACTCGCAACGGGGCTGCTCGTTGACATTGGTGAGGCTGTCGGAATTATCGCCGCACAGTCGATCGGTGAGCCCGGTACCCAGCTGACCATGCGTACCTTCCACACTGGTGGTGTTGCTTCGGCGGATGACATTACGCAGGGTCTGCCTCGCGTAACGGAACTCTTCGAAGCTCGTACCCCTAAGGGTGCTAGCCCCATTGCAGAGGCCGCTGGTCGCGTCACGATCGAAGACACCGACCGCAGTCGCAAGCTGATCCTCACGCCAGACAATGGCGACGAGCCCATCGCTTACCCGATCCTGCGTCGCGCAACCCTCCTGATTGAGGATGGCGAGCACGTTGAACTCGGCACGCAGCTGCACGTCGGAAACGTTGACCCGAAGGAAGTTCTTCGAGTCCGCGGTGTCCGTGCCGTGCA
This sequence comes from Salinibacterium sp. TMP30, assembly GCF_038397785.1. Taxonomy (NCBI): domain Bacteria; kingdom Bacillati; phylum Actinomycetota; class Actinomycetes; order Micrococcales; family Microbacteriaceae; genus Salinibacterium; species Salinibacterium sp. TMP30. Next base: position 2,291,285 of record NZ_CP151642.1, on the reverse strand, counting down.
GCAGCACCTCGTTGATGGTGTTCAAGGCGTTTACCGATCGCAGGGTGTCCCGATTCACGACAAGCACATTGAGGTCATCGTCCGTCAGATGCTCCGCAAGGTGACTGTTGTCGACCACGGTGACACCGGTCTGCTCCCGGGTGAGCTCGTTGATCGTTCGAAGTACAACGACCTCAACCGTTCGGTACTCACCGAGGGCAAGGCAACGGCATCCGCGCGTCAGGAAATCTTGGGAATTACCAAGGCTTCGCTGGCAACCGAGTCGTGGTTGTCAGCCGCGTCGTTCCAAGAGACCACCCGCGTTCTTACGCAGGCGGCCATGGAGGGCAAGTCTGACCCACTCATGGGACTCAAGGAGAACGTCATCATCGGTAAGCTCATCCCGGCGGGTACGGGTTTGCCGCGCTACCGCGATGTATCGGTCGAGGCAACGGAAGAGGCGAAAGCCGAACGTTACCCCAACCGCATTTTCGCTGATGATGCAAGCCTCAGTGAGAGCGACTTGAGTTTTGTCGACTTCGACAGCTTCAGCTCGAATGATTCAACACCGGGAACCTACAACTAAGTAGTCTCGGAGTCGCCTTCGGGTGATGCCACCGAAGGGCCCCTCGTCAGTGCGACGAGGGGCCCTTCGTCGTTAACGGGGCAGCCAAAGCTTGGCTCCGTGCTTGCCCCGCATGCTGTTTGCCTAAATGTTTGAGGGCGGCATCGCACTGGTCAGCGATGGGAGTTCTACCCGGGAGTACTCCTTGCCGTCCGCGACCATGGTGGCGAGCAACGCACGCCCCGCCGGGAGCAGTCGAATCGTGACCGTGCCGGTGACGGCGGAGTCCAGCATCCGAACCGCTGCATCGCTCACACGGGGGAGTGCTCCCGAGGGCAGGGCTAGGGGGTAGCGGTCATCGAGCAGCAGCACAGCGACGCCACGTCGTCGGGCACGTTGCACGGCAGCCACGATCTCGGGCAGATCAAGCTGGCGCGCACGCAGAGTGTCTCGAAGGCGCGCTTCTGCGATCAGAAGTTCACGGCGGTCATCGTCGCTGAGATCGTCACCTTCTGCAATGCGCTGAAGTTGGCGGCCGACCGCTGAGTCGAGTGCCGCAAGACGTCGCGAACGCTCGGCAGTGCGCGCAAGGGCCGCAGCTTCGGCAGCAACTCGCGCAGTGTCGGCCTCGTGCACGTTCTCAAGCTTTCTGCCCGTGCGCTTCATGCCGAAGGAAAACAGCGAGCCGACCAGCACTATAGGTGCCTGCCGTGCAACTAAGACGATGGCCTCCAGCAGGCGGTCGTCGGTGGTGATGCCCCAGGCGATTACAGCGAGGCCAATCGCCGAGAAACCGAGCCATGCGTACAGGTCGCGGCCGCGCAAACTGAGGTAGAACATGGCGAGCGCACCTGCCCCGACATACCATTGCGAAAAACCGCCCGCGATCGCGTTCCACGATGACAGCAGAGTCGCGAGAACGCTCGCGGAGATGACGAAAATGCACACGCCTATTCGAACTCGCTGTGCGGTATCACGGGTGAGGACGAACCAGATGGCACCGAAGTTCGCGATCGAAAGGTAGACAATCGCGGGGGAGTGCACGTCTTCGAGGGAGAGCAGTGCGAGTGCCGACATGGTGGCGTAGTAGATCCAGATCAGTGTGTGGGCTCCACGCCCCGTGATCTCAGGTAGCTCTAGCCGTCGTGGCGCGGCCGTGCGGCGGCTCATTCCTGCCATCCGACGCTCACCTGCGTGCCTTCACCAGGTCGTGAACTGACTGCAGCGTGTGCTCCAGGGAGGGCATTGATGCGACCGAGGATGCTCACCACGATGCCTAGGCGATTCTTAGGAACGTTAGCCGCATCAAAGCCCCGCCCATTGTCGGTGATGGTGATGTCGACACGTTCCGGGCTCAAGCGAAGGTCAACGACGCGGCGCACGGGAGTGGAGTCTCGAGAGGCATGCACGACGCTGTTGCGCAGTGCTTCGACTGTTGCCTCGATCAGCGCGCTAGCGATCGACGAGGGGATCGGTGCGTTCCGTTCGCCGGTGACGTTGAACTCTCCCGAATCTGTTGCTTCATCGATCGACGTGGAGAGGCCCCGGATGAGGTAGTCGGAGTGGATAAGCTCAGGAACACCAGCGGTAGCCTCGTGAAGCTTCTGGAGGCGGGCGATGGTGCGCGCAGCCTGCACTCGTGTTGCCTCTGAATCGCTGCGTCCGGCCCCGGCTGCCGCAAAGATTGTTGCGATGACTTCGTCGTGCACAAGTGCATCGAGGTGTGCTTGTTCTTCAGCGCGCGCGGTCAACGCTGCAGCCCGCGTTGACGAAACCCGCGCTGCAGCGGTCGCGACATCCACTTCTCGACCTGCGCCGATAGCGACGATAGCGACGGCGGTGAATACAGCGCACACGGTAATGGTGAAAATCGCGAACTGTACTGCGAGCGATATATCTGTGCCACCGTCAGCGATGATGCGGATCGGGGCAATGACAAGGGAGCTGGCTATAAGAAAGCCCCAGGCGACCGCCGGCCGCCATGCGATCGCAGCGGGAACTGTGCTGAGTGCGGTCATCCCGACCGTCCACGGTGCCATACCGCTGGGCAGGGGGCCATTGATGAACGCGGGGATCCAACTCACCACCACTATCGCGAAAATTATTGCGTAGGCACCGTGCATCAAGCGCAGTTCGCGCAAGGAACTCCACGGTGCGGCGGCAGCCAAGATAAGGGGCAATCCAAAAATTGCTGTTACCGCCACGCTTTGCCAGTGCGGCATGACATAACTTTTCTGTTCTATGAGTGAACCGATGGTGAGCGCCAAAAAGAGCATCGTTGTCGCCGCTAGCACCGCGCTCATGACTCGAACCACACCGAGCTCGGCGCTGGCCGTCGATGGCAACCGGGTCGAGAAGTTGTTCACGAAGTGGGAGGGGGAAGGATGCCGTCTTCAACGGCCCGCTTATAGAGGTCGACTTTGGTGTGTGCTGGGCGACCCACCATTGCGTACTTGTGTCGGATGCGGCGAACGTACTCCGCTACCGTGCTGGACGATAGCCCGGCGCGGTGAGCAACAGCAATTGATTTGTCGCCAGAAGCGTAATGGGCGAGCACTTCTTGCTCTTTAGGGCTTAAGCCGGCAGCGTCGAGCTCCGGATCAGAGTCGAGTGCTGCTGCCCAATCAGTTGTCACGACCGGGTTGCCGCGCGCAGCCTCGCGCACCGCATCCACGATGACGTCGCGGGACTCAGATTTGCGCACGATCCCCAGAACTCCGGCGCGGGAGGCTGCGCGTACCTCGCTGGCATTGTCTGCCGCCGTGAAGACGAGCACATGGACGCCGTGCTCGCGCAGCCACGCAACATTGTTTTCGACGGTGCTGCGGTCTGAGAGGCGCACGTCAAGAACCACCACATCGAGGCTGTCGATCACTGCGCTCAGGTCGCGCACGCGGGGGACGGATGCCACGAGGCTCAGGTCGGAGCACTGCGAGAGGAGGGAGCCGAAGCCCAGCTGAACCGTCTCGTGGTCGTCGACATGACCAATGCGATACGTGCGCTTTACTACATCGTGCGTTGTCATAGGTGCCCCGTTCGGATCAGGGTTAATTCGGTCACGACAGAGATTCCCCCATGCCTACGACAACCGTACCGGAACAATTAGTCTGCCCCCCAAACGGGTGTCATTGATAGTAACGACTGCCGCGAACTCCCCAGCGGTGCCACCATCGGATGGGCCACAACAAACGAGGGAGCGGAGGGCTTGTGAATCGTCACTCCGTTAACGACCTCGTTGAGTGTTCCCTTCAGCGTTGGTACCGCACAGTTTCGCAATGGCGCCGCCCTGTGGGGGGAACGCCAACGGGATGCGTCGCCTGTCGCTCATCCGACTTCGCGGTCTTCGACCGACTGGGTCACTGGCCGCACGATCTCATTCACTCGCTCGTCGAAACCCTCGACCTCGTGTCGATGCAGCTCGCGGTAGCACTTCATGAAGAACGTCACTGCGCGAATGAAAATGGCCGCGCTACAGCGCCATGCAACGCCTGCATTGCTCAGGCGCAGTCGACCGCGAATTCGTGCGCTCAACGCCATGCGCAGGACATCGCCGATGTTGTCAACGAATGCGCGATGCCCCGATTGGCCGTTTACGTCGAAATGAACACCAATTTGGCACTCAATGCTGCGACTCGCGGCGAATGGGCTTCCTGAAACGTGCCGAGTACCCCTCGCATGTGGGACTAGTGGTGCTGATGTGAGTCGATTAGCGTTGGACTCCGCTAGGACCTTGGGGGGAGGCACGCGTGACAACACTTGCTGAAGTATTGATTCTTCGTGGAATGATGCCGATTGAGAGCATCGATTCCGTGGGAACATCACATTCTGATGAGGAAGCACTCGTCAGAAACCTACTCGACAGCGGCACCATTTCGCCGGCACAGTTAGCGTCAGCTCGTGCTGCACAAGCGGGCGTACCGTTCGTCGAGCTGGTCGACTTCGCTGTCGATCACCAAGCAGTCGCGCTCGCCCCAGCCGCAATTTGCCGCCGCCACGAAGTGCTTCCCATCGCGTTCTCCGAGGGTTACCTCGTGCTGGCCATGGTTGATCCGGGCAATATCTTTGCCCTCGACGACATTCGCTCAGCGACAGGCCGCCAGGTGCGCACCGTTGTTGCCGAACGTGGCGACCTTCAGGCTGCTCTTGACCGGTTCCACCGTGCCGATGGCGAACTCTCCAGCCTCAGCAGTGAACTCGAGCAAGAAGCGGTATCCACGGATGTTGCCCTTTCGTCGAACAATAATGAGCCGACCGAAGACGACGCCCCTATTGTTCGCTTCGTGAACCTGCTGATCAGCCAAGGCATCCAAGACAAGGCATCCGATATTCATATCGAACCCGGCGAGTACGACCTTGGCGTTCGGTACCGCATTGATGGTGTTTTGCATGAGATGCAGCGTGCACCTCGCCAGATTCAGAACGGCGTGATCTCGCGCTTGAAGATCATGGCCGAAATGGACATTGCTGAGCGTCGCAAGCCTCAGGATGGCCGCATTTCGGTGATCCATGGGCAAAAGAAGATCGACCTCCGTGTTGCGACCCTGCCGACCGTCTACGGCGAAAAAGTCGTTATGCGTATTCTCGACAACTCCAACACGACTCTTGACTTGAGCCAGCTTTACCTGCTTGAGCACAACGCAAAGATTTACAAAGAGGCGTATTCCAAGCCCTACGGCATGATTCTGGTTACCGGCCCGACAGGTTCCGGTAAGTCGACCACGCTGTACACGACCCTTAATGCTGTTGCCCGCCCCGAGATCAATGTCATCACGGTCGAAGACCCGGTTGAGTACCGCATGGCGGGCATCAACCAGGTTCAGGTTAACCCGAAGGCGGGTCTCACTTTCGCGAGTGCTCTGCGCTCGATTCTGCGTTCTGACCCGGATGTTGTGCTGATTGGTGAGATCCGAGACCAGGAGACGGCACAGATTGCGATCGAAGCCGCGCTCACCGGCCACCTCGTGTTGAGCACCCTTCACACGAACGGCGCGCCAGCGGCCATTACTCGACTGATCGAGATGGACATTGAGCCATTCTTGGTGGGTTCAGCAATCGACTGCGTTGTGGCACAACGACTGGCGCGGCGCTTGTGCGACCGCTGCAAGCAGCCTGCAACGCACAATCCGCAGGACCTCGTGAATTTGAAGGTCGGCTTCAACCCAGAAGGTCCCATGCCGACGTTGTATGCACCCGTCGGGTGCACCGTGTGTTCCAAGACGGGATATCGCGGCCGAATTGCACTGCACGAAGTTATGGCAGTGTCCGAAGAGATTGAACGTCTCGCTGTTGCTCGTTCCTCTAGCGCTGAGATCAGCCGCGTCGCGATCGAGCAGGGAATGCGCACGCTGCGCATGGACGGTTGGGCAAAAGCTCAACTCGGCTTGACGTCAATCGAAGAGATTTTGCGCGTCGTCGCATAGACGAGTTACTGGGGGAATTATGGCAAAGCGAATTTATGACATCCCGTCGCAATCGGTAGACGAAAGTTTGTTCACACCGAAGGGGCAAAGTGCGCCGTCAGGGCAGGGCGTTCCTTCGAACACACCGCCACCGGCTGCGGGAACAGGCGTTCCCGGACCGAGCAATCCGCAGGCATCGTCGACTCCGTTCCCGGAATGGGCACAGACTGGTGCTGCTCCGTCGGCGTCGGCCGCAACGGTGCCAGCGTCGCCGCTGCCCACGATCCCGCCGCCATCGGGCTCGATTAAGAGCAATGACACTTCGGGTGTTCCCGCGCCGGCAGCCCCGACCGCTGCACCAGCGCCGAGCTCGCCTCCTGCAGCGTCAGCTGCGGCTGAGCCCACCCCATCCACCCCTCCAGCGGATGCCGCTGCCGAGGGAGGGCGCCGCGCACGTCGCATGGCAACTGAGCCGGTGACCTCGATCGATTCGCTCGATGAACTTTTCCGTCAGGCGGCAGCTGGCGCAATGTCGCAGACGTCTGCTGCTACGAAGGCAGCTGGAGCCTCAATGCCGGCACCCGCACCAGCACCAACTCCGTCTTCGACAGCTGCCGAGGTTCCGTATTTCTCTGACGCATCAGATTCAGAAGCGGGTGCACCCGCACCGGCCGCTGCCTTCACCATTGACGCACCGGGCGGAGCAGACACACCCGTCGCGCCGCCGACGGATGCCTCGGATGCCGCGACCCGACTGTTCGATGTTCCTGAGTCGGGAACATCCGCTCAGGATCTCGCTAGCTTCCCACCTCCCGGCGTGACCGAGGGCCTTCTCACCTTCACGAGCGGATTTGGGGCCGAGCAGGCTACAGCGCCGCGCGAATCACAACTTCTGTCGGTTCCCGAGATCGTTGAGCAGGAGCGCGAACAGCGGCCCGACATGGACCTGACGGCAAAGGAAGGGTCTAGCCCTGAACTTCTTGATGCTCTCAAGGAGGTTGTCTACACAGGCGCTTCTGACCTCCACATTTCTTCGGGCGCTGTGCCGATGATTCGTGTTGATGGTGGGCTCCAGCAGCTCAAGGGCGCTGGGGAGTGGGATAAAGACCGCACCCGCGCCGCACTCTTCAGCATTCTTGATGAGAAGCAGGAAGCTCAGTTTCTCGAAGCTCTTGAGCTCGACTTCGCTTTTGAACTTTCTGAGTCGTCTCGTTTTCGGGTGAACTTTTATATGGATCGCGGCAACATGGGTGCCGCCTTCCGAATCATTCCTACTGAGATCAAGCAGTTGAAAGATCTGGGAATTCAGGAGTCGGTTTCGCAGTTCGCGACGCTGCCTCGTGGCCTCGTGCTCGTGACGGGCCCAACGGGTTCCGGCAAGTCAACGACGCTTGCGGCTCTCATCGACCTCGTGAACCGCACCCGTGCCGACCACATCGTGACCGTCGAGGATCCGATCGAGTTCTTGCACGGCAACCAGAAATCACTGGTGAACCAGCGCGAGGTTGGCCGCGACACCCACTCGTTCACGGCGGCGCTCAAGCACGTTCTGCGTCAAGACCCCGATGTCATCCTGATTGGTGAGCTTCGAGACCTGGAGACAATCTCGATCGCCCTGACGGCAGCAGAGACCGGCCACCTCGTGTTTGCAACCCTGCACACTCAGGATGCCGCGCAAACCGTTGACCGCATCATTGACGTCTTCCCACCGCACCAGCAGGGCCAGGTTCGCACCCAGCTTGCTGCTGTGCTGCAGGGCATTATCTGTCAGACGCTCGTGCGTCGCGCGAGCGGTAAGGGGCGTGTGGTGGCCACTGAGGTGCTCACGATGACCCCTGCCATCGGTAACCTCATCCGTGAGGGCAAGATCTACCAGATTCCGTCGGCGATGCAGGCTGGTCGCGGCGGCGGTATGCACACGATGGATCAGCACCTTGCCGGTCTCGCCAAGTCGGGTGCGATTACGGAAGAGGCGGCTATGGCGAAGGCCCACGACCCTGAAGGTATGCACCGATTGATGGGCGATAGTTCAGTGGCGGGAGCACACTAATGGCCGCAGTGGCCTCGACGACTAAGTCGTTCGAGTACAAGGCCCGTGATCACTCGGGCAAGGTCGTTAAGGGGCGCATTGATGCGTCTAATGAGAATCAGGTTCTTGTTCGCCTTCGGGCGATGGAGATCAGCCCGATCTCGGTGACCGAGGCGGGCGCCGGAACCGGTCTCAACATGGAGATCAACATTGCGTTCTTCCAGAAGGGGGTGGGCCTCGACGATCTAGCGGTGATGAGCCGACAGATGTCGACCATGATTTCGGCTGGACTCTCGCTTATCCGCGCTCTTGTCATCCTCTCGGAGCAGACCGAGAATAAAACGCTGGCAAAGGCTCTCAGCGAGATTCGTCAAGATGTCGAGACCGGTGGAACGCTGTCTGATGCTTTCGCCAAGCACGGCACCGTTTTCCCGCCGATCATGATTCATCTGGTTCGTGCCGGTGAGACGGGTGGATTCCTTGACGATGCGCTCGAGTCGATCGCAAACAACTTCGAGAGTGAGGTGAAGCTCCGTGGAACGATCAAGTCGGCGCTCACCTACCCCGTTGTCGTGCTGATCATGGCGGTAGCAGCTGTAGTTGGCATGCTGATCTTTATCGTTCCGGTATTCGAGCAGATGTTCGCCGACTTGGGCGGAGAGCTGCCCCTGTTGACCCAGATGCTGGTGTGGGCGTCGGCCGCAATGAAATTCCTCGCTCCGGTTCTCATCGTTGCCGGTATCGTGTTCGCCACGTGGTGGCGCAAGAACAAGCACACGGAGCGTGTTCGCAAGGTTGTTGACCCGTGGAAGTTGCGGATGCCCGTGTTTGGTCCGCTGTTCCGCAAGGTGTCGATCTCACGGTTTACCCGTAACTTCGGAACCATGTTGGGGGCTGGTGTGCCAATTCTTCAGGCGCTCTCGATCGTTGGTGAAACTTCCGGGAATTATGTCATCGAGGAGGCGCTGCGTCGCGTCGCCGATTCGGTGCGTTCTGGGCAGTCAGTGTCTGCCCCGCTAGCCCGCGAGAGCGTATTTCCTTCGATGGTGACCCAGATGGTCGCTGTCGGTGAGGATGCCGGCTCGATGGAGGTCATGCTCTCCAAAATTGCTGACTTCTACGATGACGAGGTGTTGAAGACTACCGAACAGCTCACGGCGCTCATCGAGCCCCTCATGATTGGCGTCATTGGTTCGATCGTGGGTGTCATGGTGATTGCGTTGTATATGCCGATCTTTGCCATCTTCGATCAGATCAAGTAACACCTAGCAGCCCCAGGCGGGGGCGCGGCGGCCCGAGTCGCTTCGCCCCCGTCTGGCCTTTTAGCGCGTTGATGCCGCGCGCCCGGCGCGCGTTTTATCACGCGTCGTTGGCCCAATGGACGCCACGACTCGCGTGTCACCCCTCGCACTGGGGGCGTTATTGGGGCCATTCACCCCCGTTTGTGGGATTCTCAGCAAGCGCACATGTTGAGAGTATTTCTGTGGGGGGGCTGAGAAGCTGTTTTTCTGGGGGCCTCCTGTCCAAGATTCGCTACACAGACAGGAAAACCATTGATTACTCGCATGCATGAAGCACTGCGCACCAAGCGCAACGACCTCGAGAACGACCAGAAGGGCTTCACTCTCGTTGAGCTCCTCGTTGTTGTTCTGATCATCGGCATCCTTGCCGCGATCGCCATCCCGTTCTTCCTCAACCAGCGCCAGGGCGCCTGGGAATCACAGGTAAAGTCCGACATCGCTAACGCGGTTATCGCGGCTGAGACCTACGCCGTCGGCAACAACGGCTCTTTCACCGGACTCACCGTTGCCGAGCTCGGCCTTAACGGCTACAAGGCGACTCCATCGGTGACTATTGCAGAACCAACAGCGACTGCGACCACGTACATTTTCGTCGTTACTCACTCTGAGTTCACCGGCCCGACGTGGACCTACACGAGCTCCGACGGTACGACCGAACGAACTGGATAGTCTGATCCAGTACTGAGGAACGGGGCGTCGCCAAGCGGCGGCGCCCCGTTTTCACACCACGAGAGTTCGCGCTCTCCCGAGAGAACCCAACTCTCCAGCAGCACCCGAAACCCTGACTACCCGCACGAAAGGGCTCATCATGCACAAGGTTCTACAGCGACTTCGTAGCTCCGACGCAGGGTTGAGCCTTCTTGAGGTTCTCGTCGCGATGATGATCTTCGCGGTCGTTTCCCTTGGAGTCCTTCAAACGCTCACTACGGTCCTTAGCGTTACTCGCGACAATCGCGCTCGCGTCGTCGCTGCGAACCTCGCCTCTCAAGAAATTGACTTGGCTCGAGATGCCGGCGACGTGTTCACCCTGGGGGATTCCACCTACACGAAGACTCTTAACGGTGACGTTTTCACGGTAACTCGCTCCACGGCGTGGATCGATTCGACCAACACCGCCGCATCGTGTGGAACGGGCGGCGGAACGCTTCAATACAAACGAATCAATATCGCGGTCGCCTGGCCGAACATGCGTGCTGGTACCGAACCTGTGCGCTTCGACAGTCTTCTTGCACCGAACGACAGAATCAACGACCCAGGACTCGGCACGATCCTGGTCTCGGTCACTGGCGGTTCCGGCGAAGGGTCAGCCGGAGTTCGGGTTACCGCTAACCCCGCCTCACCAGCGAATGGTGCACAAAATCTTTCTGTAGCGCCGCCGGCGACCGATGCTCAGGGCTGCAGCTACATCCTCAAGGTCGCGCCGGGCAATTACAACGTCACAGTTTCTCGCACCGGCTACATCACCGACGCTGGTCAGTCGACTGCTCCAACCAAACTCACCCAGGTTGTAGCGGGAACCGCAAGTTCCGTGTCGTTCAACTTCGACGAAGCCGCCACTTTTCGCGTCAACTATGTCTCTGACCCCACGCCCGATAGTAATGAGGTGTGGATCCCCAAAGACCTGCCGACATCGTTCAGCAGTTCGCGCGGCGTTCACTTGAGCACCGCGAGCAACAGGAATTTGACCCTCAATATAAACCTGTTCCCGTGGAGCTCTGGTTACGTAGGCTACGCGGGTAATTATGCTGCTAAACCTGAAGACACGACTAGCACCGCTCCCTACTGCGAGTCGCCGAACCCGGCATCGTGGCTAGAGGCTGACGTTGCCGGCGTGATATATCGCTCGCCCGAGTCGCTGGCGGTTGCTGCTACCCCTGGTGGTTCCGTAGACATGACCGTTCCCATGGGGCTCGTGGAGGTCAATGGTCTAGACAATCGAACTCTCCGTGCCACGGCGGTTGCTCCCGTTGCCGGCAGTGGTGATCCAGGATGTACGACCGACTACGCACTTAACTTCGATAGATTGAATAGTGCGGTCACACATATCGCGCTTCCCTACGGAACCTGGAAGCTCGAGCGCAAGAGTGGCGGCAGCTGGGTCTTACTCGGTGCAGGTTCGGTGGCGGCGCCCATCGTTGGAGGAACGGCTACTGTGCCCGGCTTTGTTACAGTCGACCCGAGAGTGGCACCGTAATGGGTAAATTTCGTGCCGCCCTGTTCGCACGCGTGAGGCGAATTCACCGCAATGAAGCGGGCGTAACCCTCAGCGAGCTGATTGTTACCATCGCCTTGATGAGCATGCTGCTGGCCATGGTCATGACCATTTTCGTCACCTTCACCCGCACCTTTGCCGATGAACGCTCAGCCACGTCTAACACCGCGGGGGCCACTATCGCTATGAACGAACTCACTCGAGTCATTCGATCCGGCACCGAGAATCCGGTAGCCGCATCGACACTGAACGATCCTGTATTCAGCTATGCCGGCACTGAGCACGTCGTGCTGCAAGCCTATTTGGACACGGATGCGGCCAACCCTCAGCCTGTCAAGGTGGAGTTCGTTATCACTGGAGATCGCACTCTCGTTGAACGCCGATGGGATGCTCGCTTGCTGCCATCGGGATATTTTGCGTTTCAAGCCGCGATGGCTTCCGAGCGCACCGTGGTTCGTCAAATCTCTACGGGAACCACGCCCGTATTTCGGTTCTTCGATGACGCCAACACAGAACTGACACCGCCAGCTAATGGAAGCCTAACGCTCAGCCAGCGACGTGAGGTTGCTGCAGTCAAAGTGTCGATGACCATACAGACCGACCCGACCGGACGTGCCAAGACAGCAAGTCTGGAAAACACCGTAGGGATACCGAACCTGGGCCTCTCTAGGATTGGAATCGACCGATGATTCGACTCGTGTGTGCGCGCCTAGCCGGAGAGAAGGGCGCAGCTCTCCCCATGGTGATTGGTATCACCGTAGTTTTGGGGCTCCTCGTCACCAGCGCGGTAGCTTTCGCCACTGGTGGATTCCGTCAAGCTGCTGCCACTCAAGAGTGGTCAGCATCTCTCGCTGCGGCCTATGCCGGCGTTGAGGATTATCAGAGCAGACTCTCGGAGGACACGTCGTACGTGCAGTACGGAAACCCTGCCGCAGCATTCTCCTCCACGAGTGATGTGCGGCTGCCTACCGGAGTGAACGTCAATCCAGCGTTCAACGTGGCTGCAGGGGAAGCCTGGGTTGCCGTTCCCGTTCCTAGCGGCGTCGAAAACTCTTCATTCTTTCGCTATGAGGTCGACAATTCCGAGTATGCCGGCAGCGGAGTAATCCGAGTTCGGTCTACCGGAAAAGTCGGCAGCGAGACTCGCACGATCGTCGCTGACTTGCGACAGTCAGGGTTCATCGATTTTCTCTACTTCACTGACTATGAGATCCAAGATCCCGCATTCTCGGGCAAACCAGCATCGTGCGTGAAGTACTGGTGGGATGGGCGCAGCGGCATTTCCGGCAACTGTGGAGAGATCGCGTTCTCCGGCGGTGACACGGTAGATGGGCCGGTGCACTCCAACGACACCATACGCATTTGCAGCGCAACCTTCTTGGGTGCCGTAACCACAAGCTATGCGCCAAGCAGCGGGGTGCGGTACAACCCTCGCGACTCGAACAGCAACTACTGCAGCGGCCAGAGTTTTTCCATTCCCACATCACCCGCCTTCAGCCCCGTAATCGGAATGCCGGCGACCAATTCGCAGCACTTGCGGGAAACGCGCTCTGACCTGATCACCAACGGTGTGCCGCGACCCGGTTGCCTGTACACCGGACCGACCGAGATTCAGCTGAACTCGAACGGAACGATCACGGTTCACTCGCCGTGGACCAAGAAGACGCGGATCACTGGATCACCGGCGACCGGTGGGAGTACACCGGCCGAGTGTGGCAGTGTCTCGCAGCTCAATAGCAACTCCGGGGCGACGTTCAATCTGCCGCCAAGCAACGTCATCTATGTTCAGAACGTACCGGCCGTCTCCTCCGACCCCAACTACTGGAGCAGCAGCAGTGAGCCGTCTGGTCTGGACTGCGAGAGCGCCTCGGGAAACAGGGTCGGTAACGGAATCGGCTACCCGACCTACTACGAAACGGCACCGAGCAGCGCCTACGAGTGCCGCGTTGGTGACCTCTTCGTCAAGGGCACGCTGAGCGGGCAGGCCACCCTGTCGGCCGAGCACTACGTATATGTCACGGGAGATATCAAGTATGACAATGCCGACGAAGATGTTCTTGGTCTCGTCGGAAACGACGCGGTGTGGGTCTGGAACCCTACGAACTCCTCCAACAACCCCCTGCTCTCTGACTCCGGTCGTCGGATTGACGCTGCTATTCTCTCGGTTGGTCACACGTTCGCGGTCCAGAACCCCAACGCCGGCGGCGGGCGCGGCACCCTCACCGTGAATGGGGCAATCGCGCAGAAATTCCGAGGCATCGTGCGTCAAGGTAGTGGCGGCTACACGAAGAACTACGTCTATGACACGCGTCTTCGGTATACAGCGCCACCCAAATTCTTGTCGCCAGTGACGACAAGTTATGGAGTGAACGTGTGGATTGAAGTCTCGCCCGCCTTCGACTCAGCAGGCGCCACGATCTCATGACCGCGACAGTTCTTCTCGTCATCTTCGCGGTGCTTCTGGGATTAGCCGTTGGCTCGTTCCTGAACGTCGTGGTGTGGCGGGTGCCGCGCGGAGAGAAGATCTCCTCACCGCCGAGCGCGTGCCCCAAATGCGAGCACGCCATCCGCTCCTACGACAACATCCCCGTCTTTGGCTGGTTGTTGCTGAGGGGAAAATGCCGTGACTGTGGTGAACCAATTTCGCCACGCTATCCACTCGTTGAAGCTACGACCGCCATCGTTTTCGGGCTCATTGCGGCAGCGGTGGGAGCCGAAACTGCTCTGGTGTGGACGGTGCCGGCGTTCCTTTACCTAGCGGCAATCTCGATTGCCTTGACCCTCATCGACCTTGACACCAAAACACTGCCCAACAAGATCGTGCTGCCGTCAATTCTGGTCGGAGTAGCGCTGTTGGCTCTCGCTAGCGTCGGCACCGGCAATTGGGCCGCTCTCCTGGGAGCGCTGGCTGGTGGCGCGGCTCTTTTCCTCTTCTACTTCATCGTTGCCCTGATCTCGCCTCGCGGGATGGGAATGGGTGATGTGAAACTGGCGGCCGTTCTCGGACTGTACCTGGGATGGCTCGGATGGGGCGTTCTTGCGGTTGGCGCTTTCGCCGCATTCCTGCTCGGCGGAGTCTTCGCTATCGCCCTACTGCTGATCGGACGGGCGCGTCGTCGCACCGCAATCCCGTTCGGACCGTGGATGATAGCGGGAGCGTGGTTGGGTATTGCTTTCGGCTCACAAATTTGGAACGGATATATGGTGGCGACCGGTCTTAGCTGATCGTCACCGGGGGGATATATGGGAAAGAAACTAGTGGGGCTGGATATCGGCTCGAGCGCTATACGCGCTGTCGAGGTCGAGAATCCACACCTGCCACGACCAACAATTCTTCGCTTTGGCGAAGTGCCGCTGCCAGAAGGTGCTGTGCGCGCTGGTGAGGTGGTGGATGCGGCTACCGTAACGGCATCCATTCGCAAACTGTGGACACAGACCGGCATCCGAACTAAGGATGTCGTGATGGGTGTCGGCAATTCTAAAGTGCTGGCTCGTGACATCAAGGTTCCGCGGCTTCCGCTGAACCAGGTGCGCGAGTCGCTTCCGTTCCAGGTGCAGGATCTTCTTCCTGTGCCGGCAACAGATGCCCTACTCGACTTCTACCCCGCAGCTGAGGCTGAAGGCGAGAATGGCCCGATGCTCTCGGGAATGCTCGTCGCGGCGATCAAGGCACCGGTTCTGGTGAACGTGAATGCAGCGATTGCTGCGGGCGTTCAGCCGGTAAACGTAGATTTGTCGCCCTTTGCGCTGACACGACTGTTCTCTGGACCCGAGTCAGCAAACCTCACGACGCTGTTGGTGCACATTGGTGCCGCCACGACGACGCTGGTTGCCCTCGACGGTCACGTACCCCACTTTGTGCGGCTCCTGCCCAATGGCGGAGCGGACATCACCAAGGGAATTTCTCAGCGCATGGACATCTCAATGCGTGATGCCGAAGCCATCAAACGTTCGGTTGGTGTCGTCGCAGCTCGCGCTACGCCGGAGCAACGCCCCGCGCTCGAAGTGTCGTTCGAACTGGTCAATGAGACCCTCTTGGCGATCCGAGCAACGATGCAGTACTTCCAGAATGCGCGCGGAAATCGGGCAATCGATCGGATTGTCATGAGCGGCGGTGGTTCGCGACTGCTCGGACTCGTCGAGACGGTCTCCGAATTCACTAAGGTGCCGGCTACCCAGCCCGACCCGTTCTCACTGGTGACTGTGGCTCGCGGTCTGCGGGGCACGGGGGATGCCCAAGACATGTCGCTCGCACTTGGATTGGTTACGGGGGTCTCAGCATGAGTGAGAAAAAACCAGCAGCGCGACGTGAGATTAAGGTTGCCGTCGCGTACCCGCCCCACGTCACACTGCTCCCTCCTGAGGTTGGGCAGCGTAAGGCGGCAAACCGCGCCAGAGGGCGCGCAATTTTTGTTGCAATCATTGCCGCGGGCGTTGCGATTCTGGCGGCAGTCGGGGCTAACCTCGTCTCCTTCCAGCGCGTACTTGCGCTGGATAGCGCCCGCGCCACAACCCTGTCGCTTACGCAGCAGCAAGGGGAATACAGCGAGGTGCGTCAAGCAAGCCACCGCCTTCAATCGAGCACGTCGGCACGCATTTTTGCCACGTCTACTGAGATCTCGGTCAAGGCACTTCTTGACGGTTTGGGCTCCAAGCTTTCCGCTGGCATGCTGATCCGTTCCTACGATTTCGAAACAGCGACCCCGCTGCTGGGATATGGCGAACCGGTCTCGCCGCTCGATCCCCAGCGCATGGCGCAATTCACAATCGAGGTCGGCGCAAACACGATTGCAGAAATCGATGCTTGGGTTCGTAAAGCGCCCGACGTTGCTGGCGTTATCGGCGCATCCGTCGTTTCTGTAGAAGAAGACGATGGCCTCTACGTAGCTTCCGTTTCAGTCTTCGTCAGCAGCGATGCGCTCTTGCACCGCTTCGATGGCTTCGTTCCCGAGGGTGAAGCGGTGGAAGAAGAGGCAGAGCCCGCTCCGAGCCCGACCCCGACGGCGGATCCTTCGCAGACCCCAACACCCACTGACACGCCAGCTCCGGCTGACGGCACGACAGACTAGGAGCACCGATCATGACATTGACACGGATGTGGACTCTGATCGGCGCCATCGCGGTGCTACTCATCTTGTTTGCGGGCTACGCCGCTGGTGTTGCTCCTGCGCTCGCAGCAGCCTCCAGCGCTGACGAAGAAATAGAGACGGTCGAACTACAGAACCGGGTGAAAGCCAATGAGCTGGCTGAACTAAAAAAGCTCGACGAGAATTCTGAAAAGTTGTTTGCGGATGTGGCCGAACTCGAGAAGTCGATTCCGTCGACTCACGAAACGTCGGTGTTTTCTCAGCAACTAGCGGTGTTAGCTGCGGCGGCGGGCGTCAAGCTCACTGACGTGACCTTCATCAGCGCCATGGATGCTGTTGCACCCGAAGAGGCCGCGGCGCCCGTTGCTCCGGCTGAGGGCGACGAGCAAGCTCCGGCGGAGGCCGAAGCCCAAACACCTGCTCCGGCGGAGCCATCGGCCCAGTCGGTTCCCTCGGTGCCAGGGCTCGTAGCAATGGGCGTTGATGTCAGCGTCGTCGGTTCCTACGCGGCCGTTAATGCGTTTATGCAGAGCGTTCAGATGAATGCCAGATCCTTTTCGGTAGCTACGGTCTCGGTGCAGCAGGGCACTACCGACGCTGAGTATGAGATGAGTCTGAGCGGCGCGGTCTATGTGCTCGCTGATGGCGCGACGACGACTGCGACCACGGGCGGCGGCAACGAGGTTAACTAGTTTCTGAGCTGATGGAAAAACGCCACGATGAACACTGTCGTGGCGTTTTTCTCATTTCTGAGACGTGCTTCAGTAGACTAGGCTCATCAGTCGCTGGCACAAGGAGGCATCAGTCATGACCGATCCATCTGCAGAGCGTGGTTCTTCCGATCAGAATCACGACAACATTGAGGATGCCGTAGTCGTCGACGAGACGGCCACCGATAGCGGCGCCGCCACCACGGCCACGCCCCTCGTAGAGCCCGATGTCGAGCCATCGGCATCCGCCACCGACCCCGTCTATAACAACCCTGACCACGACAACGCGACGATAGAGGCCGAAGCGGAGCCGCTCCCGGAACCCGTGGTTGAGTATGAGCCTGAAATTGTCACTGAGCCCGAAGCGAACGCTACTGGCACGACAAGCGCAGCGGCATCCGGCGAACCTCGCGTTGTCTATCTGACGGCTCCGACACCCCCCAAGGTCGCGGGCAACCGCGGATTCGGCGTGTTCATTGCGCTCGCCTCCACGCTCCTCTTCGCGATCATCTTCGCGATTGCGGTAGTGATTATTAACGCTGCCCAGTCTGGCCGGGTCGGTATTGCCTTCGTGCAGGCGCCATCGTTCTACGTGCCCATTGCGTTCTTCGCCCTCGGGGCGATCGTGATTGCCCTCATCGTTAACCGCGCGGGTTGGGCAGCACACGTCTTTTCCAGCATCATTGTCGGGCTAATCGTGTACTTCGGCACGGTCGGTGTGCTGTTGCTCACCAACGGCATCGTCCAAAACACGCCGGAGCAAGCGCAGCTGCTGTTCGCCTTGGCCCTCATTGATCCACGGGTTATCGCCGCTGGCCTCGTGGCCCGTGAAGTCTCCTTGTGGACCGGCGCGCTCGTCGCTAGGCGAGGCCGCAAGGTCACCGAGCGCAACCGCGAATCCCGTGCACAGTGGGAAGCCGAGGTCGCGGAGAAATCTGCGGCTCAGCACTAGTCATGATCGCGCGCCCATCAGGCAGTTTTGCTTGCTGCATGTGCGCTGTGACCATTTGACCCCGGCCGGTCCGGGGGCTATTCTTTCTGAGGTGTGCGCTTTGTCGTGCGCGTGAACCGTGCCCTTCGGCCCAAACCGCAATTGCGGGGTTTTCGCGTCAGTCACTCCACACCACAGGGTTCAACCTTCCGGTTGGCCCCCACGGCATATCCACAAACCATCCGAACAATTCTGGTGGCACGTGGGTCTAGATGAATGCTAACCATCACGACGCTGTCACCGTGCAGCAAAAACAAGGAGTTATTGAGTGCCCACCATTCAGCAGTTGGTGCGTAAGGGACGCACGCCAAAGGCCGTCAAGACCAAGGCCCCCGCCCTTAAGTCCAACCCGCAGCAGCGCGGCGTTTGCACGCGTGTTTATACGACCACCCCGAAGAAGCCGAACTCGGCGCTTCGCAAGGTTGCTCGTGTCAAGCTTTCCAACGGTACCGAGGTCACCGCGTACATTCCCGGAGAAGGTCACAACCTTCAAGAGCACTCGATGGTGCTCATCCGTGGTGGTCGTGTAAAGGACCTTCCTGGTGTCCGCTACAAGATCGTTCGCGGAGCGCTCGACACCCAGGCCGTTAAGAACCGTAAGCAGGCTCGTAGCCGCTACGGCGCGAAGAAGGATAAGAAGTAATGCCTCGTAAAGGACCAGCACCCAAGCGTCCCGTAGTCGCGGATCCGGTATACGGCGCACCCATTGTCAGCCAGCTCGTCAACAAGATTCTTCTTGATGGCAAGAAGGGTCTGGCAGAGCGCATCGTTTACGGCGCACTCGCAGGCGTAACCGAGAAGACCGGCCAAGACGCCGTCGTCACGCTCAAGAAGGCACTCGACAACGTGCGTCCGACCCTCGAGGTCAAGTCTCGTCGTGTCGGTGGCTCGACCTACCAGGTTCCTGTTGAGGTCAAGTCGCACCGTGCAAACACGCTGGCACTGCGCTGGCTCACGAGCTACGCCAAGGGTCGTCGTGAAAAGACGATGACTGAGCGTCTCACCAACGAAATCTTGGATGCATCGAATGGGCTTGGCGCCGCTGTAAAGCGTCGTGAAGACACCCACAAGATGGCCGAATCCAACAAGGCATTCGCTCACTACCGCTGGTAGTAGCTACTCGTTGTGAGGCGAGTCAGGCACTGTCTGACTCGCCTCACTGCTGAGTTTCGTACTTCAACAACAAACTTTCGGAGGAACCTGTGGCACAGGACGTGCTCACGGACCTAAAAAAGGTCCGCAATATTGGCATCATGGCTCACATCGATGCTGGCAAGACCACCACGACTGAGCGCATCCTGTTTTACACGGGTGTAAACCACAAAATCGGTGAAACTCACGACGGCGCGTCGACCACTGACTGGATGGAGCAGGAGCAAGAGCGTGGCATCACAATCACGTCTGCTGCTGTGACCTGTTTCTGGAACAAGAACCAGATCAACATCATTGACACTCCCGGCCACGTTGACTTCACCGTTGAGGTGGAGCGTTCTCTGCGCGTACTCGACGGTGCAGTTGCTGTGTTCGACGGTAAAGAGGGTGTGGAGCCGCAGTCGGAGACTGTGTGGCGTCAGGCCGACAAGTACGACGTTCCCCGCATCTGCTTCGTCAACAAGATGGACAAGATGGGTGCAGATTTCTACTACACCGTTGACACCATCGTGAAGCGCCTCGGCGCACGCCCGCTGGTCATCCAGCTCCCGATCGGACTCGAGTCCGCATTTGAGGGCGTTGTTGACCTCGTCGAAATGCGCGCACTGACGTGGCGTGGAGACTCCAAGGGTGACGTTGAGATGGGTGCAAAGTATGCCATCGAAGAGATCCCCGAAGACCTCAAGGAGAAGGCTGCGGAATACCGCACCGCTCTGCTCGAAGTTGTCGCGGAAACCGACGATGCCATCATGGAGCGTTACTTCGCCGGCGAAGAGATCACCGTTCCTGAGATCAAGGCTGCAATCCGCAAGCTGACGGTCAATAGCGAGATCTACCCGGTTCTCTGCGGTTCTGCGTTCAAGAACCGTGGCGTTCAGCCGATGCTTGATGCTGTTATCGATTACCTTCCCTCGCCGGTCGACGTGCCCCCTCTGGAAGCACACTCGCCTCGCGACGAAGAGAAGATCATCATCCGCAAGCCAGAGTCGACGGAGCCGTTCGCAGCTCTCGCCTTCAAGGTTGCGGTTCACCCCTTCTTTGGTCGCCTCACGTACATTCGCGTGTACTCGGGACGACTCGACTCCGGTGGGGCTGTAGCCAACTCCACCAAGGGCAAGAAGGAGCGCATCGGTAAGATCTTCCAGATGGCGGCCAACAAAGAAATTCCTGTTGACAGCGTCACCGCTGGGCACATCTACGCCGTCATCGGCCTCAAGGACACCACGACCGGTGACACGCTGTGTGACCTCAACGATCAGGTGGTACTTGAGTCAATGACGTTCCCGGAGCCCGTGATCGAGGTAGCGATCGAGCCGAAGACGAAGGCTGACCAAGAGAAGCTGGGTATTGCTATTCAGAAGCTCGCTGAAGAAGACCCCACGTTCCGTACCGAACAGAACCAAGAAACTGGCCAGACGGTTATCAAGGGAATGGGTGAACTTCACCTCGACATCCTCGTAGACCGCATGAAGCGCGAATTCAACGTTGAAGCCAACGTGGGTAAGCCGCAGGTTGCTTACCGCGAAACGATTCGTCGCATTGTGGACAAGCACGACTACACCCACAAGAAGCAGACGGGTGGATCGGGTCAGTTCGCTAAGGTCCAGATCTCGCTTGAGCCAATGGAAGTGGTTGGCGACGCTATTTATGAATTCGTAAACAAGGTCACCGGTGGGCGTATTCCTCGCGAGTACATCGGCTCGATTGACCAGGGTTTCCAGGCTTCGATGGGTGTTGGAGTACTGGCAGGATTCCCCATGGTTGGCGTCAAGGGAATCATTCTCGATGGTGCCGCTCACGATGTTGACTCGTCAGAAATGGCGTTCAAGATTGCGGGCACGATGGCATTCAAAGAGGCCGCGCGCAAGGCTGACCCAGTTCTCCTCGAGCCGCTCATGGCGGTCGAGGTTCGTACTCCAGAGGAGTACATGGGAGATGTCATCGGTGACCTTAACAGTCGCCGCGGGCAGATCCAGTCCATGGAGGACGCGACCGGCGTAAAGGTCGTTCGTGCCCACGTACCGCTGTCGGAAATGTTCGGCTACGTCGGTGACTTGAGGTCGAAGACCTCGGGTCGCGCGGTGTACTCGATGACGTTCGACAGTTACTCTGAGGTTCCCCGTGCGGTAGCTGACGAGATTATTCAAAAGAACAAGGGCGAGTAATCGCCGCACTACCAGCGCGCAACTAACATAGATACACACCAACTTGCGAAGCATTCGGCCGAGAAAAGTCGTCGGGTGTGAAGCAACCAAGTCCTGAGGAGGACCCACAGTGGCTAAGGCCAAGTTCGAGCGGACCAAGCCGCACGTAAACATCGGAACCATCGGTCACGTTGACCACGGAAAGACCACGCTCACCGCAGCCATCTCGAAGGTACTTGCAGACAAGTACCCTTCGGCAACTAACGTGCAGCGTGACTTCTCGTCGATTGACTCGGCTCCGGAAGAGCGTCAACGCGGCATCACCATCAACATCTCGCACGTTGAGTACGAGACCCCCAAGCGCCACTACGCTCACGTAGATGCTCCGGGCCACGCTGACTACATCAAGAACATGATCACCGGTGCAGCTCAGATGGACGGTGCAATCCTCGTGGTTGCAGCGACTGACGGACCGATGGCTCAGACTCGCGAGCACGTTCTGCTCGCAAAGCAGGTTGGTGTTCCTTACCTGCTCGTAGCACTCAACAAGTCCGACATGGTTGACGACGAAGAGATCCTTGAGCTCGTTGAGCTTGAGGTTCGTGAACTCCTCTCAAGCCAGGGCTTCGATGGCGACAACGTTCCTGTTGTTCGCGTATCAGGCCTCAAGGCTCTTGAGGGCGACGAGAAGTGGACCCAGTCCATCCTCGACCTCATGGAGGCTGTCGACGAGAGTGTTCCTGACCCCATCCGCGACAAGGACAAGCCGTTCTTGATGCCGGTTGAAGACGTCTTCACGATCACTGGTCGTGGAACCGTCGTTACGGGCCGCGCTGAGCGTGGAACTCTCAAGATCAACTCCGACATCGAGATTGTGGGAATCCGTCCGACCCAGAAGACCACGGTCACTGGTATCGAGATGTTCCACAAGCAGCTCGACGAGGCATGGGCCGGCGAGAACTGTGGTCTGCTCCTTCGTGGAACGAAGCGTGAAGATGTAGAGCGTGGTCAGGTTGTTGTTAAGCCTGGTTCCGTTACTCCTCACACGAACTTCGAGGGAACCGCATACATCCTGTCAAAGGATGAGGGTGGGCGTCACAACCCGTTCTACGCGAACTACCGTCCGCAGTTCTACTTCCGCACCACCGACGTCACCGGCGTCATCACGTTGCCTGAGGGCACCGAGATGGTTATGCCTGGCGACACCACCGACATGACCGTTGAGCTCATTCAGCCCATCGCCATGGAAGAGGGCCTCGGCTTCGCTATCCGTGAGGGTGGCCGCACCGTAGGTGCCGGTAAGGTAACCAAGGTTCTGGCGTAACTCCAGTACTAATTACGACAGAGGGTCGAGCCGAAAGGCTCGGCCTTCTGTCGTTTAAGCTGTGCGACCGCTGCGGAGAAATGATGCTCGCGTGCGGTTAAGCGCCCTTCGTTTGGCGACTAACTAGCCCGGCCCGTGAGGCGAGCGGTGAGCGCGCGGGCAGCGGCCACTGTGGCGGCGCCCAGCTCATCCCAGTTGTTGGCTACGGCATCCGTTCGAAAGGTGAGTCCGATTGCGGCGGAGGGGTAGCCATTGCGATCAAAGGCTGCCGCACCGACGGAGGCATAATCTGCGGTAACGTCACCAATCTCGATAGCCCAGCCACGTTCCCGTGTGGTGGCGAGCAGTTGGGTGAGTTCTGGCAAAGTCTGTGGCCCGGCGGATTGGCGACGCGTGAGGGCGCTGCGCGAAGGGTAGATGGCCCGAACTTGCGCCGCCGTGAGTTGAGCGAGCATCGCACGTCCGGTTGCTGTGAGGTGTGCTGGTAGGCGCACGCCAACCGCAGACACGGTGGTGGGGGCGCGTGAGCCTTGTACCCGTGCCGCATAACTGACTTCGGGGCCGCTGAGAACCGCGAGGTGCGCCACAACAGGAATCGGCGCTGCGCTCGCGAGATTATGCATGAGCGATGTGGCGAGGCGAGAAAGTCGTTCGCTGCGCAAAGCTGAAGTGCCGATTTCTGAGACGAGTGCGCTGAGGCCATAGGTTCGATCTTCGGGATAGTGCACGACGAAACCTTCGTCGATCATGACGGCAAGCAGTTGATAGATGGATGACCGGGGCAGTTCTAGTTCGCGTGCGAGGCTCGAGGCCCTCACCGGTCCCGGTCGAGAGGCAAGGTGCCGCAGCACTGACATGGTGTTGCGTGCCGCTGGTATGTCGGACAAAATGCTCCTGTCTGGTATTTCAGACACCTTATCCCGAAAGCCCCTCGCGGTGAAGCGCTCTGGGGCGTTCACTGGGATCATGAATCCTGCCGCAGATACAGCCGTCACCATCGGCGTAGGTCCCTTGAGCATCCACGACGTTGTTGCAGTGGCCCGACACGGTGCGCCAGTCCAACTCGACCCCGCCGCCTACGACGCGATCTCCGCATCCCGGGCAGTGATTGAAGCACTAGCCCACGACGTGCGACCTCACTACGGTGTCTCCACCGGTTTCGGGGCCCTCGCGACCAAACACATCGCCCCCGAACAACGTGCGCAACTTCAGCGGTCGCTCGTGCGCAGCCATGCGGCCAGCTCGGGCGCAGAAATCAACACTGAGGTGGTTCGCGCAGCCATGCTTCTTCGACTGTCGACAATGGCGACAGGGCGCACCGGAGTCCGGCCCGTCGTTGCCGAAACCTATGCTGCGCTGCTCAACGCCGGAATCACCCCGATCGTCGGCGAGTATGGCAGTCTCGGCTGCTCCGGCGATCTCGCGCCACTCGCGCACTGTGCGCTAGCAACAATGGGTGAAGGAGACGTGCGGGTCGCAGGCGAACTGCTCCCGGCATCCGCAGCGCTCCGGGCAGCGGGCATCGAGCCCGTTGTGCTGCACGAAAAAGAAGGCCTCGCGCTGATCAATGGCACTGACGGGATGCTCGGAATGCTGTCACTCGCGATCACCGATCTTCAGGCGCTGCTCACGACGGCAGACCTTGCCGCAGCGCTCAGTGTTGAAGGCCTTGCCGGCACAGACCGCGTATTCGCCGAGGATCTGCAACAGCTTCGACCCCACCCCGGCCAGGCCCACTCGGCAGCAAACATGCGCGCGGTCCTCAGGGGTTCGGGAACGATCGCAGCACACGTAAGCAACGGTTTCACGAGAGTGCAAGATGCGTACTCGCTGCGGTGCGCGCCCCAAGTGCACGGGGCTGCTCGCGACACCGTCGAGCACACCACCATGGTTGCTACGCGCGAACTGGCGAGTGCGATCGACAATCCGGTCGTCACGCTCGACGGCCGCCTCGAGTCCAATGGAAACTTTCACGGGGCCCCGGTTGGCTACGCCCTCGACTTTCTCGCTATCGTCACCGCCGATGTCGCCAGCATGAGCGAACGCCGCACCGACCGTTTTCTTGATAGCAACCGAAACGGCGGGCTCAATGCGTTCCTCGCTGGCGACCCCGGGGTCGACTCTGGACACATGATCGCGCAGTACACGCAGGCGGGGATTGTCACTGAGCTCAAGCGGCTGGCGGCTCCGGCATCCGTCGATTCAATACCGACGAGTGCAATGCAAGAAGATCACGTGTCGATGGGGTGGAGTGCCGGGCTCAAACTTCGCCGCAGCATCGATGGACTCTCTCGTGTGCTCGCAATCGAGTTACTCACCGCCGCGCGAGGCATCGAAATGCGGGGAGAGGCACCGTCGCCCGTATCTGCCGCCGTCATCAGTTCCATTCGGGAGCGGGTGCCCGGCGTGGGCCCCGACCGCTACTTGGCGCCAGACATCGCCGCGAGCGTCGACCTTGTTCAGTCGGGTGCCCTACTGGCCGCAGCCCGATCCGTTACCGATCTTCACTAGCCACCGACCTTCACTAGGAGCCATCATGATTACCGCACACCGTGGAAGCACTCTCAATACTTTGGGCTGGGGGCAGGAAGGCGCTCTGCGCATGCTGCAAAATAACCTCGATCCTGAGGTTGCCGAGCATCCAGAGGACCTCGTTGTTTATGGCGGCACGGGTAAAGCTGCGCGAGATTGGCCGAGCTATCACGCCATTGTGCGGTCGCTGACAACGCTCAAGGGTGATGAAACCCTGCTGGTTCAGTCGGGCAAACCGGTCGGCGTGATGCAGACCCACGAGTGGGCGCCCCGTGTGTTGCTCGCCAACTCGAACCTAGTTGGCGACTGGGCAAACTGGGATGAGTTCCGCCGGCTCGAACAGCTCGGCCTCACGATGTATGGCCAAATGACTGCCGGCTCATGGATCTATATCGGCACCCAGGGAATCTTGCAGGGCACCTACGAAACCTTCTCTGCAGTCGCGGCGAAACGCTTCGGAGGAACACTCGCGGGCACCATCACTCTCACGGCTGGTCTTGGAGGCATGGGTGGCGCTCAGCCGCTCGCCGTAACCATGAACGACGGTGTAGCGATTTGCATCGACGTGGATCAGAGCCGCATCACTCGCCGCATCGACCTCGGCTACCTCGATGTTGAAGCGAAGTCGCTTGCGCACGCGGTCGAACTGGCAGTTGCCGCACGAGACGCCAAGAAGCCGCTCTCGATCGGTGTACTGGCAAACGCTGCTGCCGCCGTTCCCGAGTTGCTGGCGATGGGGGCACCCATTGATATCGTCACCGATCAGACCAGCGCCCATGACCCGCTGGCGTACCTGCCGCTCGGCGTGGATTTCGACGACTGGGAGAGCGCTCGGCGCGATCCCGGTTTTGCTCAGCGCGCGCGGGAATCGATGGCCATTCACGTTGAGGGAATGGTGGGATTTCAGCAGCTGGGGGCCGAGGTTTTCGACTACGGCAACAACATCCGCACCGAAGCACTCGCGGCGGGCTTTGCTAACGCGTTTGCGTTTCCGGGTTTTGTTCCGGCCTACATCCGTCCACTGTTTGCTGAGGGCAAGGGGCCATTCCGTTGGGCGGCTCTGAGTGGCGAGGCGAGCGACATCCACAAGACTGACACAGCGATTCTCGAGCTGTTTCCCGAAAACGAGTCGCTCGCACGGTGGATCAAACTTGCCGGGGAGCGCGTGCACTTTCAGGGGCTTCCTGCGCGCATTTGCTGGCTCGGCTATGGCGAACGCGACAAGGCCGGTCTGCTGTTCAATGAGATGGTGTCCTCGGGGGAGCTGGCCGCACCGTTGGCTATTGGTCGCGACCACCTCGATAGTGGTTCGGTGGCGTCACCCTATCGCGAGACTGAGGCCATGAAAGATGGCTCTGATGCAATCGCTGACTGGCCGCTGCTGAATGCACTCGTCAACACGTCGTCGGGTGCAACCTGGGTGTCAATTCACCACGGTGGTGGTGTCGGTATTGGTCGCTCGATCCATGCTGGACAGGTGACGGTTGCTGATGGAACCGACCTGGCGGCGCAGAAACTTGAGCGAGTGCTCACGAATGATCCGGGCATGGGGGTGATTCGTCACGTCGATGCTGGCTACGATGAGGCCATCGCCGTTGCCGAAAATCTTGGCGTGCGCATCCCGATGACGGAAGGTGACAATGCTCAACTCTGATCCACTGTGGCCGCGTGCGGGGGATTGGCCGTCTCCGGTTGCTGAGGAGTGGGCGGATGTCGCGCTCATTGGCATGCCGACGTCGCGCACGTCTCTCTCGCCAACGCAGGCGCACACTACCCCCAGCGCTGTTCGCGAGATAATTCGTCGCTATGCCGCACTGACCGATCTTCGGATCGTCGACGCGGGCAATGTGCGTGAACCCGATCTGAATGAGCAGGGTGCGATCGACTCGGTCGCTGCGCTGCGTGCTGAGCTAGTAATTGCGTTGGGTGGCGACAATGCGGCAACTGTTTCGACAGCGTTGGGACGCTGGGGGACGGCGATCGGCACCGCGGGGCTCATTACGCTCGATGCTCACCATGATTTGCGCGACGGAGTCACAAACGGTTCTCCGGTCCGGCGCCTTCTGGAAGCAGGTCTCGATGGCCGCCGGGTGGTGCAGATCGGGATCGAACCCCTCGCCAACTCTCTGGCGTATGCGGAGCGTGCGCGGGATGCCGGAATCACCGTCATTACGCGCGATGAGCTTCGGGTGCGTTCAATGGAAGACGTGATGGCGCAAGCCTTAGAGATTGCTGGCGCCGGCGACGGCCCGATCCATGTGGACCTTGATGTGGATGTGTGCGACCGCTCGGTTGCCCCAGGGTGTCCGGCATCGCTTCCTGGTGGCATCTCGGCTCTAGAGTTGCGCATTGCGGCTCGGGTCGCCGGAGCACATCCGGCAGTGTCATCGATCGACATCGTTGAGGTGGATGCCGCAGCTGACTCCGCAGATGAACGTACCGTTCGCTTGGTTGCGCTGTGCGTTCTCGAGGCCATCTCGGGCGCTGCGTTGCGATGAGCACTACGGCGACATCGGGCACCGCGATACCAAGTGCAGCCATGACGAGCACTGTTGTCGACAACATTGGCGTCTTGCTCACGCACGATCCTGAGCAGCCGGAGTTGGCTAACGCGGCGGTCGTTTTCGAGAATGGTCGCGTCGCATGGTGGGGCGCATCGGCAGATGCACCGAGCGCGGATGTTCGGGTAGATGCCAACGGGGGTTGTGTACTGCCGGGTTTTGTCGATAGCCACAGTCATGTGCTGTTTGCGGGCGATCGCTCAGATGAGTTTGAGGCGCGCATGGCGGGCCGCCGGTATGAGGCTGGCGGGATCCGCCGCACCGTTGCGCTCTCGCGCGAGGCCAGCGATGAACAACTTGTGGACAATGCTGCAGCGTTGGTCGAGGAGATGCACCACCAGGGCACGACAACGGTGGAGATTAAAAGTGGCTATGGGTTGAGCGTTCACGACGAAGCACGGATGCTGCGGTTGGCCTCCACTCTCACGTCGGAGACAACGTTCTTGGGTGCGCACGTTGTTCCCGAGGAGTTTGTCGAAGACAGGGCAGCGTATGTTCGCCTTGTCATGGGGGAGATGCTCGACGCGTGTGCGCCCCACTCCCGTTGGATTGATGTTTTTTGTGATGACGGTGCATTCACCGAGGAGGAGACGCGCGCGATAATCGGTGCAGGGCAGGCCCGAGGTCTGGGAGCTCGCCTGCATGGAGCCCAATTGCGTGAGTCTGGCGCGGTTCAACTCGCTGTTGAGCTGGGTGCGGCAAGCGTCGACCACTGCACTTATCTCAGCGATTCCGACGTGGATGCCCTCGCCGCCAGCAGCACGGTCGCTGGCCTACTGCCAGGGGTGGAGTTCTCCACGAAACACCCGTTCGTGGATGCACGGCGACTCCTCGATGCGGGCGTAACGGTAGCGCTGGCCAGCGATTGCAATCCAGGCTCGAGCTTCACGTCATCCATCCCGTTCTGTATCGCCCTTGCGGTGCGTGACATGGGGATGACAACCCTCGAGGCGGTCACCGCGGCAACTCTGGGAGGAGCTCGTTCATTGCGCCTGAACGACGTCGGCCATTTGCGAGTTGGCGCCCGCGCAAACGCCCAGATCTTGGATGCCCCACACTATCGTCATCTGGCCTACCGGCCCGGTGTTCCCTTGGTCACGAGCGTGTTTCAGGATGGCGTACTCGACGTCGTGAAGCACCCTCACTAAACGGCGGCGAAATTCCGACACGCCCGGGTTGCAGCAAATGGCGGGATGTGACAGACTCTTCTAGTTCAACACTTCGCCGCCTCGTGCGTGCGGATCACTCCCAGGCAGTGCATAGTTCCACAACGTGTGTCTCACGCAAAGCGTGTTTCATGCAGGTGTAGTAGCTAGGCCGCGGGGAGCAGAACCAAGCTTAACCAACTCCCCACAGCTTCTTGAAAAAGAACATCGCCGTGAAAGTGACGGTGGTGCGGGAATAGATTGTGTCGGTTCGCCTGCACAATCTCCTCGCGGTCACGTGAGTTGGTATCACAAGCAGTGACAGCAAGAACTTGACAGATAAATAGTGGTGCGAAAGCAAAAGTGCTGAGCGTCTCCGGGTGGCAACACTCCGTGGCGAGCAGCCCAGGTGCACGCAGTGCAACCAAACAGCAATGCAGCCAAAAGTACTAAGGGAAGAGAGCCAGTCATGGCGGGACAGAAGATCCGCATTCGACTTAAGTCGTACGACCACGAGGTCATCGACTCGTCGGCACGCAAAATCGTTGACACGGTTACCCGCGCGGGTGCCACGGTAGTAGGCCCAGTGCCGCTGCCCACAGAGAAGAATGTGATTGCGGTTATCCGCTCTCCCCACAAGTACAAGGACAGCTTCGAGCACTTCGAGAAGCGCACCCACAAGCGGCTCATCGACATCATCGACCCGACGCCCAAGGCTGTGGATTCGCTTATGCGTCTCGACTTGCCGGCCGACGTCAACATCGAGATCAAGCTTTAGCTCGCGCAGTTATTGAGCGACAGAGCCGATAAGGAAAATAATGTCTATAACTAAGACGACTAAGGGTCTGCTGGGCAAGAAGCTCGGCATGACTCAGGTTTGGGACGAGAACAACAAGCTCGTTCCCGTGACCGTTGTCGAGATCACCCCGAACGTGGTTACGCAGCTGCGTAGCCCCGAGGTTGATGGATACAGCGCAGTCCAGATCGCGTACGGCCAGATTGACCCTCGTAAGGTCAACAAGCCGCTCACCGGTCACTTCGACAAGGCAGGCGTAACGCCTCGCCGTCACATCACCGAGATTCGCACCCCTGACGCCGCAGAGTACGCAGTCGGCCAGGAGCTTACGGTCGACATCTTCACCCCCGGCTCGAAGGTCGACGTTGTCGGCACGAGCAAGGGTAAAGGGTTCGCTGGTGTTATGAAGCGACACAACTTCAAGGGTGTTTCTGCGAGCCACGGTTCGCACCGTAACCACCGCAAGCCTGGTTCCATTGGTGCCTCGTCGACCCCCAGCCGTGTCTTCAAGGGCATGCGCATGGCCGGTCGTATGGGTGGTGACCGTGTAACGGTCATGAACCTCGCCGTCCACGCGATCGACCTTGAGAAGGGACTCGTGCTCATCAAGGGCGCCGTTCCCGGAGCTCGCGGCCGCATCGTCTTCGTCCGCAACGCAGTGAAGGGGGCGTAGTACACATGGCTACCTCCATCGACGTCATCGACGCCAAGGGCAAGAAGGTCGACAGTGTCGAACTGCCTGCTGAGATCTTCGACGTGCAGACCAACGTTCCGCTCATCCACCAGGTTGTTGTCGCTCAGCGTGCAGCAGCACGTCAGGGTACGCACAACACCCTGCGTCGTGGTGAAGTTTCGGGTTCAGGTCGCAAGCCGTTCAAGCAGAAGGGAACCGGTCGCGCTCGTCAGGGCTCGATCCGCGCTCCTCAGATGAAGGGTGGTGGCATCGTTCACGGTCCACACCCCCGTGACTACGCACAGCGCACCCCCAAGAAGATGATTGCTGCTGCCCTTCGCGGCGCATTGTCCGACCGGGCTCGCGGTGAGCGCATTCACGTAATCGACGCGCTGTCTGTCGACAACAAGCCTTCGACGAGGACTGTCTCGGCTCTGCTTACGAGCATTGCGCCGAGCAAGAACGTTCTCGTTGTGCTTCAGCGCGACGACGCGAACAGCCTCAAGAGCATTCGTAACCTCGACACGGTTCACGTTCTGTCCTACGACCAGCTCAACGCCTACGACGTTGTCGTCAGCGACGACATCGTGTTCAGCAAGGGCGCATTCGACGCGTTCGTTGCGTTCAACACCAAGTCTTCGAATAAGGAAGAGGTCGGCGCATGACCGTCACGTACAAGGACCCACGCGACATCATCATCGCTCCCGTGGTTTCCGAGAAGAGCTACAACCTCATTGATATGGGAAAGTACACCTTCGAGGTAGACCCCCGTGCGAACAAGACCGAGATCAAGCTCGCAATTGAGAAGATCTTCAGCGTCAAGGTCGACTCAGTCAACACGTTGAACCGCACGGGCAAGACCCGTCGCACGCGGTTCGGTATGGGCAAGCGCAAGGACACCAAGCGCGCCATCGTCACGCTCAAGTCCGGTTCTATCGACATCTTCACCGCTGTCGGCTAAGGACCAAGGAGAAACTAATGGCTATTCGCAAGTACAAGCCCACGACGCCTGGTCGTCGTGGCTCCTCGGTTGCAGACTTTGCTGAGATCACCCGTTCGACCCCAGAGAAGTCGCTACTGCGCCCTCTGCCGAAGACTGGTGGCCGTAACAACGCAGGTCGCATCACGAGCCGTCACGTTGGTGGTGGCCACAAGCGCCAGTACCGCGTCATCGACTTCAAGCGCAACGACAAAGATGGCGTAAATGCCCGCGTTGCCGAGATCGAGTACGATCCCAACCGCACCGCACGTATCGCTCTGCTTCACTTTGTTGATGGCAGCAAGCGCTACATCATTGCGCCGAACAAGCTCAAGCAGGGCGACGTCATCGAGTCGGGTGCCGGTGCTGACATCAAGCCAGGCAACAACCTGCCGATGAAGAACATCCCCGTCGGTACGGTCATTCACATGATCGAGCTGCGACCCGGTGGCGGAGCCAAGATGGCCCGTTCCGCTGGAGCATCCGTTCGACTCGTTGCAAAAGAAGGCCCTTACGCGCAGCTGCGTTTGCCTTCCGGCGAAATCCGCAACGTAGACGTTCGTTGCCGCGCAACAATCGGCGAGGTCGGCAATGCCGAGCAGTCGAACATCAACTGGGGTAAGGCCGGCCGCATGCGCTGGAAGGGTGTCCGCCCGACCGTGCGTGGTGTCGCTATGAACCCCGTCGACCACCCCCACGGTGGTGGTGAGGGTAAGACGTCCGGTGGACGTCACCCCGTTTCCCCTTGGGGCCAGGCAGAGGGGCGCACTCGTAAGCGCAAACTGCCTAGTGACCAGCTCATCGTTCGCCGCCGCAATGCCGGCAAGAAGCGCAAGTAGTAGGAGAGTCAGAAGATGCCACGCAGTCTGAAGAAGGGCCCCTTCGTCGACGACCACCTCCTACAAAAGGTTGTCAAGGCGAACGAAGCCAAGAGCAAGAACGTAATCAAGACCTGGTCGCGCCGCTCAATGATCGTTCCAGCAATGCTGGGCCACACGATCGCGGTGCACGATGGTCGCAAGCACATTCCGGTGTTCATCACCGAAACCATGGTTGGGCACAAGCTCGGCGAGTTTTCGCCCACCCGTACCTTCCGTGGACACGTGAAGGACGACAAGAAGGGTCGCCGCCGCTAACGCGGTGGTGGAGGAGGTAGAGAAATGGTGGAGTCGATCGCACGCGTGCGTCACATCCGCGTGACCCCCATGAAGGCTCGTCGCGTTGTCAACATGATCCGCGGCAAGCAAGCACAAGAAGCATTGGCAATTTTGAAGTTCGCACCCCAGGGCGCGAGCGAGCCGGTGTACAAGCTGGTTGCGTCTGCAATCGCCAACGCGCGAGTCAAAGCAGATGCTTCGAACAGCTTCTTGGACGAACAGGATCTGATCATCTCGAAGGCGTTTGTCGATGATGGAGCCACGTTGAAGCGTTTCCAGCCGCGTGCCCAGGGCCGTGCGTTCCAGATTCTGAAGCGCACTAGCCACATCACGATTGTTCTGGCCACGCCAGACCACGTCGTTGAAGCCAAGGCCGACAAGGCAGGGAAGAAGTAATGGGACAGAAGGTAAACCCCTACGGTTTCCGTCTGGGAATCACCACCGACCACGTGTCGCGTTGGTTCTCTGACAGCACCAAGCCGGGTCAGCGTTACAGCGATTATGTTGCAGAGGATGTAAAAATCCGCAACCTGCTCAAGTCGAACCTCGACCGCGCAGGTGTTGCTCGCATTGAAATCGAGCGCACCCGTGACCGCGTTCGCGTAGACATTCACACTGCCCGTCCGGGTATCGTGATTGGTCGCCGCGGCGCCGAAGCAGAGCGTATTCGTGGAGAGCTTGAAAAGCTTTCCGGTAAGCAGATCCAGCTCAACATCCTCGAGGTCAAGAACCCCGAGGCTGAAGCTCAGCTCGTTGCACAGGGAATCGCAGAGCAGCTCGCTGCTCGTGTCGCGTTCCGTCGTGCAATGCGTAAGGGCCTTCAGGGCGCTCAGCGCGCCGGAGCCAAGGGTGTTCGCATCCAGGTTTCTGGTCGTTTGGGTGGCGCAGAAATGAGCCGCTCGGAGTACTACCGTGAAGGTCGAGTGCCGCTGCACACGCTACGTGCAAACATCGACTACGGCTTCTATGAGGCCAAGACCACTTTCGGTCGCATCGGTGTCAAGGTGTGGGTCTACAAGGGCGACATCACCAACAAGGAGCTCGCTCGCGAGCAGGCCAACCAGAAGTCGTCACGCCCAGAGCGTCGCGATGGCGGCGACCGTGGCGGTCGTCGTGCCGGTGGCCCTTCGTCCGCACCAAAGGCTGAAGCCCCCAAGGCTGACGCACCTAAGGCTGACGCATCCAAGGCAGAAGCCCCCAAGGCAGATGCTACGGCTGCAGCAGGAGTTGAGGCATAACAATGTTGATTCCGCGTAAAGTCAAATTCCGCAAGCAGCACCACCCCAGCCGCAGCGGCCACGCTACCGGTGGCACCACGGTGTCGTTTGGTGAGTATGGCATTCAAGCTCTGACGCCGGCATACGTAACGAACCGCCAAATTGAGGCAGCTCGTATCGCAATGACGCGTCACATCAAGCGTGGTGGGAAGGTGTGGATCAACATCTACCCGGACCGCCCGCTAACCAAAAAACCCGCCGAAACCCGCATGGGTTCCGGTAAGGGTTCGCCCGAGTGGTGGGTCGCCAACGTCAAGCCAGGTCGCGTGCTCTTTGAGCTCAGCGGCGTAGACGAGACTGTTGCGCGGGAAGCACTCACTCGTGCTATTCACAAGCTGCCCCTCAAGGCACGCATCATCAAGCGCGAGGAGGGCGACGCATAATGGCGATCGGATCCAAGGAGCTAGCCCCTGTCGAGCTAGACACTTTTGAAGACGAACGACTCATGGACGAGCTGAAAAAGGCGAAGGAAGAACTTTTCAACCTTCGTTTTCAGGCCGCAACGGGTCAACTAGAAAGCCACGGACGTATTCGCGCTGTTAAGCGCGACATCGCTCGCATCTACACGGTTATCCGTGAGCGCGAGCTGGGCATCCGTGCAACCCCTGCTGTTATCGAGGCCCCTGCAAAAGAGACCAAGAAGCGCAGCACCAAGAAGGCAGCTGCAGCGGATGAAACCGCAGCAGACGCCACTGACGAGACGAAGGAGGCGTAGTCATGGCCAAGGTTGAAGACAAGAAGACCGCGGAGACCGCCGAGGTCGCTCGTGGGTACCGTAAGACCCGTCGCGGGTTGGTGACTAGCGACAAGATGGATAAGACCATCGTCGTCATAGTTGAAGACCGCGTGAAGCACCCGTTGTACGGCAAGGTTATCCGCCGTAACTCCAAGGTGAAGGTTCATGACGAGGCCAACACGGCCGGCGTCGGTGACTCCGTTCTAATCAGCGAGACCCGTCCGCTCAGCGCCACGAAGCGCTGGCGTCTGGTCGAGATCCTCGAAAAGGCTAAGTAATGCTTCAGCAGGAATCCCGAGTAAAGGTCGCCGACAACACCGGCGCCAAGGAGCTCCTCACGATTCGCGTACTCGGCGGCTCAGGCCGTCGCTACGCAGGTCTCGGCGATGTCATTGTGGCAACCGTAAAAGACGCGATTCCTGGCGGAAACGTCAAGAAGGGTGAGGTCGTCAAGGCCGTCATCGTTCGCGTCATCAAGCAGACTCGTCGTTCCGACGGTTCATACATCAAGTTTGATGAGAACGCAGCCGTAATCCTTAAGGCCGATGGTGGAGACCCCCGTGGTACTCGCATCTTCGGACCGGTCGGCCGCGAACTTCGCGACAAGAAGTTCATGAAGATCATCTCGCTCGCACCGGAGGTGCTGTAGTTATGGCAAAGATTCGCAAGGGTGACCTCGTGCAGGTCATCAGCGGCCCGACCCAAGAGCGCGGCGGAAGCCGCGGTAAGCAGGGTCGAGTTATCCGGGTTATCGCTGGAAAGGACCGCGTCGTCGTGGAGGGTGTCAACTTTGTCACCAAGCACGTCAAGGTCGGTCAGACCCAGCGTGGAACCAAGACCGGTGGCATCGAGACGATGGAGGCACCGATTCACGTGTCCAACATTGCTCTCGTTGACCCCGAGACCAAGCTCCCGGCACGTGTTGGCTTCACCGTCGGCACGGACGACCGCGGAAAGACCACGCGCGAGCGCTTCTTCAAGAAGTCGCGCCGCGTAGAGACCAAGAAGTCGAAGGCAGCCAAGGCTGAGCCCAAGGCTTCGACGAAGGATGCCGAGAAGGCAACCGAGAAGGACGCAGACTAATGACGACGACTGCACCTGCAGCTGGCAAAATCCAGCCGCGCCTGAAGCAGAAGTACCGCACCGAAATTGCGGCGCAGCTCAAGAAGGATCTTGGCCTCACCAACGTGCACCAGGTTCCGGGGATCGTCAAGGTCGTCGTGAACACTGGTGTTGGTGAAGCAGCTCGTGACGGAAAGATCATCGATGGGGCCGTCAAGGACCTCACCGCGATCACCGGCCAGAAGCCGTATGTTACGAGCGCTCGCAAGTCGATTGCTCAGTTCAAGCTCCGTGAAGGACAGCCCATTGGTGCACACGTCACCCTCCGTGGTGACCGCGCTTGGGAGTTCCTTGACCGCCTGATCTCGTTGGCACTTCCTCGCATCCGTGACTTCCGCGGCCTTTCGGACAAGCAGTTCGATGGCAACGGCAACTACACGTTCGGCCTCACGGAGCAGTCAATGTTCCACGAGATCGATCAGGACAAGATTGACCGCGTTCGTGGTTTCGACATCACGATTGTTACCACTGCAAAAAGCAACGAAGAGGGTCGCGCGCTGTTGAAGGCACTCGGCTTCCCTTTCCGTTCCGCAGAGAACGCATCTAACTAACCAAGCAACACCAATCGACCAGGTCGGCCTTCGTGTAACGGATGCCGAAACCAGCCGAGACAGGAAACAACATAATGACAATGACAGATCCGGTCGCTGACATGCTGACCAGACTGCGCAACGCCAATTCGGCGCACCACGACAGCGTTTCAATGCCTAACAGCAAGCTGAAGTCGCGCTTGGCCGAAATGCTCAAGGCCGAGGGATACATCCTCAGCTGGAGCACTGTGGACGCTCGCGTGGGCCAGACCCTCACGATCGAACTCAAGTACGGCCCCACTCGCGAGCGTTCCATCAAGGGGATCAAGCGCGTTTCGAAGCCTGGCCTTCGTGTATACGCTCGCTCAACCGAAATCCCCAAGGTTCTTGGCGGACTCGGCGTGGCCATTTTGTCCACCTCCTCTGGTCTACTGACCGACAAAGAGGCGACTAAGAAGGGCGTAGGTGGGGAAGTCCTCGCTTACGTGTGGTAACTCAAGATGTCACGAATCGGAAGACTTCCTATTGATGTCCCCGCTGGTGTAACGGTCACCATCGATGGACGAAACGTCGCGGTAAAGGGACCGAAGGGTGAGCTCGCGCTCACCGTCAAGGCTCCTATCGCTGTAGCGCTCGAAGAGGGCCAGGTTCTCGTAACCCGTCCGAACGACGAGCGTGAATCGCGTTCGCTTCACGGCCTGACCCGTACGCTGATCGCCAACCAGATCGTGGGTGTCACCGACGGTTACACCAAGGGCCTTGAGGTCGTCGGTACTGGTTACCGCGTTACTGCAAAGGGCAGCTCAGTTGAGTTTGCTCTCGGGTACTCACACTCGATCACCGTTGACCCGCCCGCAGGCATTAGCTTCGCGGTCGAGGGCAACAACAAACTAGTTGTCAGCGGCATCGACAAGCAGGCGGTTGGCGAAGCAGCAGCCAACATTCGTAAATTGCGCAAGCCAGAGCCCTACAAGGGCAAGGGTGTGCGCTACGCCGGCGAAGTTGTTCGTCGCAAGGCCGGAAAGAGTGGTAAGTAGACATGGCTCTCGGAACCAGAGGTAAGAGCAAGTCGGCCGCTAAGGGCCGCAGGCACGCACGTCTCCGCAAGAAGGTCGTGGGCACCGAGGTGCGCCCCCGTCTCGTGGTTACGCGTTCAGCGCGTCACGTATTCGTTCAGGTTGTCGATGACTCCAAGGGTGTCACCGTAGCCTCAGCTTCGACCATGGAGTCGAGCATGCGCACGTTTGATGGCGACAAGACCGCTAAGGCACGCAAGATCGGCGAAATGGTTGCCGAGCGCGCCAAGGACGCCGGTGTTGAAGCCGTCGTATTTGATCGTGGTGGAAGCCGTTACGCCGGACGCGTCGCAGCTATCGCCGACGGAGCGCGAGAGGGTGGATTGAACCTGTGAGCGACAACGTGGAAAACAAGACAACTAACAAGGAGCAGGCCGTGGCCGCTGAGGCGACTAGCGCCATCTCCGTACCTGAGGTAGTCGTAGACGCCCCAGCAACCGACGTGACGAGCGAGCCTCGCGAGGCTCGTCGTGGC
Organism: Salinibacterium sp. TMP30; assembly: GCF_038397785.1. Lineage (NCBI taxonomy): Bacteria > Bacillati > Actinomycetota > Actinomycetes > Micrococcales > Microbacteriaceae > Salinibacterium > Salinibacterium sp. TMP30. Next base: position 2,253,333 of record NZ_CP151642.1, on the reverse strand, counting down.
GGCCGTGAGCGTGGCCCCGACCGTGGTGGCCGTGGCGGAAACAACAGCCGCGACAACGATAAGAACCAGTTCTTGGAGCGCGTCGTCACCATCAACCGTGTATCGAAGGTCGTCAAGGGTGGTCGTCGCTTTAGCTTCACCGCTCTCGTGGTCGTTGGTGACGGTAACGGCATGGTTGGTGTCGGCTACGGCAAGGCTCGTGAGGTTCCCCTCGCGATCTCTAAGGGCGTTGAAGAGGCGAAGAAGAACTTCTTCCGCGTTCCTCGCGTCGCCGCATCGATCCCTCACTCGGTCCAGGGCGAGGCTGCTGCAGGCGTAGTTCTGCTGCGTCCCGCATCCGCCGGTACCGGTGTAATCGCCGGTGGTCCTGTTCGCGCCGTACTCGAGTGCGCCGGAATTCACGACGTTCTCAGCAAGTCGCTCGGTTCTTCGAACACGATCAACATCGTTCACGCGACAGTCGCAGCACTCAAGCAGCTCGAAGAGCCTCGCTCGGTTGCTGCTCGTCGTGGTCTCGATGCAGAACACGTTATCCCGGCACGCTTGCTGCGCGCCGAGGCTGAAGCTAAGGCAGGTGTCTGATGGCTGGTCGCCTGAAGGTAACCCAGATCAAGTCCAAAATTAGTGAGAAGCAGAACCAACGCGACACGCTGCGCAGCCTCGGGCTCAAGCGCATCGGTTCCGTTGTTGTGCGCGAGGACAACTCGCAGAACCGTGGTTACGTCAACACGGTCGCTCACCTTGTCAAGGTCGAGGAGATTGACTAATGGCTGACGAGAAAGAAACTCCAAAGAAGGCTGCAGCTCCTAAGGCTGCAGCTGCTAAAGCACCTGCTGCTAAGAAGGCTGCTCCGGCAAAGGCTCCCGCTGCTAAGAAGGCTGCTCCTGCAAAGGCTCCCGCTGCTAAAGCACCTGCTGCTAAGAAGGCTGCTCCTGCAAAGGCTGCAGCTGACAAGGCTCCTGCGGCTAAGGCAACGTCTACGAAGGCTCCTGCACAGTCGACCGCCGCAAAGGCGCCGACCGCGAAGAAGTCCTCGAGTGACGTTGTCGAAAGTCGCCCGCAGGTTCTGAAGATGCACCACCTCCGTCCCGCTGCTGGCGCAAAGAAAGACAGAATGCGCGTCGGTCGTGGTGAAGGCTCCAAGGGTAAGACTGCGGGTCGTGGAACCAAGGGAACCAAGGCGCGTTACAACATGCGTCTTGGCTTCGAAGCGGGAAACATCAACTTCGTCATGCGTGCACCTAAGTTGCGTGGATTCAAGAATCCATTCCGCGTTGAGTACCAGGTCGTAAACCTCGAGAAGCTCGCAGAACTTTACCCCAAGGGTGGCGATGTAACCATCGCTGATCTCGTGTCAAAGGGCGCCGTTCGCAAGAACGAAAAGGTCAAGGTTCTTGGGCAGGGCGATATTGCGGTTAAGCTGAACGTAGTAGTTGACAAGGTCTCCGGCTCCGCTGAGCAGAAGATCGTTGCGGCCGGCGGTTCGGTTCAGTAACTGTCACTGCGCGAGACGTTAGTGTCGCGCTGGTCACACCAGTGGCCAAAGCAGACAGGATGGGTGGGGAATCCCGCATAAGGGGTTCCCCATTCGCCCGCAGTACATAGATAAATCGGAGGCCTTGTGTTCAAAGCTGTCGCGCGGATAATCCGCACGCCTGACCTTCGCAGGAAGATCGGGTTCACGCTAGGCATCATTGCGCTGTTTAGACTGGGCTCCTTCATCCCGGCGCCGTTCGTCGACTTTGGAAACGTTCAGCTGTGTCTTGCAGCTAACTCATCCAGCGGCGGGCTGTACGACCTCATCAACCTCTTCAGTGGTGGGGCGCTCCTTCAACTTTCCGTATTTGCACTCGGAATCATGCCGTACATCACGGCGTCGATCATCGTGCAACTACTTCGTGTGGTCATTCCACACTTCGAAACTCTTCACAAAGAGGGCCAGTCAGGCCAGTCGACGCTGACGCAGTACACGCGTTACCTCACCATCGCGCTGGCTATTCTTCAGTCGACGACACTGATCACGGTGGCCCGCAGTGGCGCTTTGTTCCAGTCGGCTGGCGTTCCCGAATGCAGCCAGCTCATCACGAACGATGCCTGGTACGCGATTCTTCTGATGGTCATCACAATGACCGCGGGTACCGGCCTCATCATGTGGATGGGTGAGCTCGTAACCGAGCGCGGAATCGGCAACGGAATGTCGCTGCTGATTTTCACGTCGATCTCCGCAACGTTCCCGAGCGCACTCTGGGGCATCTACCTCAGCAGCGGTATCGAGATCTTTGTTCTCGTGTTACTCATGGGCATTCTCATCATGAGCGCCGTCGTCTTCGTTGAGCAGTCGCAGCGACGCATCCCCGTTCAGTACGCCAAGCGGATGGTCGGCCGACGCACCTACGGCGGCAACAACACCTACATCCCCATCAAGGTCAACATGGCTGGCGTGATCCCTGTGATCTTCGCCTCGTCTCTGTTGTATCTGCCCGCCTTGATCGCAAACTTCAACCAGCCACAAGCTGGTGAGACCCCTTCAGCGTGGGTTGTCTGGATTCAGAACAACCTAGTTTCTGGCGATAGCCCGATCTACATGATCGGATACTTCCTGCTGATCGTTGGCTTCACGTACTTCTATGTCGCAATTACCTTCAACCCCGAAGAAGTTGCCGACAACATGAAAAAGTACGGCGGCTTCATTCCCGGTATTCGCGCTGGTCGACCCACCGCGGAATACCTCGACTACGTTTTGACTCGCGTGACCTTGCCTGGCTCCCTCTACCTTGGCCTTGTGGCAATGATTCCGCTGATCGCGTTTGTCGTTATTGGGGCCAACCAGAATTTCCCATTCGGCGGAGCAAGCATCCTGATTATCGTTGGTGTCGGTCTTGAGACCGTCAAGCAGATCGATTCGCAGTTGCAGCAGCGCCATTACGAAGGTTTGTTGCGTTGACTCGACTCCTACTTATTGGCCCACCCGGCGCAGGCAAGGGCACTCAAGCAGTGCGCCTTGCAGAAATCTACGGAATCGCCGCGATCTCGACTGGTGACATTTTTCGCAGCAATGTGAAGAACGGCACCGAATTGGGAACGAAGGCGAAAGCATTTATGGATGCCGGCGACAACGTTCCAGATTCTTTGACGAACGCACTCATCCGCGACCGTCTCGAAGAAGACGATGCGCAAGACGGTTTTCTGCTTGATGGGTACCCGCGCACGACAGACCAGGTGCGCGAGCTCGATGCGTTCCTCGCGGGCCATGGTGCGGCCTTAGACGCTGTTGTTGAACTTGTGGCAGATCCCGAGGTCGTCGTTGCCCGCCTACGGAAGCGGGCGCTTGAGCAGGAGCGCAGCGATGACACCGAGGCGGTCGTTCGTCACCGTCTTGAGGTTTACAGTCAGCAGACTGCTCCGCTCATCAACGTCTATGCCTCCCGCGACGTGTTGGTCACGATCGATGCGATTGGCGAGATCGATGCTGTGACCGCTCGCATCACCGAGGCTCTTGTTGAGCGCGACATTGTTGCGGCTGACGCTAGATCTCGCTAATTTTCGATTCCGCGCACTAGTTCGTCGATGAAAGTCGGGAAGTCGACCGCTTTTCGTACAGGTTGCTGCACGTGGTCGCGGCCAGAAAAAACGCCAACAAACTGGTCGAAGACTGCGTGAAACGTAGTTCTTCCTGCCGCGCTGAAAGCGATGAGTGCGATGACGTTGACCCGGTTCTCACCCCATCGCATTGGCGTCTCATTAACGACAATGCAGATCGCGGTGCGGTGGTAATTCATCGTCATCGTGTGCGGCACGGCTAGCGTGTCGGTAAATGCTGTCGACGACATCCGCTCTCGCTCGATAGCGCCAGCTTCAATCATCCGGTCTCTAAGCGCAGCGATCATTCCTTCTTCGCTCGGGGCTGTGAAGTTGCGAAGGAAAAGAGCAGGGGCAAAGAACCATAGTAGCTCGTTAGTGAGCGCACGGCGGTGGCGTTGCCTGCGTACTCTGCCGATGACCTTTCGAATGCTGTCAATGTCTGTTTCCGTAAGGAGCGGCTGAATGAGCACCCCGTTGTCAGCGAAGGAATGCAGATCGATAGTAGTGAGTATCAGGTCGGTCGAAAGCTCAGCGAGATCAACATCGGTGCGCGTGATCACGATACGGAGTTGTATCTCGTCGCCCAATATCGCTCCGACCCCCTCACGTAGCTACGAAAGGTCTTGCGCCGGCACGATAAGATTTCTGACGTGAAGTGATAACCGCATGACGAAGTCGTTGTGAAGGATCGGTTCGTCTGCCTTCGTCGCTGACTGCAGAAGATTTCGCGGCTCAGGTAATGGGTTTGTGTGTCGGCGATCCGCTGCCTGCAGACGCCATCGAAACCGTGAAGGCGCAATCTTAGCCCCAGCTTGGCGAAATGCCCGGGATTAGCGTAGGCTTGATCCTTGGTGTTTCAGGCCGATTTTTTCGTGCCTTGGGTTTCTCGAAATCCACTCACCGCAATCCACGCAGACCAGCGAACTCCACTTATAGCGACGAAGAGGCTATGGCCAAAAAAGACGGTGTCATTGAGATCGAAGGAGCAGTAGTTGAAGCTCTGCCCAACGCGATGTTTCGTGTTGAGTTGAGTAACGGCCACGTAGTGCTCGCGCACATCTCCGGCAAAATGCGACAGAACTACATTCGAATCCTTCCGGAGGACCGTGTGGTTGTAGAGCTGAGCCCGTATGACCTGACTCGCGGCCGGATCACCTACCGCTACAAGTAGCGAGCGCTGGAAAGTAACGTCCACTCTTCCTTTGCGGGATAAGTGGAACGAAGACAGCGATTCACAAGGAAAAGTAATGAAGGTTAACCCCAGCGTCAAGCCCATGTGCGACCACTGCCGCGTTATTCGCCGCAACGGACGCGTCATGATCATCTGCAAGTCGAACCCGCGCCACAAGCAACGCCAGGGCTAAAGCTTCCGCGAGCAGATCGCAGCCGGCGAGCAATCGCCACATAACTCAATACACAGAACTAGCAGCACCAGATCCACAACTCGCGCAAGCGAGGTGCGGGGACACCACCGGTTGGAGGCCGGTGCACCGGCGTTGCTACAGACCTCCACTCACTAACAGGAGAAGCCACTATGGCACGTCTAGCCGGCGTCGACATCCCACGCGACAAGCGTGTAGAGGTCGCACTGACTTACATTTATGGTGTTGGCCGCACGAGGGCACTCAAAACCCTCGCCGACACCCAAATCAGCGGAGAAATTCGCGTTCACGATCTGACCGATGACCAGCTCATCGCGCTTCGTGACTACATCGAGGCAAACTTCCAGGTAGAAGGTGACCTTCGTCGTGAGGTTGCAGCAGACATTCGCCGCAAGGTTGAAATCGGCAGCTACCAGGGCATCCGTCACCGCAAGGGGCTGCCCGTTCATGGACAGCGCACGAAGACCAACGCTCGTACCCGCAAGGGCCCGAAGCGCACCGTAGCCGGCAAGAAGAAGGCCCGATAGACCCTGGGTTCACTCCCCGTGTCGTCGCCATCACAGTTTTAGGAGAAAACAATGGCAGCACCAAAATCGGCCGCTCGTAAGCCGCGTCGTAAAGAAAAGAAGAATGTTGCAGTGGGCCAGGCTCACATCAAGTCAACGTTCAACAACACCATCGTTACCATCACCGACCCCACCGGCGCAGTACTGAGCTGGTCCTCGTCAGGTGTCGTCGGCTTCAAGGGTTCGCGCAAGTCGACCCCTTACGCCGCACAGATGTCTGCTGAGTCGGCTGCACGCCAGGCTCAAGAGCACGGTGTCAAGAAGGTAGACGTTTTCGTCAAGGGACCGGGTTCGGGTCGCGAAACTGCGATTCGTTCGCTGCAGGCCGCTGGCCTCGAAGTGGGTTCGATCAACGACGTAACCCCGCAGACGCACAATGGTTGCCGTCCGCCCAAGCGTCGTCGCGTTTAGTTTTACGCCGTACTAGCGAGGCAACTCGCTAGTGCTGGCGTCGTGGCGAGGGTCGCTTGCGGCCCTCGCTCACAGTTCCAGCGCACAATTCAATAAAAACGTCGGGCCAGCCACCCGTCGCCCACAAGTGTCATATAGCGGACACTTTGCCGAAAGGAATCACCAGTGCTCATTGCACAGCGTCCCACCCTTGCTGAGGAGAACATCTCCGAATTCCGTTCACGGTTCGTTATCGAGCCGCTTGAACCCGGTTTCGGTTACACCCTCGGAAACTCAATCCGTCGTACCCTTCTTTCGTCGATCCCCGGAGCAGCTGTCACCAGCATCCGTATCGACGGCGTGCTCCACGAGTTCAGCACCGTCGCCGGTGTAAAAGAAGACGTCACCGAGGTCATCCTCAACATCAAGAACCTCGTTGTCTCGAGCGAGCACGACGAACCAATCACCGCTTACCTGCGCAAGCAGGGCGCTGGTGAGGTCACCGCCGCTGACATCTCTGCACCTGCTGGTGTAGAGATCCACAACCCCGAGCTCGTTATCGCGACCCTCAACGACAAGGCCAAGTTCGAACTTGAGCTGACGATCGAGCGTGGCCGCGGTTACGTCACTGCAACCCAGAACCGCAGCGAATTCAGCGAAGCCGGCCAGATTCCGGTTGACTCGATCTACTCGCCCGTGCTCAAGGTCACCTACCGCGTCGAGGCAACTCGTGCGGGTGAGCGTACCGACTTTGACCGTCTGGTTGTGGATGTCGAAACCAAGTCGGCAATCACCCCGCGTGACGCCATTGCTTCAGCCGGTCGCACGCTAACCGAACTGTTCGGACTCGCTCGCGAGCTCAACACGGCAGCCGAGGGTATTGAGATTGGTCCTGCACCGGTTGACGCCGTGCTGTCGACTGAACTCAGCATGCCGATCGAAGACCTTGATCTTTCGGTGCGCAGCTACAACTGCCTCAAGCGCGAAGGAATCAACACTGTAAGTGAACTGGTGGCTCTTTCGGAGACCCAGCTCATGAACATCCGCAACTTTGGTCAGAAGTCGGTTGATGAAGTACGCGACAAGCTCGTCGAAATGGGATTGTCGTTGAAAGACAGCGTTCCCGGATTTGACGGCGCGCACTTCTACGGCGGATACGCCGACGACGAGACCAACGCTTGAGCCGCTGGCTCGAACCTTTGACACTGGAGAACTAGAAAATGCCTACACCTACTAAGGGCCCGCGTCTCGGCGGTGGACCAGCGCACGAGCGCCTCATGCTCGCCAACCTGGCAGCAGCCCTGTTCACACACAAAAGCATCAAGACCACCGAAACTCGGGCAAAGCGCCTGCGTCCCGTGGCCGAGCGTCTGATCACCTTTGCGAAGAAGGGTGACCTGCACAACCGTCGCCGCGCAATGGGAATCATTGGCGACAAGACCGTCATCCACGAACTCTTCACTGTCATCGCTCCGCAGGTCGAGCACCGTGATGGCGGCTACACCCGCATCACGAAGCTTGGTTTCCGCAAGGGTGACAACGCGTCGATGGTTCAGATGGAGCTCGTTCTTGAGCCCGTAACGCCTAAGAAGAAGTCACCTAAGGCCGCTGCTAAGGCAGAGCCAAAGGCCGCTGCAGAAGAGCCCGCCGCCCAAGAAGCTCCTGCCGCAGACGACACTGCTGCCAGCGACGTTGCAACCGAAGATGTAGCCGTTGAGGCTCCTGCTGAGGACGCTGCTGCGGAGACTGCAGAAGAGAAGTAACTTTCTTCGTTTGAGAAAACCCCGGTTCCGCCTCGAGCGGGCCGGGGTTTTCTTGGTGAAATAGGATTGCACTATGGATCAGACGGCAGCCGCAAACCCGGCGAATGAGCCGAATGTCGACCGCGATGGTGGCGAGACCCGTGATCCCCACTCGACTCGTCTGCGACTCGACATTTCCTACGACGGCACCAACTTCTTCGGATGGGGAAAGCAGCCGGTCCTCCGCACCGTTCAGGGCACGATTGAAGACGCACTCGGCGTGATCTTCCGGCGCTTCGGCGTGATCCCGTCGCTTGTTGTTGCCGGCCGTACGGATGCCGGTGTGCACGCGAGCGGCCAGGTGGCGCACCTTGACCTTACTGACGCCCAGTTGCACAGCCTCGATCGTCCGCGTCGGGGGAACCTTGGCGGCAGGCGCTACGATGGGCCCGCATCTTTGGCTCGAAGGATTAATGGCATCGCGGGGCTTGAGGCTGACATTCATGTGTCGCAGTCAGTGATAGCGGCCGACGGTTTCGATGCCCGCTTTTCGCCGCTGTGGCGCCGGTATGAGTACCGGATTGCCGACAACGAGTCGCCTCGGGATCCTCGGTACCGAAATCACACGGTCTGGTATCCGGCGACGCTCGATGTTGACGCGATGAATGTGGCCGCAAAGGAATTGCTAGGGCTCCATGACTGGGCCGCATACTGCAAACCTCGGGAGGGTGCCTCGACAGTGAGATGGCTTGAGCATTTCAGTTGGAGACGCAACGAGGAGGGCATCATCGTTGCCGAAGTTCGGGCAGACGCTTTCTGTCACAGCATGGTGCGGTCGCTCGTGGGTGCTGGCGTATTTGTGGGGCAGGGCAAGCTGGATATCTCGCGTCCGGTCGACATTCGCGATGAGCGTTCGAAGGGGAGTGAGTACAAGGTCATGCCCGCTAAAGGTCTCACGCTCGTCGAAGTGGGCTATCCGCCAGCTGACGGGCTCGCCGCGCGTGCAGAACTCACGCGATCTCATCGCGATCCGCTCGACTAGCCACGAGGGAGCCTCGACCGGTCACCGCGGAGCGTTTGCTGCGTGGCGGAAGTTGGGCTACTGTTGACCCTTGGTGTCTGCACTATAGGGTGCAACATCCGATCATGAGCCCTCCAACCGGAATTGTTTCTTCTGAAACAACCATCGGAGCGGGATTCACGAACACCTCACTCGATCAATGAAAGCAGCACTATTGTGACGCGCACATATTCGCCCAAGCCCGACGACGTCAAGCGGGAATGGGTCATCATCGACGCAACCGACATCGTTCTCGGCCGCCTCGCCAGCCACGCAGCAGTTTTGCTCCGTGGAAAGCACAAGGCCACCTTTGCTCCCCACATGGACATGGGTGACTTCGTCATTATCATCAACGCTGAGAAGGTTGCCCTCACGGGCTCCAAGCTCGCGCAGAAGAAGGCCTACCGTCACTCCGGTTACCCGGGCGGGCTCACGGCCACCACGTACTCCGAGATGTTGGAGAAGCACCCCACGCGTGCCGTTGAAAAGGCAATCCGTGGAATGCTCCCCAAGAACTCACTCGGTCGCGCTCAGCTCACCAAGCTGAAGGTATACGCGGGTACTGAGCACCCTCACGCTGCTCAGCAGCCAACCCCGTATACCCTCACCCAGGTCGCTCAGTAGCGCCCGCGCTTTACGTAGCCAAGACTTAAGGACTTAAAACAGTGGCCAAGATCGAAGATTCAATCACCGAGGGTGCTCCCGAGTCGTACACGACGGAATCGGCAGCAACCGAGGCGCCCGCAGCGCCTCGCCCCGTTCTCACCGTTCCCGGCGCAGCCGTCGGACGTCGCAAGCAGGCAATTGCCCGCGTTCGCCTCGTTCCTGGTTCGGGCACCATCACGGTCAACGGCCGTGAGTTCGCCGAGTACTTCCCCAACAAGCTTCACCAGCAGCTCATCAATGACCCCTTCAAGGTTCTTGACCTGCTCGGTGGTTACGACGTAATCGCACGCATCACCGGCGGCGGCCCTTCGGGTCAGGCTGGCGCGCTGCGTCTAGGCATCTCTCGTTCGCTCAACCAGATCGATGAAGAGAACAACCGCGCGATCCTCAAGAAGGCTGGCTTCCTTACCCGTGACGCTCGCGTCAAGGAGCGTAAGAAGGCTGGACTCAAGAAGGCGCGTAAGGCTCCGCAGTTCTCGAAGCGCTAACGCGCTTCACGCGCTAGCGGCAACGCATGGCACGTCTTTTTGGTACGGATGGCGTTCGCGGACTCGCGAACAGCGATCTTACTGTAGAGCTCGCACTTGGCCTGGCTCAGTCGGCAGCTGTCGTACTGGGTCAGGGCCGAGTCGCCGATGGTCGTCGAGCTTCCGGCCGTCGACCCGTTGCCGTAGTCGCACGCGACCCGCGGGTATCCGGTGAGTTCATCTCAGCCGCGGTATCCGCGGGGCTCGCGAGCTCTGGCGTCGATGTCTTCGACGCCGGAGTAATCCCCACCCCCGCAGCAGCATTCCTCGTCGCTGACTTCAAAGCCGACCTCGGAGTCATGATCTCCGCGTCGCACAATCCCGCCCCCGACAACGGAATTAAGTTCTTCGGTCAGGGCGGCACCAAACTTCCCGATGAGGTCGAAGACCGCATCGAAGCAGCACTCGCAGCCCCCAGCCTCGCTCCGACGGGCGTTGAGGTTGGCCGCATTCGACGATTCGCCGACGCTGAAGACCGCTACGTCGTGCACCTGTTGTCGACACTACCTAACCAGCTCGGCGGCATCCACGTTGTGCTCGACTGCGCTCACGGCGCGGCCTCCGGAGTATCGCCACAGGTGTTTACGGATGCCGGGGCCAAGGTCACGGTCATCGGTGCAGACCCCGATGGCATCAACATCAACGACGGTGTCGGATCGACCCATCTCGACAACCTCGCTGTGGCAGTGCTCGCGCACGGCGCAGATATTGGTATCGCCCATGATGGTGACGCTGATCGCTGTCTCGCCGTCGACAAAGACGGCAAGGTCGTTGATGGTGACCAGATCATGGCGATTCTGGCGGTATCGATGGCCGAGCGCGGTGTTCTTCAAGACCGCACCCTGGTTGCGACCGTCATGAGCAATCTGGGGCTTCGCCGCGCCATGGCCGAGAACAACATTAAGATGCTCGAAACCAAGGTCGGCGATCGTTACGTGCTCGAAGCACTCGGTGAGCACGGCCTTTCCCTCGGCGGGGAGCAGTCTGGTCACGTCATCATGACCAAGTTCGCGACCACCGGCGACGGCATCCTCACCGGCCTTCATCTTGTTGCCGAAATGGAGCGAACGGGCAAGACGCTTGCCGAGTTGGCTTCAGTAATGACGGTGTACCCGCAAGTTCTCGTGAACGTGCGGGGCGTCGACCATCACTCGCTGGGCTCCGACAGCGTAATCGCGGATGCGGTTGCCGCTGTGGAGGCAGAACTGGGCGAAACGGGCCGGGTGCTGCTGCGCGCATCGGGAACGGAGCCAATGGTTCGCGTGATGGTTGAGGCGGAGCGCCAAGAGGTTGCACAACAGATGGCCGATCGCCTTGCCGCAGTCGTCCGTGCTCAGCTCGGCAACTAATTCCGCCCCGAGCTCGCCGATCCGATACCGGCCAACGCGACACTGCCCGATTCGACAATGGCCAACTAGACACCGGCCGATCCCCGTGAATAGTGGCAGCGCGCCACGCTAGGTCTTACGCAACAACACTTTCGAGACCGCATGGTTGGCATCTTTACGCAGGATCAGTGATGCGCGAGGTCGCGTCGGCAATACGTTCTGGACGAGGTTGGGTTCGTTGGTGAGCTTCCAGACCTGTTGGGCGCGTGCGCGGGCGGCGCTCTCGCTGAGATCGGCAAAGCGGTGGAAGTATGAACGCGGGTTACTGAACGCCCCGCGCTGGAGGCGAAGGAAGCGCTCCTCGTACCAGCGAGCGATGTCACTTGTGCGGGCATCCACATAGATTGTGAAGTCGAAGAGGTCGCTGACGGCGAGCCTGTTGCCGGGCGTCGGCGGTTGCAAAACGTTGAGCCCTTCGACGATGAGCACGTCGGGTTTGCGCACTGTTATAGCGGCATCCGGGATGATGTCGTAGGCCAGGTGCGAATAGAACGGAGCGCGCACTTCAGCGACGCCAGCTTTAATCTTGCTGACGAACCGCAATAGTGCCCGACGGTCGTAGCTTTCGGGAAACCCTTTTCGTTCGAGGATGCCGCGGCGTTCTAGCTCGGCATTGGGGTGCAAAAACCCGTCGGTGGTGATGAGTTCGACGTGGGGGGTGCCGTCCCAGCGCGAGAGAAGTTCGCGCAGCAGTCGCGCGATGGTGGACTTTCCGACGGCTACCGAGCCGGCAACGCCAATGACGAATGGTGTGCTTGTGGTTGTGGCGCCGAGAAACTGCGTGGTGGCGGCATGAAGTCGCTGAGCGTTTTCTGCATACAGGTTGAGTAGTCGACTCAGCGGAAGATAGACCTCTGAGACTTCGGTGAGGTCGAGTTCGTCGCCGAGTCCGCGGAGTTCGATTAGCTCTGCTTGGGTGAGCGGAACTTCCATTTTTGGCGCAAGTCCGCTCCAATCGCTCCGATCGATTTCGAGAAAGGGAGAGATTTGAGCGTGTGCGGAGCCGTTTTCGTGCATCGCCTTCATCCTAACGGCGCACCGATACCCAGCTTGGGGAACTAAACTCGTTTCTATGTGTGGAATTGTGGGTTACGTCGGTGACAACAAAAGCCTTGAGGTTCTCCTCGGTGGTCTCAAACGTCTCGAATACCGGGGTTACGACTCCGCTGGGGTCGCTATTATCGACGAGGCTGGGGTGCTCAGAACACGCAAGCGTGCTGGCAAACTTCAGATGCTGCTGGATGACCTTGCCGAAACACCTCTCGGTAACGGTTCTACGGGCATCGGTCACACGCGGTGGGCTACCCACGGTGGCCCCACCGATGTGAATGCGCACCCGCATTTGAGTCGCGACTCGAAGCTTGCTCTCATTCACAACGGCATCATCGAGAACTTCTCTGAGCTAAAGAACGAGCTGCTGGCCGAGGGAGAAACTTTTGCCAGCGAGACCGATACCGAGGTAGCGGCAATTCTCGTCGGTCGCGAATACGAAAAGACTGGCGACCTTACGGCAGCCTTGCGCGGTGTTGTTGCCCGCCTTGAGGGGGCATTCACTCTGCTCGCGGTTCACGAAGACCAGCCCGGTGTTGTTGTTGGTGCTCGCCGCAACTCACCCTTGGTGATCGGTTTGGGTGACGGAGAAAACTTCTTGGGCTCAGATGTCGCTGCTTTCGTCGAGTTCACTCGTCGCGCCGTCGCTATCGGCCAAGACCAGATCGTCACGATCCGCCCCGACTCTGTTGAGGTCATCGACTTCGATGGCAACCCTGTTGAGGTTGACGAGTTTGATATCGCCTGGGATGCTTCGGCCTCCGAAAAAGGCGGTTGGTCGAGCTTCATGGCGAAGGAGATCAGTGAAGAGCCGGATGCCGTAGCCAACACAATTCTTGGTCGCGTTCAGGATGGGCTCGTCAAGCTCACCGAGTTCGAGCCGCTCGGTGACGAGATCATCGCGAACATCGACCGCATCGTTGTCATTGCGTGCGGAACTGCGGCCTACGCGGGGATGCTTGGCAAGTACGCTATCGAGGCGTGGGCCCGTGTTCCGGTGGATGTTGAGCTGGCTCACGAGTTCCGCTACCGCAACCCGATTCTCACGGAGCGCACCCTCGTGATCTCGATCAGCCAGTCTGGCGAGACCATGGACACACTCATGGCGGTCAAGTTCGCTATGGAATCCGGCGCAAAGGTTGTTTCCGTGTGCAACACGCACGGCGCAACGATTCCGCGCGAGTCACACGCTGTGGTCTACACGCACGCTGGTCCTGAAGTTGCTGTGGCATCCACGAAGGCCTTCGTGGCTCAGGTGACTGCGCTGTACTTGATTGGGCTGCACATTGCGGGTGTGCGGGGCACGCTCAGCGATGAGGCAATTCGTGAGAACGTTGCCGAATTGCAGGCGATCCCGGACAAGATCTCTGAAGTCTTGGTTACCTCTCAGTCGATTAAGCAGTTGGCTCATTGGATGACGGACACCCAGTCGGTGCTCTTCTTGGGCCGTCACGTGGGTTACCCGATCGCTCTTGAGGGCGCACTGAAGCTCAAGGAATTGGCGTACATTCACGCTGAGGGATTTGCCGCTGGTGAGCTCAAGCACGGTCCGATCGCTCTCATTGAGCCCGGTCAGGTTGTTTTCGTGGTCGTTCCCAGCCCGCGCGATCCCAACTCGCTCCACAAGAAGGTTGTCTCCAATATTCAGGAGATCCGTGCGCGTGGCGCTCGCGTCATTGCCATCGCTGAGAAAGGTGACGCAGCGGTGCTGCCGTTCGCCGATGAGGTCATCCCCATTCCTCTTGCCGGTTCGTTCTTTGAGCCGCTCCTTGCAGTGATTCCGTTGCACATTTTCGGTATGGAACTTTCGGCAGCGAAGGGACTCGACGTAGACCAGCCGCGCAACCTCGCGAAGTCTGTCACCGTCGAATAGGTCTCACCGTGATTGTGGGGATCGGTGTAGATGTCGTCGACATCGCCCGCTTCGAACGTGCTTTGCAGCGCACGCCGACCCTCACCTCGCGCCTGTTCTCTCAGAGCGAACAATTGAAGGATGGTGCGACGCGACCGCTGCGCTCACTTGCCGGCCGCTTTGCCGCTAAAGAAGCGCTCATCAAGGCCCTGGGCGACTCTAGTGGCGTTACCTGGCACGACATGAAGGTCGTCTCTGACGCGCTCGGAAATCCGTCGTTTGAACTGCAGAACGCCACAAAAGCAATTGCTGAACGTCGCGGGATCACCTCCGTTCACCTGTCGATGAGCCATGACGCGGGCATCGCAATCGCTTACGTTATTGCGGAGGCCCACCATGACTGACCTTCGACTCGCAACGATCAACACCGGCGCGATAACGCACAACGTAGAAACTTTGCGCGCTCTGGTCGCCCCTGCGCTGGTAATGGCGGTCGTGAAAGCCGACGGCTACGGCCACGGAGCCATCGAAAGTGCCCGCGCCGCCATTTCTGGTGGTGCGAACTGGCTCGGCATTGCTGACCTGACCGAAGCGCTTGCGCTGCGAACCGCGGGCATCGACGCTCCACTCTTAGCGTGGTTGCACCAGCCGGGGGCAATATTCGGTGAAGCAGTGCGCGCGAATGTAGACCTCGGTGTCAGCAACATTGCACAACTGGCCGAAGTCGCTGCGGCATCCGGAACTGCGTTCGTTCACCTCAAGGTCGATACGGGTCTGCACCGCAACGGGGCTGCTCTTAGCGACTGGCACGAGTTCTTCGACGCTGCCGCGGCGCACGAACTTGCCGGGCGGATCCGTGTACGGGGAATCTGGAGTCACCTGGCCAATGCTGGCGCGGAGAATGACGCACAGCAGATCCAACAATTCTCCGCAGCCATCGTGATGGCGGAGTCTGTGGGGCTTCGGCCAGAATTCCGTCACTTGGCGGCCTCGGAAGGCGCGATCAAACACCCCGATGCCCGCTTCACCATGGTCCGACTAGGAATCAGCACCTATGGCCTTGCCCCGTCCGATGATGTGGATGCTTCGGCTCTAGGTCTGGTGCCGGCGATGACCTTGAGTGCCCCCGTCGTTTCTGTGAAACGCGCTTCGGCCGGTGCGGGAGTGTCGTACGGCTTCGACTTTCACTGCGAGACCGACACCACTCTCGCGCTCGTGCCCGTGGGGTACGGCGATGGTATTCCGCGCCATGCCTCCAACCGCGGCCCCGTCACGATCAACGGTTATCGAGGCCGGGTTGCTGGCCGGGTTGCCATGGATCAGATCGTCGTCGACATGGGTGATGCCCCGGTTGCCGTGGGCGATCGTGCAGTACTATTTGGCGACCCTTCGAACTCTGTGGACTCTTCGCTTGCGTCTGGCTCTGCGATGCCTGTGCCCAGCGCCGACGAGTGGGCGACGGCCGCGGGAACCATCAACTATGAGATCGTGACTCGCATCGGACCGCGCGTGGTGCGCAGGTACGAACCATGACCAGACTCGTGGTCGATTCCCCCCAGCGGATGGCTGATCTCGGGTCACTAATCGCCGGGCAGCTCGACGCCGGCGACCTCGTTTTGCTCAATGGCGAACTCGGTGCAGGAAAAACCACCCTCACGCGAGCGATTGGTGAGACTCTCGGCATCCGCGGCACCGTGACGAGCCCGACCTTTGTGCTCGCGCGCACGCATCCGCGACTGGGGCAATCGATATCGATACCGACAGCGACACAGCAACCGGAACCGGAGTCGGCATCGTCATCATCGCCAGCTCAGGCGCCCCTCGTGCATGTCGACGCTTACCGCTTGGGCAGCGCTGTAGAACTCGACGATCTCGACATCGATTTTGAGGCATCCATTGTTGTGGTCGAATGGGGTGCAGGTTTGCTCGATGGAGTTAGTAAGTCATGGCTGAACGTCGATATTGCGCGACCCACCGGCGCGGGTGACGAGAACCACTCTGACGATGATTTCGCCGAAGAGGCAGTTGAACCGCGCGCCGTGACGGTGACCGGTTTCGGCCCCAAGTGGGCAGATTTGAGGTGGCTTGATGTTTTTAGCGATTGATACGTCGGCAGGAACGAGCGTCGCGATTGTTGATGCGCAGGGCGTTGTGCACGCGGAGTGCGACTCTGCAGACACCCGAAAGCATGCCGAAGTCGTTGGCGACTTCATCTACAGCTGTCTCGCAGACACCAAACTCGCTGTAACCGACCTGACCGGTGTCGTGGCGGGAATGGGGCCGGGGCCCTTCACTGGGCTGCGGGTGGGCATCGTTGCCGCGCGCACTTTTGCTTTCGGTGCCGGCCTGCCGCTGTATCGGGTTGTCACTCATGATGCCATCGCACTCGGCGAAACCGCGCCAGTCCTGATCGCCACAGATGCGAGACGCAAAGAGCTGTATTGGTCAACCTACGCGGGAATGGATGACGCGGGGTTGCCCATTCGCGAGGCCGGACCCGCGCTCGCTCCCGCCGCAGAGCTCGCCACTCACGTGCCACACTTCGACCACTATGCGCTGCGGAAAGCCGCAACGGTGCGCGCCGCAAACCTGGCAACCCTGGCCCAGCTCATGAAAGTCAACGGGCGCGAATTTGCCGGCGAAGAGGCCCTTTACTTGCGCTCACCAGACGTCACCCTCTCCGCAGGACCGAAACGAGTAACCGCATGAGCTGGCAATTGCGTCGCGCTACCCCCGACGACCTCGACGCCATCATGGTGATTGAGGTGAGCGAATTCGCCAACGACGCTTGGTCCCGCGACATGATGAGCGCTGAGCTCGCTGATAATTACGGGTACTATCTGGTCGCGCATCCTGTGGGGGAGCCGACGCAGGTGAAAGCGTATGCAGGCTTGCGCGCTCCATTCCGTTCTGGGCAGGCCGACATCCAAACTATTGCTGTTGCTCCGGATGCTCGACGCCACGGCATTGGGCGTGCGCTGATGTACGCGCTCATGGTGGAGGCTCGTGATCGCGGGGCAGGTGAACTCTTCTTGGAGGTACGCGACGACAATCCTGCCGCGCAACGACTCTATGATTCGTTGGGCTTTGAACGCATCGCGGTGCGCCCGAACTACTACCAACCCGATGGCGTCGATGCGATCGTGATGCGCCTCACCATTCCCGAAGCCAAACTGTCTCCGGCGGTGGGGGTATGAGCCAGCCTGCGACCGTTACTCGGACAGCACCAGCGAACCGAAGCCTGCCGAACAACACCACTGAGCCTCTTGTGCTGGGAATCGAAACCAGTTGTGATGAGACAGGAATTGGCATTGTGTGTGGTAACCGCTTGCTCGCCAACGTCATTTCATCATCCATGGACGAGCATGCGCGCTACGGCGGGGTCGTCCCTGAGGTTGCGGCACGCGCACACCTTGAGGCGATGCAGCCAGCGCTCGAGCAGGCGCTCCGAGAAGCTGGGATAGAGCTTCACGAGATTGATGCGATTGCTGTAACGAGCGGCCCCGGACTTGCTGGCGCACTCATGGTGGGTGTTGCCGCAGCGAAGGCGCTCGCCGTTGCAACGGACAAACCGCTGTATGCCGTCAATCATCTTGTGGGGCACGTCGGAGCTGATGTGTTGCGCGACGACGGAACAGAAATTGACCTTCCGACGATCGCGCTGCTCGTGTCTGGTGGTCATACATCGTTGCTGCACGTTCGCGATCTGGTTTCCGATGTCGAACTTCTCGGCGAAACAATTGACGACGCTGCCGGGGAAGCCTTCGACAAGGTGGCCCGATTGCTCGGGCTTCCTTATCCGGGTGGGCCTCAGATTGATCGGGTTGCCGCAGAGGGCAATCCTCAGGCCATCCGATTTCCCCGCGGTCTGAGTCAGGCTAAAGACATGGAGAAGCACCGGTACGATTTTTCATTCTCGGGACTGAAGACTGCCGTCGCGCGCTGGGTCGAGCGTGAACACGATGCCGGAACAGAGTTTTCGATTGCGGATGTCGCGGCCAGTTTTCGTGAGGCAGTCGTTGACATCCTGCTGATTAAGGCGGTCGCGGCGTGTGTAGATCGTGGTGTGCCGCGCCTACTGCTCGGCGGCGGAGTCGTGGCTAACGCCCGTGTGCGAGAACTCGCGCAGGAGCGGTGCGATGCTGCGGGCATCCAATTGAGAATCCCGCCGCTGTCACTGTGCACAGATAATGGTGCGATGATCGCCGCTCTGGGTGCCCAATTGGTAATGGCGGGCAAACAGCCCTCTACGCTCGGCTTTAGCGCGGACTCGACCCTCCCGGTCACCCAAATTCAGTCCTAAAAACACGTTATGCTCTAGTCGAGACGCATTGACAGCGTTCTCTCAGGCTGAGAATATGGTGGCGCCGCTTTCGGTTTCATCTACTAAGGAGCATTCCGTCATGTCAGAACCCACGCCTTACGCCTCGACGCCAACAGGCGCGCCGGTTGCCAAGTGGAACGTACTCTCGATCGTCTCCCTGGTGACATCGATCCTGTGGCTTAGCCTCATCGGCATTGTCACGGGCCACATTGCGCTCAGCCAGATCAAGAAGACCGGCGAACAGGGCAACGTGCTCGCCATCATCGGTCTCGTGCTCGGGTACCTCGGACTCGTCGGGTTTTTCATCGCGCTGTTTGCAATATTCATTCCCCTCTTCTTCTTGGGTGCAGCGGGCGGATTCGACACCTACTAAGCCCGCACCTCAGTTTCTTACTCTTCGGGGCCCGCACAGTAGCGCGGGCCCCGAAGTCGTTGCTGGGCAGCTGTTGAGTTGTGCTTGCTAAAGTGTGCGGATGGCTACCAACAACTCAGACGGCGCAACCCCGTCGATCCCCACTCCCGCTACACCTGTCGCTTCACGCGCGCCCAAGGCAAAGGCGACTCCGTCAGCCAAGAAGCCTGCGGCTAAGAAGCCGGCTGCTGCACAGGTCGCAGCGAAGTCGACGCCTGCCGTGACGACCACCGCAGCCAAGACACCTCCAGTGAAGACAACACCCGTGACCCCCTCGACTCCTGCGACCCCCTCGACTCCTGCGACCCCGTCAGCCCCTCCGGTGCCGCCGGTTGCGCCCTCAGCGACTCCGGCTGCATCGGCTGACCCATACTCCGCCCCTAGCGGCACCCCGATCCCCGGCTACGAGGGTGCGTCGACGCCAGGCCAAGCGCCGTTCGCGCCGGTTCCGGCTGGTCCGGCGCAGGGCTTGTCGATCGCTTCGATGGTTACCGGAATTTCCGGCATCCTTTTGTCATTCGTCGTGTTCGGGTTCTTACCCGGCGTGGCCGCGGTGGTCATGGGTCACATGGCGCAGAAGAAGCAGCCGTATGCCCGTCCCTACTGGCTCACCGGCCTCATTACCGGGTATATCAGCGTCGTGATTGGTCTGATCACCGGGGTTATCGTCATCGCAGGTTTTGCGTTGCTGTTTGCTGGCGTTAGTGAGTTCGGGACCGGCTTTCGCGGAAACTTCTAACTAGTCCACAACTCGCTAAACCGAGGGCGGCACGCGCTGCGCCAGTAGCGCCCGGCGTTTGCCAGCTACACGCGTCAGAATCAATGTGGCACTGTTCTCGCCGGTTAGCGAAAGCGAAGTTCGAAAAGTCGCGGGGTCAATATCGACCCCGCGCTTTTTGATTTCTAGGGTGCCAATCTTGCGCGTTGCTAGTTCCCTCTTCAGCGACCGCTTATCGAGAGGGAAGTCGGCCACAATCTCGAAACACGTCGCGAATGGCGACGATGCTGCGGCATCCGCGCTGAAGTAGGCGATCGATGTGTCGAGCATCCGGCCATTTAACCGTCGGGCAAGATCTCCAATGAGTCGTGCACGGATGACGGCACCGTCTGGCTCAAATAGAAACTGTCCCAATTCTCCCGGGGCTTCGTCCACGCTGTCGGCGGGTGCACTCATCTCGGCGGTGCCGTGATCGCCGATCACGAGCGCCGAGCGGCGGATGCCGTCGCGAGCAACAGCCCCGAACCAGAGTCCGAGCTCGACGACTTCGCGACCGACCGACACCCACTGGGCTTCAGCATTGTCGGGGATCACATCGCGATCGATGCCGGGGCCGAGCTTGATTCCGGTGGGATAGCGCTCAGCCAGTCCGAACGCGAAGTCGAGTGAGGGGGTCCAGTCGGCAGGGTTGGTGAGACGCACGCGGGCGTCACGACGTGCTGGGTCGAGGTAGATTCCGTCGATTCCGGTGAGGTCTGTTGTTTCGGCATCGCCGTGGAGTACTTGGGCGTTGGCCCAAGGGGCGAGGTTGTAGCTTGCGATGGCTGCGGTGGTTTCGTCCCGCTCTACCGCGGTGACATTGAGGTCAAGACCCGCGATCGCGAGGGCATCGGCACCGATTCCACAACCGAGATCAGCCACCCATTTCACGCCAGCCTTGCTAAAGCGGCCGGCGTGTAGTGAGCCAACGGAGAGCCGAGTGGCTTGTTCGAGCCCGGCCTCGGTGAAGAGCATCCGTTCGGCGAATGCACCAAACTTGCTTATCGCTTTTGCGCGTAGTTTTGATTGGCTGAGTACGGCGGCGACGAGTCCGGGGCTGTGGCCGGCTTTTCGGAGTTCGGAGACGGTTCGCACGATCTCATTGCTGGGTTGCCAGACGGGAAGGGAGTCCAGCAGGCGAAGGCCTTCAGCTGAAAGCAGCTCACGCAATTCGCTCTGATTCATTGTCTAACCGTATCCGCATCTGTATTGGCACTCACGTTGATCGAGTGCCAACCAAGCCGTATAGTTGATCTGGCACTCTCACACGGAGTGTGCCAACCCAAGAACTTTTAGAAAGAGGTCAAACGTGTCGGTGTCTATCAAGCCGCTCGAGGATCGCATTGTTATCAAGCAGGTCGATGCAGAACAGACCACCGCGTCTGGGCTCGTCATTCCTGACACTGCGAAAGAGAAGCCCCAGGAGGGCGAAGTAGTCGCCGTAGGTCCCGGTCGCATCGACGACAACGGAAACCGCGTGCCGCTCGATATCGCAGTAGGCGACAAGGTCATCTATTCCAAGTATGGCGGAACCGAAGTGAAGTACGGCGGAGACGACCTGCTCGTGCTGTCGGCTCGCGACGTGCTCGCTGTGGTCGTTCGCTAACGCGAATACCTAAATCCTCGCCGAACCTCGCTGTTCGGCATCATGAAAGCCCGAGGCTCGCGCCTTGGGCTTTTGTGATTTGTGGATGTCGTGTCAGGCAGCGCCGCAGCCCTAAGCTTTAGAGGTGTCCACGACTTCTCACGCGACTGACCGCGTATCACCTAGCGGCCTCGGTTTTGCGGTGTCCGCCTACGTTTTGTGGGGCGCGATGCCTATCGTGTTCTTTTCGCTCAAGGAGTCTGGCGCGATCGAGATCGTAGCCTGGCGCATCGTCTTGTCGCTCGTGTTCTGTGCGGCGCTTCTGCTCGTTACTCGAGGCTACGCGCGGGTGCTGGCGATCATCCGCGATCGCAGAACTTTCTGGAGCCTCGGCCTCGCGGGCGCGCTTGTTGTCGTCAACTGGCTGATCTACGTGTATGCGAGCGTCAACGGCCACATTGTTGAAGCGGCGCTTGGCTACTTCACTAACCCGATCGTCACGGTGTTGCTTGGCGTGCTTATTTTGCGTGAGCGCCTGCGTCCTCTGCAGTGGCTTGCCCTCGGTATCAGTGCGCTTGCCGTTCTTGTGCTTGCCATCGGTTACGGCAGTTTTCCGTGGATCGCTCTGGGGCTCGCCTTCAGTTTTGGCCTGTATGGACTCGTCAAGAAGAGCGTCGGGCGGAAAGCGGATGCCCTCGGTGGCTTGGCCGTCGAGACAGCTTTTTTGACGCCCATCGCGATTGTTGTTCTGCTCATGTTGAGCGCTAATGGCACTCTCACGGTGGGAACAGTTGGCACCGGTCACACGGTGTTGACTCTGTGTTTGGGGGCGATTACCGCGATTCCGCTGATCTTGTTTGCCGCCGCTGCTCGTCGTCTACCGCTCACATATATGGGCCTTGCGCAGTATTTGGCGCCGATCTTACAGTTGGTCGTTGGTGTCTTCATTTTTCACGAGGCGATGCCTCCAGAGCGCTGGTTGGGGTTTGCCATTGTGTGGGTGGCGCTGGCTATCCTCACGTTTGATCTGTTCCGCCACTCTTCTCGCACCCGGCTTGGTTCACCCGCTGAAGCGCCCGGCGCACCGTAGTATTCCTGTGGAGGTACGTGGTCGCCCGAAGATCGCCGTGCCGAGAGAGGCAAATCATGACGAGGTTTAGCGCGACTCTCCGTCTGGTCGGTGCAGCATCAGTTGTCGTCGTTCTTGCGGCGTGCACTTCGCCTGGCCCGACAGTGACAGCTTCTTCTCCTTCCGCAGTGTCGCCAAGTCCTACTCCCACGGTGGATCCGTCCGGTGATGGAGTGCTGCGCGTTGGCACCATTTTTCCGACGAGCGGAGCATTTTCCTTCCTCGCTGCTGCTCAAACGGCTGGGGTTGCTGCAGCGATTAAAGAGATCAATGCTTCTGGTGGTGTGAACGGCGAGCCGGTAGTCGTTGTCGCGGTTGATTCTGGCGAAGCAAAAACCACCACGCTCGAGAAGTCGTTCACCGCGTTGGTGTCAAAGAAGGTCGATGTGGTGATCGGGCCGTCGTCGTCAGTTCTCGCTCAGCGGGCCATCCCGCTGGCAATTGACGCCAAGATTCCCGTCATATCTCCCGCAGCAACCTTCTCGACACTCGCCGACGTTTTTGATGATGGCTATTTTTTCCGCACAATCCCTGCCTACGATCAGCAGGGCTACGCACTGGCGGAAGCACTAGCGGGTGGGGCGACGAAGAAACGCATCGCCTACGTTTACGTCGCTGACGCTCAGGGCACCGCGCTTCACGACACCTTCGTTGCGGCGCTCGCTGAGTACGACACTGAGCTTGTCGCTGATGAGGTCTTCGCTAGTTCAACGACGAACTTTGATTCGATGATCGCGAACGTCAAGAAGGCTCAACCCGATGTCGTAGTTGTTGGATCAACGTATGACTCGGTCACGGCGACAAAGGCGGCGATCGGCAAGATCGTGGCGGCGGGCTACAAGGGGTCGAAGTTGTGGCTCACCTCGCTCAACACTGGTGACTATTCGCAGTCATTCAAGAACGGCACGCTGAAGGGTGTACGTGGCGTGATCGAGGGCGCGCAACCGTCGAAGACCTTTATCAAGACTCTCAAGGCCTCTAACGCGAAATTGACCAGCTATCGCTACGCGATGGAGGCCTATGACGCCACGATGCTGGCCGCGCTTGCTGCGATCGTTGCGAAGGATGATGCGGGGGAGGCGATTGCGGGGTTGCTCTACGACGTCTCCAAGGGTGGCGTGAAATGCCTGAGTTTCGCTGAATGTATTGATGTCCTGAAGACCAGCAACGACATCGATTACGACGGTGTTTCTGGGCCCGTGAACTTCACCCCTGATGGCGACATTGAGCCCGGATATTGGGGCTACTACACCTACGACGGCGAAAACAAGTTCGTGTTTAACAGTGGTGCCATCTTCGGCTAAGAGGGGTGCTGCCCGGACTGGGGGCACTGTTTGAGCGACGAGTTGTTCTCACTGAGTTCGTGTTTTGCGGTTTGGCCACTACCGTAAAAATGCTGCTTTCTGTTTTGAGCAGTAGATAGGAGCGACTGCGATGACATCCATACCCGTTGGATCACGCGTTTCGCTGCGAACCCGTCGTGGGTTCACGGTAGTTGCGGGTGTGCTCGCTGCGGTTCTTGTGTTGAGCGGATGCTCGGCAGAGGAGACCCCCAAAGTAGCGCCCGCCCCCAAAGACTTGACCCTCACAATTGGGGCACTCGTGCCCGAATCAGGTTCACTCGAAAAGTTTGGCCCGGCCGTCTCTGCAGCCATCGCGCTCGCAGCCCAGGACGTCAACGATGCCAAAGCCAACCTCACGGTTAACGTGGAGACGCGTGACTCTGGGGACTCCACCGGCACTACAGCAGAGGACGCTGTAGCAGAGTTGCTTGCCGCCAGAACCACTGTAATTATTGGTGGCCTTTCAAACGGCGTTTCGAAGAAAGTGGTCGACAAGATCACGGGCGCCGGTGTTGTCGAAATTTCACCGGCAAACGATTCGCCCGACTTTTCAGACTATGACGACAGCATGCTGTATTGGCGCACGTCGCCGTCGTGCGCGCTCGAAGGATCCGCACTGGGAGCTGAGATGGCCGACCGGGGCGACGGCTCAATTGCGATTCTTTCGGAGGACGTACTGTGCGGCCCGCTTCTTCCTCGCGCAGTGGGCGAGACTTTCCAACGAGGCGGTGGCGAAGTCATCGTTGAGGAGAGTATCAACGAGAAGGCGACGGGCATTGATGACCAGATCGCTGACGCGATTGCTGCGAAGCCGGATGCCGTTGCCATTCTCGGCACCACTCAGGCAGAGAAGATTGCCCAAGCTTTCATTGCCGCTGGATACTCGGGCGATCAGTTGTTCTTCAGTGGCTTGTCGTTGGGTGAACGCGGGTCGGGATTTGCGGCGGGGGCTTTAACCGGGTCAATCGTCACACATCCAGGCCTCGATGTCTCGACGATTTCAGACTTTACCGATCGACTTCTGGAAATCAACCCGGGCCTCAAAGACTTCAGCTACGCCGCAGAAAGCTATGACGCTGTAATCTTGGCGAGCCTCGCTGCGCTCGCCTCGCAGAAGATCACGGGCGAAGCGATCGCAAGCAAGCTCCAAGAAGTCTCTGGTGGTGCAGGCGATGGCGAAGTCGCAACCACTTTTGCGGATGCAGCCAAGATCATCCTTGCGGGCGGCACGGTAGATTACGACGGTGTTTCGGGCGCGATAACCCTCAGCGACAATGGCGATCCTCAAGGCGCCATCATCGGTATTTACCAGTACGGTAGCGACAACGTGTACACCCGTATTAACTGAGTAGCATCTGCGTTTCTAAAGAGTCTAGGTATGGTAACGATTCCTAAGAGTGTTACAAGGCTGTAGTACTGACGTATTGTGCGGACGTCCCGGGTGGGCATAGCTTGACAGTGTGGCGACAAAGCAGTGCCACATCTGATTCCTGAACACATTCGAAACGCAAGGAGCAACATGAGCGTATTCGCGAAGGCTACGGCCTCCCCAACACGGTCCAAGCGGACACTGTTGAGCGGTCTCGCAATTCTCGGTGCAAGTGCACTGGTACTGGCAGGCTGTGCAACTGATGGAGGGGACACTCCCTCTGGCGACGGTGGTGGCCCGCTCTCACTGAAGTTGGGAACAGCGCTGCCCGTAACCGGTAACCTCGCATTCCTCGGCCCGCCCGAGATCGCAGGCACTGAGTACGCCGCATCGCAGATCAACGAAGCCGATGCAGGCATCCAGATCGAGCTGATCCAGGGTGACTCCGGAGACACCGACAACAAGGCATACGAGACTGAGATTCCTCGTCTGCTCAACGAAGATGTTTCCGCAATTCTTGGTGCAGCATCCTCGGGTGTTTCGCTTCAGTTCATCGACCAGGTTGTTGGCGCTGGAGTAATCCAGTTCTCGCCGGCAAACACCTCGGCTGCCTTCACGGACTACGACGACAAGGGACTGTACTTCCGTACTGCTCCTTCCGACGTGCTCCAGGGTGAAGTTCTGGGAAACCTGATCGCTGCTGACGGTAACGAAACTCTCGGCATGATCGTTCTCAACGACTCCTACGGAACCGGCCTTGCCAAGTTCACCCAGGAAGCGTTCGAAGCAGCCGGTGGTGAAGTTGTTTCACAGCCCACTTACAACACCGGTGACACCACGTTCGACGCTCAGATCTCTGAAGTTCTTGCTTCTGACCCTGACGCGATCGCACTGATCACCTTCGAAGAAGTTTCGACCATGCTTCCGAGCATTGTCAGCAGCTTCCCGGCAGACAAGCTCTACTTCGTCGATGGCAACCTTGCCAACTTCGGTGACGAGTTCGCTCCCGGAACCCTCGCGGGCGCCAAGGGAACCCTGCCCGGCCTCAGCGTAGACACGATTGCGGACTTCACGACCGCACTCAACGACTTCTATGTTGGTTCTGGACAGCCTGAGCTCGAAGAGTTCAGCTACGCAGCAGAGTCCTTCGACTCGGTAGTCTTGCTCGCTCTCGCATCGCTCGCGGCCGGTTCAACCGATCCCGCAGCGATCGCAGAGAAGCTGCAAGAAGTATCGGGTGGTTCGGGCAACGGTGAGAAGTGCACCACCTTCGCCGACTGTGCAGACATCATCAACGGTGGCGGCGTAGCTGACTACGACGGCATCTCTGGCCCGATTACCTTCAACGAACTCGGTGACCCCACCGAGGCGCAGATCGGAATCTACCAGTACGGTGACGACAACACCTACAGCGCGTACAAGGGCTAGAAATAGCTAAGACTCGCTAAGAGAAAGGCCCTAACCCGTCGAGGTTGGGGCCTTTTTCGTGCGCCTACGACCCGTTGCCGGGTGCTGAGGGTGTTTCACGGAATACTGGACCGTGTGGCAAAACCTGAAACAGCGTCAGGTGCCCGCCTCAGCGGTCGATGGTGGCGCTAGTGAGGCCTGACATCCATGAGAGACGCTTAGGGCGCTCACAGTGGCACGCAGCACCGGAGCGACGCCGGACTTCCGCCGGGCGTGGGTAGCCAACGCGATTCGATCGACGTGAGCTGCTCCATCACCCGACCGATTCCCCAGCGCCTAACGGCCCGTTAATCTACAAATGCCCCGCCAGACGAATCCGAGCGGGGCACGTGTAGGCGATTGACTAGGTACCGAGCGTGCCGAGGTATAGCCCGATGACCTTGGGGTCGTTCAGGAGCTCGCGTCCAGTGCCTTCGTAGGCATCCTTACCCTGATCGAGCACGTAGCCGCGGTCACAGATCTGCAGGCAGCGTCGCGCGTTCTGCTCAACCATGATCGTGGTCACGCCAGCCTTGTTGATCTCCGAGACACGAATGAATGCTTCGTCCTGCTTGACCGGAGACAACCCAGCGGAAGGTTCGTCGAGCAACAGCACTTGCGGGTCCATCATGAGTGCGCGAGACATCGCAACCATTTGACGTTCGCCGCCCGATAACGATCCGGCGCGCTGCTTGAGTCGCGCCTTGAGCTCGCTGAAAATGCCGACAACGAAGTCGAGGCGCTCATCATAGATTTTGGGGTTCTGGTAGAGCCCCATCTGCAGGTTCTCTTCGATCGTCAGGCTCGGGAACACGTTGTTGTTCTGAGGAACAAAGCCAACACCGCGCGCGACGAGCTTGTTGGCTTTGAGCCCCGTGATGTCATCGCCGTTTAGCGTGATCGAACCGCCGCGCACCTGCACTTGGCCAAAGATTGCCTTGAGCAGTGTGGACTTGCCCGCACCGTTGGGCCCGATGATTCCGATGAGCTCACCCGGGTTTGCGACCAGGTTGCAGTCATTCAGAATGTTGACTCCGGGAAGGTAGCCTGCGGTGAGGTCCTTGACATGGACAACCGCATTTTCGGTGGGAATTGCGTTCACTTGCGGGGCTCCTTGCGCTTAGCGATATTGGCGTCGAGTTCTTTGACCTCGGCGGCTAAATCGATAGCGCCAGTGTTCAGTTCGCCCTCGATGCGGCCGGTGACAACACCAAGGTCCACATCTTGGTGCGAGCCAAGGTAGGCGTCGATCACGGCCTGGTTGTTCATTACTTCGTCGGGCGGACCTTCGGCAACCACTTCACCTTCGGCCATCACAATTACCCAGTCGGCGATGTGGCGAACCATGTGCATGTCGTGCTCGACGAACAGCACCGTCATGCCCTCTTCCTTCAAGTCGAGGATGTGGTCGAGCAGCGACTCTGTGAGCGCAGGGTTGACGCCTGCCATCGGCTCATCGAGCATGACGAGCGTTGGCTCGCTCATGAGTGCTCGCGCCATTTCGAGCAGCTTGCGCTGTCCGCCAGAGAGGCTGGCAGCGAAGTCAGACGATTTGGCATCGAGCTTGAACTTCTTGAGCAGAACCTCGGCACGTGCCTCGATCTCGGCCTCTTGCTTGCGCCAGAGCCTCGGGATCATGCCGCGGAAAATGTTCTCCCCAATCTGATCCTGTGCGCCGAGCTTCATGTTCTCAAGAACGGTCAACAGCCCGAGAGCCTTGGTCAGCTGGAACGTGCGCACTTGACCGAGTCTGGCCACTTTGTGCGCGCCCATTCCCGCAAGTGCGTGGCCATCGAACGTCCACTTGCCTTCGTCTGGTTTGTCGAATCCGGTCAGAAGGTTGAACAGGGTCGTCTTGCCGGCACCGTTCGGACCAATCAGAGCGGTGATTGCGTTGCGCGGGATCTCAATGTGGTCAACGTTAACCGCGGTGAGACCACCGAACGTGCGACGAACTCCGTCAGCGATGATGATCGGGTCGACCTTGGCAACTCCGGGGGCGATATCGCCCTTGTGGAGCCCCGTCGTCTTTGCGCGTTGCACCGGCGCAGCCGGTGTGTCTTTATTTGACAAAGGTCAGCTCCTTCTTATTGCCGAGGATGCCCTGTGGTCGATAGATCACGAGCAACATCAGCGCCACACCTACGAGGATGAAACGCACAGTCTGCGACTGTGTCGTAGTCATGAACGGCAGTACACCGATGTTCACTAGGGCGGGAAGCAGGTTGCTCAGCAACACTTGAACGCCCCAGAAAATAACCGAACCGATGACGGGCCCGAAGATTGTCGCGGCACCACCGAGAAGCAGCGCGGTGTACACGAAGAACGTCAGCGACGTCACGTACACCCCGGGGTTCACCGAGGCGGGAAGCGCATAGACGATTCCTCCAAGGGCACCGAATACACCACCGAGCATGAGCGACTGCAACTTGTACGAGAACACGTTTTTACCGAGGGCACGAACGGCATCCTCGTCTTCACGGATTCCCTTGATGACGCGACCCCAGGGACTGCGCATGACAGACCACAGGATGAGCATCGCAATTGCGAGAATGGTGATGCCGAAGATGCGAACCCACCATCCGTTCTCGTTGTACACCCAAGGACCGAAGCCGTAGGTGCCATCGGGGATTGGGTTGAACGCGCGGAAGCTGTCGTGGTAACCGCTCAGTCCATCGGCAGAGCCGGTGTACTTGTCGAACGTTGTCGTCAGGAACAAGAGGCGCACAACCTCAGCGGCCGCGATCGTCACGATTGCCAAGTAGTCACCGCGTAGTCGCAGAGTAGGAATACCGAGGATGAGCGCGAAGATGAGCGAGCCACCGACACCGACGAGCATGCCGCCCCACCATGGAAAACCGAAGGTGAGGATTGAGATCGCATAGCCATAGGCGCCGATTGCCATGAAGGCGGCAATACCCATGTTGAGCAAACCGGTGAAACCGAAGTGCAACGCAAGTCCGAGCGCCGCGAGGGCGTATCCGATCGTTGCGGGTGCAATCAGCGATGACGCGGTGTTGGAGAGAATTTGCAGTATATCCATGAGCGGCCCCTAACCTATTCTCTCTTTGCGACCGAGGATGCCCTGCGGTCTGAACAACAAGATGACGATGAGTACGACGAGCGCACCCACATACTTCAAGTCGGAAGGAATGAAGAGGCTCGACGTCTCAACGAGAACTCCGACGATGATCGAGCCAACTAGGGCACCGAACGCGGTTCCGAGGCCACCCAGGGTAACCGCGGCGAACACGAGCAGCAGGATCTGAGCACCCATGTCCCAGCGAATGCCGGGGCGGAAGTAGGCCCACAGCACACCCGCGAGGCCGGCCATTGCGGCAGCCAGAATCCAAACAACCCGAACAACCTGGTCGACATCGATGCCGGATGCGGCCGCCAACGACGGGTTGTCGGAGACTGCGCGAGTTGCTTTACCAATCTTGGTCTTCACAAGCCACCACGCGAAGATCACGATAACAACGATGCTCACAACCATGCTGATCATGTTGGTTTGACTGAGCGACACCGATCCGAAGAGTGCGATGTCGGGGGAGTTGGAGCCAGGCAGCTGTTCAGTTCCTCCACCGCGGAAGTACTGGAAGGTGTAGCGAAGCGCCAGAGACAGACCGATCGATACGATCATGAGCTGAACGATGCCCACGCCTTTTTTGCGCAGCGGTTTCCACAACCCGGCATCGAGTGCCCACCCGAAGCCGGCACTGAGGAGTACAGCAATCGGTATCGCAAGAAAGATCGGCCAGCCGAGGTCGACCGACACAATGAGCGCCATCACCGCGCCAAAGGTCACCATTTCGGCGTGAGCGAAGTTGGAAAGCCCCGTGGTGCCGTAGACGAGGGAGATGCCGATAGCGGCAAGTCCCAGCATGAGCCCGAAGTTGAGGCCGTTGACGAGGCGTTCGACGAGTTGGTCGAAGAAGCTGACAACGTTTCGTTCACCGCGTCCGATGAAGAAGTTCACCACTGTCGATCCGCTGGGACCGATCATCGCTTCTTTGACGTTGGGGGTGTCGTCTGTGCCGGTCTCGTCGATCACTGCGATGCCGTCGGGCAGTGTTGTTTCGTCGAGCGTGACGCTGAACTCGTCACCGTCGGGTACGCCGACTTTCCATTGGCCGTCAGCATCCGTTGACACTTCAACGTCGTAGCCGCCGCCAGAAATGGTGAGAAGTACACCTTCTAGTGGCACGCTTTCGAGCTTGACGTTGCCAATGACGCTGTTGTCGTACTCATCGACGTTAACTTCGTCGGCCATCGCAGGCATAGACATAAGAGAAAAAGCGGCGGAGAGGGCGACGATGAGCGCTACAAGCACTCCTCGTCTATTTTTCCGTCGCGTGCGGCGATATTCCGCTGTGTTCACAGGACCTCCAGAAAGGGACCCAGCCGGAATCAAGAATCCCGCGGGTTCTGATGTGTCGACGGCATTGACGACACCGGCCGATTGCGCCCGACATACAACTGCTTGTCGGGTACAAAGCGGTGAAGCCATTATGCGGGGGAATGTTCGACCACGAAACCCGTTAATATTGATTGGCCGCAGATTTAACACAAGATCGCCGGTTTCACGCTCCTGGTGCAAGGAAGATTTAACATGGAACAGCCTGACCCTTTCGGCGTCGTCGGACTCACCTACGACGATGTGATGCTTTTGCCCGGTCACACTGATGTGATTCCGAGCGATGCTGACACCAGTTCACGTCTAACCCGCAGAATCCGGCTATCTTCGCCCCTTATTTCGTCGGCGATGGACACCGTCACTGAAGCGCGAATGGCGATCGCGATGGCTCGAAATGGTGGCCTCGGGGTGCTGCACCGCAACCTCTCAATCGACGATCAGGCGGCCTTCGTCGACAAGGTCAAGCGCAGTGAATCCGGCATGATTACCAATCCGGTAACAACTACGCAACGGGCCACTTTGGCCGAGGTTGACGCACTCTGTGGCCAGTTCCGAATTTCCGGTGTGCCGGTTATCGAAGACGACGGAACGCTCGTCGGGATCGTCACCAACCGCGATATGCGGTTCATCGAGCCACAAGACATGGACTCGACCCTGGTGCGCGATGTGATGACCAGAATGCCGCTCGTTACTGCGCCCGTCGGGATTGAGCGTGAGGGGGCAATCGCTCTCCTCAACCAGCACAAGATTGAGAAACTGCCTCTTGTTGACGAGCACGGCAAGCTCATAGGCCTTATTACGGTCAAAGACTTTGAGAA
The DNA here is from genome assembly GCF_038397785.1 of Salinibacterium sp. TMP30. Lineage (NCBI taxonomy): Bacteria > Bacillati > Actinomycetota > Actinomycetes > Micrococcales > Microbacteriaceae > Salinibacterium > Salinibacterium sp. TMP30. Next base: position 2,221,528 of record NZ_CP151642.1, on the reverse strand, counting down.
GACCGATCAGTACCCGAACGCCACGAAAGATGACGAAGGCCGACTCCGCGTTGGTGCAGCAATCGGATTCTTTGGCGATGCGTGGGAACGCGCTGAGCGGCTGCGCGATGCGGCCGTCGACGTCATTGTCGTTGACACCGCCAATGGTGACTCTTCGGGCGTAATCGACATCGTTCGACGGCTCAAGGCGGATTCCTCGTTCGACGCGATCGACATCATCGGCGGAAACGTCGCCACCCGATCGGGTGCGCAAGCGCTCATTGACGCCGGTGTGGACGCCGTCAAGGTCGGAGTCGGACCAGGTTCGATTTGCACCACTCGCGTCGTCGCTGGTGTCGGAGTCCCCCAGGTGACCGCCGTCTACGAGGCATCACTTGCCGCTCGTGCGGCAGACATCCCCGTTATTGCAGACGGCGGCCTTCAGTACTCCGGCGATATCGCCAAGGCACTTGTGGCGGGTGCAGACACCGTGATGCTCGGTTCACTGCTCGCCGGAACCGACGAAAGCCCCGGCGATCTTATTTTCCTGAACGGCAAGCAGTTCAAGGGCTACCGCGGAATGGGTTCGCTCGGTGCGATGCAGACCCGTGGAAAGAAGACGTCGTATTCACGTGACCGCTACTTCCAGGCGGATGTTCCTTCCGACGATCAACTGATCCCTGAAGGCATCGAAGGCCAGGTTCCCTATCGCGGCCCTGTCTCCACCGTGATGTACCAGCTGCTCGGCGGCCTCCGGCAGTCAATGTTCTACACGGGCGCTCGCACAATTGATGAGCTGCACGTGAAGGGCAAGTTTGTGCGGATCACCGCCGCCGGGCTGAAAGAATCGCACCCCCACGACATCCAAATGGTCGTGGAGGCACCGAACTATCGCCGCTAAGCGGCCACATCTCGGCGGTTGAACACGATGCCGCCGATTACGAGCACGACCGCCGCAACACCGTAGATGAGGCCAAGGGCTCTCCAGTCGGCACCGTCGAGCAGCGGGGAGTTGCCAAAGGCCCAGTGATACGGCGAGATGGCGTGCAGCCACTCAACGTCGGGACTTTGGTTGCCCAGCGAGTTGAGCACGTACCCGAACAATGCGATTCCCGCCGCCGCCGCACTGGCATATGAGCGGCGGCCGGTGATCGCGCCCACAGCTAGTCCACAGCTCGCGGCCAGCAAACCTAACCCGAGCAGGGACAGGCATCCGCCGACAATACTCGCAGGTTCGAGATCGATCCCGGAAGACTGATTCAGCGCAATAATGAGCAGCGCAGAAATTGTGGCGAGCCAGGTCAGTCTCAGGATGACAGCCAGGCTGCGCTCAATGATCACCTGCACACGTGAGACACCGTGGGCGAGAGTGAGCTCAAGGGAGCCCGATTCTTCGTCGCCCGCGATCGCGGCCGAGCTCCAGAGTGTCGCCGCAATGGTCATGAGCGCGAACCCAATGAGGCCAAGGAACGTTGCCTGAACGTAGCCGCCACCGCTGGAGAGGTCGTCGAACCCGAGGGTCGTTGAGAACCCTGCTGGCAAGGAATCGATGACGTCTTGGAACCCGGCATCCGGTCCTGAGAACGAGGAGTACAGCGGGACGTAGAGCATGACCGCCGCGACGAATCCGATGGTCCAGCCGAGGGTGCCTCGCCAGGTGTCGGCAAGGTTGCGGCGTAGTAGGGGCAGAGCGTTAGTTTTCATTGGGGGCCTCCGAGGAATAGAGGTTGATTACCGACGATTCGAGATCCTGTTCTTCAACCCGGAGATCGACAACGTGGAACGGGGCGATCGCCTTGACGAGAGCATCGATGTGTCCCTCCACGGTGCCGGTGACCTGAACGATGTCCCCATCGACGACCCTGAGCTCGGCGAGTTGTGGCAGTGCTTCGAGAGCGGTGCGGATGCGGTCTGCTGCGACATCCGTGAAGTCAACGACGACGCGCCGCACAGCACTCGTGCGCAGTGTTGCAACGTCACCGACTTTCACTATTTTGCCGTTGCGCAGGACCGCGACTTGGTCGGCTGCGCTCTGAATTTCACTGAGCACGTGTGAACTGAGGAACACGGTTTGGCCCTTGTTTTGGGCTTCGCGAACCATGCCCAGGAACACTTGTTGAACGAGAGGGTCGAGTCCGCTTGTCGGCTCGTCGAGCACGAGGAGCGGCGGTTCGTGCATGAACGCTTGGACGAGTCCGAGCTTTTGCTTGTTGCCTTTGGAGAGCTGACGAACGTGACGGCTGAGGTCGAGTCCGAGTCGTTCGGCAAGTTCATCGACGCGGCCTTTCACCACGAGGCCACTGATGTCTGCGTAATGGGCTAGTAGTGCGCGGCCGGTGACTCGCCCTTCGAGCAGCAGTTCACCGGGAAGGAAGCCGATTCGGCGGCGCAGTGCGGCGCCACCGGTTCGAGGGGATTCTCCCAGCACGGTGGCGTGACCTGAGGTTGGCCGGATGATGTCGAGGAGGAGTCGCATTGCTGTGGTTTTGCCGGCCCCGTTGGGGCCGATCACGCCGAAGACACTGCCGGTCTCGACGGCGAGATCCATGCCGTCGAGTGCCGTGTGGCGGCCGTAACGCTTGGTCAGCGCTCTGGTTTCTATTGCGTAGGTCATGAGAGGAGGTCGGGGCCTCATCCTTTCTCTGAGCGATCGTTGCGGTCGTTGCGGGCGTTGTCGGTCGCTTCGCGAGTGGCGTTGAGCACGCTGCTGTCGACGTAGAGACCCTCGGTATAGATCTCGAGTGCTGCGTTACCCATGCGGCTGAGGCTTTCGAAGCTGAAGTGCCCGCTACCGAGGGTGCGGGCGATGTGGCTTTGCAGGATGAGGGTGCCGAGACTGTGGGTGACAATGAGCACAGCTCGTGCATGAGAATCGGCGCTCGGGTGCACCTGCTGTTTGGCTACGCCATCCTCAAGGATCTCCGCTGTCAGGCTGACGATGCGATCGAAGAGTTCGGCACCGGCTTCGGAATCGTCGGTGAATAGACGGCTCAGGTAGTCGAGCCAGGGTTGGTAGGTTTCGAGGTCTGAGTACCACTCCTTCAGGGCGGCAGTGACTTCGCTCTCACCTATTCCCGTTTTGCGGCGGGTGATCTCGGTGATGATGAAGTCATCGCAAGTTTTCTTGAGTTCGCGCATACTGCCGAAGTGGTGGATGACGAGGCCGGCGCTAACACCGGCGTGACGTGCCACAGCTCGTGCGCTCGTTGCGGCAAAACCCTTCTGCCCGATGAGCAGGATCGCGGCATCGCGGATGCGAGCCCGTGTGGTTGAATCATCACTTATTGAACGCATGTTCAATAAACTAAACGATCGTTTAGTAGCTGTCAAGAGTATTCCGTTGCTTCGAGGCCGCACCATGCGCTTGCATACCCCTCGCCGACAAGACCACCCAATCCGCAGCCGGGTAGGCTAGAGCAGTGAATGATTTCGAGATTGGCCGAGCCAAGCGCGCTCGCCGCGTCTATTCCTTTGATGACATTGCGATCGTGCCCTCGCGCCGCACGCGAGACCCACGCGACGTGTCAGTGAGCTGGACGATAGACGCCTACACCTTTGACATCCCCGTCATCGCAGCACCCATGGACTCGGTGGTTTCGCCAGCGACCGCAATCGCGATGGGAAAGCTCGGCGGACTCGGCGTGCTCGACCTCGAAGGTCTCTGGACTCGTTACGAGCACCCCGAGCCCGTCCTCGCGGAGATCCGCAGCCTGCCCGCCGATCAGGCAACCGCGCGCATGCAGCAGTTGTACTCGGAGCCCATCAAACCCGAGCTCGTCACTCAGCGCCTTGCCGAGATTCGCGAAGCCGGAGTGCCCGTCGCCGGAGCGCTCAGCCCGCAGCGTACGAAAGAACTCCACCAGACCGTCGTTGATGCCGGTGTCGACCTCTTCGTCATCCGTGGCACCACCGTAAGCGCGGAGCATGTCTCCAAAGCCAGTGAACCACTCAACCTCAAAGAGTTCATCTACGAACTCGATGTGCCCGTGATCGTCGGAGGAGCCGCAACCTACACCGCTGCACTGCACCTCATGCGCACCGGTGCCGCAGGCGTGCTCGTCGGCTTTGGCGGTGGCGCCGCAAGCACCACGCGCACCGCCCTGGGCATCCACGCCCCGATGGCAACCGCTGTCGCAGACGTCGCCGGCGCTCGCCGCGACTACATGGACGAATCTGGTGGCCGCTACGTTCACGTGATCGCTGACGGTGGTCTCGGCACGAGCGGTGACATTGTGAAGGCAATCTCCGTGGGAGCAGATGCTGTCATGCTCGGCAGCACCCTTGCTCGCGCAACAGAAGCCCCCGGCGGCGGCTGGCACTGGGGCCAAGAGGCTCACCACCCGGAGCTGCCCCGCGGCAATCGCGTCGAGGTTGGGCAGCTTGCGCCGCTCGCTGAAATTCTCAATGGACCGTCGTCGCACGCGAACGGTCAGTCGAATCTCATCGGCGCACTGCGTCGATCGATGGCGACAACCGGCTACTCCGACCTGAAGGAGTTCCAGCGGGTCGATGTTGTCGTCGCCCCCTACAACACGCTGTAGTTCAGAGACAGAGCAGCTCACGCGCCGAGCCGTTCACAGGCAGAGATCAGCCACACGTTGGAGGATTTATCAATGGCTAAGTCCCGATCGATCCCCCAGTCAACCGCGCTCAGCGTTGAACAGCGCGCGGCAGCGATCGCGGCCATGCGCGATACCGAACTCGACATCCTCGTGATCGGTGGTGGCATCGTGGGCGCCGGTAGTGCATTGGATGCCGCAACGCGTGGCCTCACCGTCGGAATGGTTGAGGCGCGTGACTGGGCCTCCGGCACCTCGAGCCGGTCATCCAAGTTGGTGCACGGCGGCATCCGCTATTTGGAGCAACTGGATTTTCGCCTCGTGCGCGAAGCTCTCAAGGAACGTGGACTGCTGTTGCAGCGCATCGCACCCCATCTGGTGCGGCCAGTGCGGTTCCTCTACCCGGTGACGAAACCGATCTTCGAACGGCTATATATCGGTGCGGGAATGTTGCTCTACGACCTTCTTAGCTATACGGGAGGGAGACCTCCAGGAGTGCCCCACCACAGGCACCTCACGCGCGCTCAAATGTTGCGAGCGGCGCCGAGTTTGCGCGCTGATGCGTTCCGCGGTGGCCTGACCTACTACGACGCGCAAGTGGATGATGCACGTTACGTGTCGACGCTTGCTCGCACCGCGAGTTTCTATGGCGCGCAGGTGGCGAGCCGCGTTCGCGTCGAAGATTTCGTCAAGGTTGGTGAGCGGGTCGTCGGTGTGATGGCGCACGATCTCGAAACGGGCGAACGATTTGAGATTCGCGCCAAGCAGGTCGTGAATGCGACCGGTGTGTGGACCGACGACACTCAAGCGATGGTGGGCGAACGTGGTCAGTTCAGAGTGCGGGCATCGAAGGGCGTGCACCTGGTTGTGCCTCGCGACCGTTTCCAGTCGAAGCTAGGCCTGCTGCTTCGCACTGAAAAGAGTGTGCTATTTGTAATCCCTTGGGGGCGCCACTGGCTGATCGGAACGACCGACACTGACTGGGATCTCGACAAAGCCCACCCGGCTGCCACGGCCGCCGACATCGACTACCTGCTCAAGCATGTCAATAAAGTTCTAGCGGTTCCGCTGACACGTGACGATGTTGAAGGGGTCTACGCCGGGCTGCGTCCATTGCTCGCTGGGGAGTCTGACCTCACCTCAAAGCTCAGCCGCGAACACATTGTGACCCACAGTGTTCCCGGGCTCGTTGTGGTGGCTGGCGGCAAGTGGACGACCTACCGCATCATGGCAAAAGATGCTGTGGATGCCGCAGTCGACGCTCTAGACGGCAAGATCTCACCGAGCATTACTGAAGATGTCGCACTGCTCGGTGCGGAAGGATACGGTGCCGCGTGGAACAAGCGCACTGCTCTCGCGCACACCTTTGGCCTCCACCGGACTCGCGTCGAACACCTGCTGAACCGCTACGGCGTGCTCGCCTCTGAAGTGCTCGAACTTGTTCGCCGTAACCCCACACTTGCGGAAGCACTTCCCGGCGCCGATGACTACATTGCTGCCGAAGTTGTCTACGCTGCCAGCCATGAAGGAGCCATGCACCTTGATGATGTTTTGGCTCGTCGCACTCGTATATCGATTGAGGCATGGGATCGGGGTGTCTCGGCAGCACCTGTAGCGGCAGAGCTTATGGCGGGAGTTTTGGGCTGGGACGACGCGCACACCACCATCGAGATCGAGCGCTACCTGCAGCGAGTTGACGCAGAGCTCGCTAGCCAAAAACAGCCCGATGATGAGTCAGCTGATCGAGTGAGGCTCGAAGCACCAGATATCGTTAGCGAGTGAGTACGACGGTTTCTTCGCCAGTTGCGCCAGCGGCGCCGGCAACGATGTGGCAGATTGCGCGTCGACCACGCTGGATCGGTGCCCTCATCCTGGCCCTGGCCATCGCCGGCAGTTTCGCGGCTCTCGGGCAGTGGCAGCTGAGCCGAAGCCTTGAGGGTGGCGAAATCACCGAACAGCAAAGCGAAACGGTTGTGCCGCTCGATTCGGTCGCTATCGCACAAGAACCACTCGCCTCTGCGACAACCGGCCAATCCGTCAGCTTCACCGCAGAGCTTGTTTCTGGCGACTATGTTGTGCTCTCCGAGCGGCGCAACACCGCAGGGATGGGCTACTGGGTTGTCGGCCATGGGCGTGAACCCAGCGGGGCAAGCGTGGCAATTGCCCTCGGATGGGCAGCGACGACGGATGCCGCAGCATCCGTCATTGCTCAGCTTGAAGCCTCGCCACCGGCGTCGACCTTCACGGGTCGTCTCCTGCCGACCGAGTCAGCCCAACAGTCCGATTTCGAGTCGGGAGTGCGCAGCGCCCTCGCGGTCGCTGAGCTCGTAAACCTGTGGAACGACGTGCCTGCGGGAACCTATGGCGGCTACGTCGTGAGCTTTGACCCGCCAGCAGGCCTTGACGCGATCGATTCCCCGCCACCATCGACGGAGGTTTCGCTCAATTTGCTCAACGTGTTTTACGCCGTTGAGTGGGTTGTGTTTGCAGGCTTCGCCGTCTTCCTCTGGTACCGCCTCGTGCGAGACGTGTGGGAAGAGGAGCGCGAAGATCTGGTGCCCGATGCGGCCGTAGACTAGAGTCATGGCTCTCGGTCCCCGGCTTTCTGATCTCCCCCGCATTCGTCGCACCCTCTCGTTCTACAAGGTGTCATCAATCATCACCGGCAGCTTCCTGCTTGTGCTGTGCCTCATGATGTTTTTCCGTTACGGCCTCGGTGGCGACATCGAGCTGAACGGCCCCGCCGGGTTTGTCACGCTGACGCCGAAGGAGCTTGTTCAGGGCATCAACGTGTCGACGATCATCCTGATTGTGCACGGCTGGCTCTACGTCTTCTACGTTGCAGCAGATTTCATCCTCTGGCGTCTGACGCGTTTCTCATTCTTGCGGTTCTTGTACATCGCGCTCGGCGGTGTCATCCCGTTGTTGTCGTTCTTCCTTGAGCGTCAAGTTCCTCGTTTCGTTGAAGCAAAACTTGCCCGTATTGAATCCGCTGCAGCTGCCCAAGCGGCCGGCGCCGACTCCGCAAAGGCTTCCGTATGACCCAATCTTCGGCCACGGCCACCGCCACGTCTGCAGACACGAGCGCTCGCCCCGTTCTTGTCGTCGACTTTGGTGCTCAGTACGCACAGTTGATTGCCCGTCGCGTGCGCGAAGCCAACGTGTATAGCGAGATTGTTCCTCACACCATTACTGCCGAGGCGATCGCGGCTATGAACCCGGTCGGCATCGTGCTGAGTGGTGGCCCGTCGAGCGTGTACGAGCCTGGTTCGCCCGACCTCGACCCCGGCATCCTTCAGTTGGGTGTTCCCGTTTTTGGCATTTGTTACGGCTTCCAGGTGATGGCACGTCAACTCGGCGGCACCGTCGCCAAGACTGGCCTGCGCGAGTATGGGTCCACTGCCATGACCGTGCAGGGTGGTGGTGGTTCCCTTCTGGGAGACCAGGCTGACAAGCAGACGGTGTGGATGAGTCACGGCGACGCTGTAACAGAAGCCCCTGAAGGGTTTGAGGTGCTCGCCAGCACAGACGCCACCCCGGTTGCCGCCTTCGCCAGTAAGGCACGCGGTCTCTATGGTGTGCAATGGCACCCCGAGGTGAAGCACTCTGAGTTTGGCCAAGGGTTGCTTGAGAACTTCCTGCACGACGCAGCGGGCATCCCTGCCGACTGGAACAGCGGGAACGTGATTGCCGAACAGGTCGCCCGCATCCGTGAACAGGTTGGTTCTGCTCGGGTGATCTGTGGCCTTTCGGGCGGAGTCGACTCCGCTGTTGCTGCCGCGATCGTGCACGAGGCTGTTGGCGATCAACTGGTCTGCATCTTCGTTGACCATGGGCTGTTGCGTCAGGATGAGCGCCGTCAAGTTGAAGAGGACTATGTAGCCTCGACGGGTGTTCGTCTTGTCACTGTCGATGCTGTTGACCAGTTCATGGATGCTCTCGCCGGAGTCACTGACCCCGAAACGAAGCGCAAAATCATCGGCCGCGAGTTCATCCGCAGCTTCGAGAATGCGGCCGAGTCACTCGTGCTCGAAGCTCAGGGCGACGGCGAGAAGGTCAAGTTTCTGGTGCAGGGCACCCTCTACCCGGATGTTGTGGAGAGTGGCGGAGGGGCCGGCACCGCCAACATCAAGAGCCACCACAACGTTGGTGGGCTCCCCGACGACTTGCAGTTCGACCTCGTTGAGCCACTGCGCACCCTGTTCAAGGACGAAGTGCGGGCGATTGGTCGCGAGCTGGGATTGCCAGAAGTTATTGTCGGCCGCCAGCCGTTCCCCGGGCCCGGCCTTGGCATCCGCATCATCGGTGAGGTCACGCATGACCGTCTCGAACTGCTGCGTAAGGCGGATGCGATTGCTCGCGCCGAACTGACCGCTGCGGGCCTCGATGACACCATCTGGCAGTGCCCCGTTGTGCTCCTCGCCGACGTGCGCTCAGTGGGAGTGCAGGGCGATGGCCGCACCTATGGTCACCCGATCGTATTGCGCCCGGTGTCCTCGGAGGATGCGATGACCGCCGACTGGACTCGTTTGCCCTACGACGTGCTCGCGAAGATCTCGAACCGCATCACCAATGAGGTGGATGGCGTGAACCGCGTTGTGCTCGATGTCACGTCGAAGCCCCCAGGAACAATCGAATGGGAATAGCTCGTTAACGAGAAAGCCCGCGTCACTTGGCTACTGCCGGAGCGACGCGGGCTTTCTGCGTTTGTGAGACTGAACTACTTAGTCGCGAATGATCGCGAACATGCGTAGTAGCTCGAGGTACAGCCAGATGACGGTGACCATGATGCCGAAGGTGCCCTTCCAGCCGAAGGCGCGAGGTGCGCCATTGGCGGCACCCTTCTGGATGAAGTCGAAGTCGAGCACGAGTGAGTATGCGGCCATGATGACGACGAGCACACCCAGCACAACGCCGAAGGGGATTCCGAGGAACGGAATCTCGGCGCTGCGGAGGCCGAAGGCGTTGTCAGTGGCGCCAGTAAGCATCATGACTAGGTTGACGAGCGAGAAGACCACGTAGCCGATCATCGCAATCATGAAGACCTTGGTGGCTTTCTTGGACGCGCGGATCTTGCCGCTCGCGAAGAGCGCGAGGGTGACACCGACGACAACGATTGTCGCGATGACGGCCTGTGTTACGACTCCGCCATAGGCATTCTCAAAGAAGCGCGAGATACCACCGACGAAGACACCCTCAACGGCGGAGTACGCCAAGACGAGTGCGCCCGAGGGCTGCTTTTTGAAGATGTTGACGAGTGCGAGTACGAAGCCGATGATTCCAGCGCCGATCCACAAGAACGGCATAGCGGGGGCGAGTACCCAACTGAGCCCAGCGCCGACAAGCAGGAGTGCGAACGCTCCAACGGTCTTGGCGATGGTGTCTTCAACCGTCATGACGTCGCCCGTTTTGGGCGCCGACTCACGGCTGTACATGTCGTTGAGCTGCTGGTTGGAGACCTGGTTCGCTACGGCGATTCCGCCGCGCGAGCTGAAGGCAGCATCGCGGGAGAAAGCGGGGTTATTGAGTGCCATGATTCCTCTGTTTGGTGTGGTGCCACACGTTAGTGGCGCCTCATAAAACTATCGGATTTCCCTGAGAAATTCCGGATTCTGACGCCGAGATGCTGCGCTGTGAGCGATCGCCCGTGCAAGCCAGGCGGCGGCGACCACGACGACCGTTGAGATGGCGAGCGCTTGAGGCATCGCGGAGTACTCCTGAAAGAAGCGCGGGAGAATGATGCCGTTGGCGATCGGCAACGCAAGCACCACATAGGAGACGAGTGGTCGGTGTCGCACGAGCAACCAGCACAGCAGAGGAATGGTGAGCGTCCACATCGACATAGGCCCCGTGAGCATGATCCAAATTTGGGTGATTGTGGGGAGAATGACGATCATCCGACGCCACCCTCTCGCCGGCATGATCGACCACCCCACCGCTGTCGCAGTGGTGCCGATGAGCAGAATGATCAGGGTGTAGTTGTTGGCGCCTTGAAGATGAATCGCCCCAGCAATAATGAGCACTAGGCCGATGAAGTAGCGGTCGCTGTAGTGGCCCCACTTGAGTGGGAGTCGCCGCGTTGGCTCCCAACGGCGCGCGAGCGCGGCGGTGTTAGCGGCCATTGGTGAGCAGGGAGTACAGCAGGATTCCCCACAGAACGAGCCACACATAGCCGAGAATGGTCGCGATGCGGGCCATGAGCATCCCGCGCTCGCCGGTCTCTGAAATCTGTCGGATTGCTACGTGGCCGAAGATCAGCGCGGGAGCCCCACCAATCGCTGCCAGTACGAGGGCGAGGATAGCTAGCGGGTTCGTGCGAGCTGCCACGAGGGGTGCGGGGCGCGAGGTATCGGCCGAGGTGGGTTCACCGCAATAGATGCAGAAGTTCCACTCCGGCTGCACTGGTGCAGAGCACGACGCGCATTCGGGCATACCCAAATGTTAGTCGCCGCACTACTTCGGCATATTCTTGACTCGATGAGCACCACCATTAGCCCGCTTGTGATCGGGCACCGCGGCGCCAGCGGCTACCGCCCAGAACACACCAGGGCTGCCTACGATCTAGCTTTCATGCTGGGGGCGGATGCCGTGGAACCCGACATCGTTGCCACCAGGGACGGTGTGCTGGTGCTCCGTCACGAGAACGAGATCTCGGGCACGACAAACATCGCCGATCATCCCGAATTTGCGGATCGCCATACCTCGAAGACGATCGATGGAACGGCGATGACGGGGTGGTTCACCGAGGACTTCACGTGGGCGGAGCTTTCCACTTTGCGCGCCCGCGAACGACTGCCGAAGGTGCGGCCAGCCAACGTCGCTTTCAACGACAGCGAACCGATACTGCGGCTGAGCGATCTTCTTGAGATTGTGCACCAGCACCCCGAGGCGCGGCGACGCCCCCTGCGGGTGGTGGCTGAGATCAAACACGCGAGCCACTTTGAGTCGATCGGCTTGCCGCTCGACGAGCTCTTTGCCCGAGAGGTGAGGGGGTGGGCGACGGCCGACAACCTCATCATCGAATCCTTTGAACAGAGTGTTCTGCATCGCATCCGGGATCGTGGTATTCCGGGCAAGTTGGTGTTCTTGCTGGAATCTAGCGGAGCACCTGCCGATCTGGTTGCCCAGTTTGGGGCGCGGGCCCGCAACTATGCGGAGCATTTAAGCGACGAGGGGCTCGCTCGACTTGCCCACGAGGTCGACGGAATCAGCGTCGACAAGAAGATGCTTATGGTGAAAGACCTTCTGGGAAATCTCACCGGCACCAACGATCTGGTGTCCCGGGCACACGCGGCAGGACTGCTGGTTTTCTGTTGGACGCTTCGGGCAGAGAACCGCTTCTTGCCCAAGAATCTGCGCTCCAGCAAACAGCCAGAGCAGTTCGGCAATTGGCGTAGCGAGTTTCGCACGCTCATGGATTCGGGGCTCGACGGGGTATTCACCGACCACCCCGACCTCGCCGTCACCGCGCGCGGGTAGAGTCGAGAGGCGATGACCACAGTTTTTGACCCTTCTGACCCTGGCCGCTCTGCCGACGGTGATTCCGTTCGCGACCCCCTGCTCGACGGGCTGAACCCTCGCCAGCGTGAGGCAGTGGAATATCGGGGGCCTTCGCTGCTGATTGTGGCCGGTGCAGGTTCGGGCAAGACAAGTGTACTGACTCGTCGTATCGCCGGCCTGCTGCGTTCACGGGAGGCCTGGCCGAGCCAGATTCTGGCCATCACTTTCACTAATAAAGCGGCAGCCGAGATGCGCGAACGTGTGGGGGCGATTGTGGGCGAAACTGCCCAAGGCATGTGGATCTCCACGTTCCACTCCGCGTGCGTGCGAATTCTTCGTCGAGAAGCAGAAGCGTTCGGCTTCTCCAAAAACTTCACCATCTATGACTCGGCAGACAGCAAAGCGCTGCTGAAGCGCATCCTCAAAGAGCTCGACGCTGACATGTATGGGTTGACCGTCAGCAAGGCAGCAAACCGCATTTCCCAGCTCAAGAATGAGCTAACCGACGTAGACGGTTTTGCGCGGGATGCCAACCTCAGCGATCCGGCGGAGAAGAAATTTCTTGAAGTCTTTCGTCGCTACACGCGCGGACTCAGCGATGCCAACGCGTTCGACTTTGATGACCTCATCGGCCAAACGGTGTACTTGTTCCGAGCGTTCCCGCAGATCGCGGCCACCTACCAGCGTCGGTTCAAGCACATCCTGGTTGACGAATACCAGGACACCAACCACGCTCAGTATTCACTTATTCGTGAGCTGACGAGACCACCGGCTCCCGAGCAGTTCGCCTCGTCGCAGGGCATGCTCGTGCAGGGCAGCAGTGCCGAGGCAGAAGCCGCGTCGCTGACTGTTGTTGGTGACAGCGACCAGTCCATTTATGCGTTCCGCGGAGCCGACATCCGCAATATTGTTGAATTCGAGCGAGACTTTCCCCGTTCGACGGTGATTCTGCTTGAGCAGAACTACCGCTCAACGCAGACGATTCTGGATGCCGCGAACGCGGTGATCTCGAACAACTTTGATCGCAAAGACAAAAAGCTGTTCACGACGATTGGTGCCGGTGACAAGATCGTCGGCTTCACCGGCTATTCGGGCCATGATGAAGCGCAGTTTGTGGCGGATGAGATTCAGAAACTTCACGACGGCGGCGTCGCCTATAAAGACGTTGCGGTCTTCTATCGCACGAACTCGCAGACGCGTGCGCTTGAAGAGATTTTCATTCGGGCAGCCCTCCCTTATCGGGTGTTGGGCGGCACAAAGTTTTATGAGCGTGCCGAAATCAAGGATGCGTTCGGGTATCTGATTGCGGTGGCGAACCCGGCGGATCCGCTGGCGCTGCGTCGCATCATGAACACCCCTAAGCGCGGTATCGGGCCGGCGACAGAGTCTGCGCTGCAGGCGTGGGCGGATGCCCGTGGCATGACCCTGCGCGACGCGATGCGTAACGCCACCGAACTGGGTCTCGGCCCCAAGGTCACGAAGGCGATTGTTGATCTTGCTCGGTTGCTTGATGAGGTGATGTCGAAGGTGGAGACCGCCAAGCCCGCCGACATTCTGAGTGAACTGTTGGAGCGGTCGGGCTATGTGCGTGCGCTCCGTGCCTCCCAGGATCCGCAGGATGAAGCTCGTGCCGAAAACGTGGATGAGCTTGTTGCGGTGACTAAGGAGTTTGGCAAGAACAACCCCGATGGCACCCTGCTCGACTTCCTCACCGAGGTTTCGCTTGTGGCGGCCGCCGACGATCTGGATGACTCGAGCGGTACCGTGTCGCTTATGACGCTGCACACGGCGAAGGGTCTCGAATACGATTCGGTGTTTGTGACCGGTGTCGAAGAAGATTTGCTTCCGCACCGCATGTCAGCGAATGAACCCGGTGGCCCGGCTGAAGAACGCCGACTGTTTTATGTGGGCATCACGCGTGCGCGAAAACGCCTTTTCCTCTCTTTGGCGATGACTCGCGCACAGTTCGGCGAGGTGAATGTGGCGATGCCGAGCCGCTATCTGCAAGAGATTCCGGTTGAGCTTATTGAGTGGAAGCAGTCGCCGGGGATGGCGAACTCGCGGGGCGGAACGCAGTCTCGCGCTCTCAACGCTCGTCGAGGCAGCGCAGGAGGCGGTTCGTGGGCTGGTTCCTTGCGCGAAGCTGCGGCCGGCGGACTGCCTCCTGCTCCTCCGCGTGCCAAAACTGAGTGGGCTAATGCGATCACAGCCACGGTTCGCGACAACGGAGATCTCACTCTGGCGGCGGGCGACCGCATCCGTCACACTGACTTTGGTGATGGCTCGGTAAATCAGGTGACCGGCAACGGGCCCAAGAGCATCGCCGATGTTCAATTTGATACCGCCGGACGGAAGCGTCTGCTCATCAAGATTGCTCCTATTGAGAAACTTTGACTCTGAAAGTCACGACTGGTCGGACTCTTACTCGTTGGAGGAAGTGCGGCTCGTCGTTCCGCGTGTTCGACCGCTCGACACCGGTGATGCGCTCGCTGCTGCGCTCGTTCAGGTTCGCCTAGATCTCAAGTTGCCCACCGAGTTCAGCCCGGAAGTTGAGGAAGCCGCTGAAGCTGCTGTAGCGGCGTTCGAGCCGCCCGAGCATGATCTCACCCATATCCCGTTCTCGACTATCGATCCTGATGGCGCAATTGACCTCGATCAGGCGCTCTATTTGGAGCGCACTGGGGAGACCCTGCGGGTGATGTACGCGATTGCCGAAGTTCCCGCCTTTGTGTGGCCAGGCTCGGCTGTTGATGCTGAGGCTCGCAAACGCGGGCAGACGCTTTATGCGCCCGATAGTCGGGTTCCGCTGCACCCCACAGTGATCAGTGAAGATGCTGCATCGTTGCTGGCGGGAGTTACGCGACCAGCCTTCGTGTGGACTTTCGACTTGGATGCCACGGGTGCGGTCACCGCGACAACTCTCGTGCGTGCCCAGGTGCGCAACCGCCGCCAGTACAACTATGCCGAGGTGCAAGATTTACTCGATAACGAGTTGGCGGATGAGTCGCTGTCTCTGTTGCCCGAATTCGGTCGCCTGCGTGCCGAGTTGGAGCGCCAGCGGGGAGGGGCGAGCCTCAATCGCCCCGACGACGAAGTGGTTCTCGTCGACGGCACCTACGTGCTCGAGCGCCGTAGCCCGCTGCCGGTTGAGCAGTACAACGCGCACGTGTCGCTCATGACGGGCATGGAGGCGGCGCGCATCATGCTTGAGGGCAATGTGGGCATTCTGCGCACGATGCCTGCACCCAACCCCGAGACGCTTGCCCAGTTCCGTCGCCAAGTTGCGAGTCTTGGATGCCCGTGGCCCGAGAACCAGAACTATGGCGAGTATCTGCGTGCCCTCGACCACAGTGACCCCCGTGCTCTCGCCGCGATTCACGCCGCCACGACACTGTTTCGAGGAGCCGGGTACACCGTCTTCGATGGCGAGCATCCCGAAGACGTCATTCAGGCTGCGGTGGCGGCGCCCTACGCCCACGCCACCGCACCGCTGCGTCGCCTCGTCGATCGTTTCGTGCTCGTTGCTTGCGAAGCAATCGTTGCGGACCGCAAGGTGCCCAAGTGGGTACGCAAGGGACTCCCAGAGTTGCCGAAAATAATGGCACGCACCAGCTCACTCGCGTCGCGGCTGGAGAGTGCCTCGGTCAATGCGATTGAGGCCGCACTGTTGAGCGGGCGAGTGGGAGACGAGTTCGACGCAACGGTCGTTTCGGTGCGTGGCGATGGGGGCATCATCCAGATCGCTGATCCGGTAATCACCGCCCGCATTAGCGGCACGGTCACGGCCGGCTCGACCGTGCGTGCGCGACTCGTGACCGCCGAGATTGCTACCGGAACCGTGGAGTTCGTTCTCGTTTAGTTATTCGCGAGGTGTCTGCGCGGTTTGCGAAACGCCGTGAGATACCGGCGCTGTGCGGCGAACCGCACCCACCGTGGCAGTCGCGGGTAGATCGCACGCGTGACCCGCATGATCCGGTCGAAGCGTTTTTGGTGATGGGGGAGCCCGTAGGCGTTGCGCAGATCTTCGCTGAGCAACCCCGCAGTCAGCAGGCGCACGAGTGGCATCAGTGGCAGTAACCACCAAGGCCCGCCGGTCGGATGCAGCAGCTGATGGGCAACCCGTCGGCTCGCGCCAGTGACGCTCAACCCCGCCACGCTCTCGTTCCAGTAGCGGCCAAACGCCGCCCGATCCGCTGGCCACAACGCGCGGGGAACGCCCAGCGCTGTCGCGATCACTGCGTAATCGGAGAGCAACATCTCGGCGTCGACCTCGCGCAGCGGTCCGAAGACGAGCTCGCGCACCCGAATGGCGGTGTCATAGAGGGTTGCGGCAACCCACAACTGCAACTGCGGATCGTGCGCGTCATAACTGTCGGACCGCACCGGCCGATGCGCGGCCCCCACCCGCCGCGCGACCTCTGCCGCCTCTTCGGTTGTGCCATACACCGTCACATACAAGTAGGTGAGGGTGCCGTTGAGACGATCCAAGGGGCGCCGCGCGAAGTCACTGTGCTCGGCCACTGCCTGCCCAACCGCCGGGTGCGCGATCTGCAGCAGGATGGCCGCACCACCGCCAGCCAACAGAGCGACGTCGGCAGAGACATCCGCGATTCTGAGGGGGCTGGCATCGGTCACAGCCCCAGTTTAGGAGTGCCCAGAGGCAAGATTCGCCGATCTTTCGTCGCCTGCAGCCCCCCTATCGGAAAACACTCAACGTTAGGCACGGTAAGCTTTTCCATTGGCGTGCGTCTCTAGGGGCCGACCAATTTGGTACCGTTTCGCCGCCTTCCCCACTCACCATTACGCGCGGATTGGAATGAGCAGCGTGGATCTATTTGAGTACCAGGCCAGGGACGTATTTGAGTCCTATGGCGTACCAGTACTTGCCGGCCTGATTGCCGACACACCAGAAGAAGCCAAAGCAGCGGCCGAGAAAATCGGTGGAACCGTTGTGGTTAAGGCTCAAGTTAAGACCGGCGGTCGTGGCAAAGCAGGTGGTGTCAAGGTTGTTCACAACGCTGACGACGCGTTCGCTGCTGCCGAGCAGATCCTCGGCCTCGACATCAATGGCCACACGGTCAAGCGAGTAATGGTTGCTGCCGGTGCTCGCATCGCGCAGGAGTTCTACTTCTCTGTACTGCTCGACCGAGCCAACCGCTCCTACCTTTCGCTGTGCAGTGTTGAAGGTGGAGTCGAGATTGAGGTGCTTGCTGTTGAGCGCCCCGAAGCTCTCGCCAAGATTGAGATCAACCCGATGACGGGTATCGATCTCGCGAAGGCCACCGAGATCGCAAAGGCTGCTAAGTTCCCGGCAGAGCTCGTTGACAAGGTTGCTCCTGTCTTCGTGAAGCTCTATGAGGTGTACAAGGGCGAAGATGCAACCCTCGTTGAGGTCAACCCTCTCGTGCTCACCGAAGACGGACAGATTCTGGCCCTCGACGGCAAGGTATCGCTCGATGAGAACGCTGACTTCCGTCACCCGAAGCACGCGGCGCTCGAAGATGCGGCTGCGGCTAACCCGCTCGAGGCGAAGGCTAAGGCCAATGGCCTCAACTACGTCAAACTCGACGGTGAGGTTGGTGTCATCGGTAACGGTGCCGGCCTCGTCATGTCAACGCTGGATGTTGTTGCCTATGCTGGTGAGGATCACGGCAACGTGAAGCCCGCCAACTTCCTCGACATCGGTGGCGGAGCATCCGCAGAGATCATGGCTGCCGGTCTCGACGTCATTCTCAATGACCCCCAGGTCAAGAGCGTGTTCGTGAATGTCTTCGGCGGAATCACCGCGTGTGACGCTGTCGCTAAGGGAATTGTGGGTGCGCTCGCAGAACTCGGCAGCGCCGCCAACAAGCCCCTCGTTGTTCGTCTCGACGGCAACAAGGTCGAGGAGGGTCGCGCGATTCTCGCAGAAGCGAACCACCCCCTCGTGACGCTAGCCGCCTCTATGGACGAGGGCGCCGCCAAGGCTGCCGAACTCGCCAACGCCGCGAAGTAAGGAATCGAGCATGTCAATTTTCCTCAACAAGGACTCAAAGGTCATCGTTCAGGGCATCACCGGCGGTGAGGGCACCAAGCACACCGCGCTCATGCTCGCTGCTGGCACCCAGGTCGTCGGCGGCGTCAACGCGCGCAAAGCTGGCACGACCGTGCTGCACCGCGACAAAGACGGCGGCGAAGTTGAGCTGCCCGTGTTCGGCACTGTTGCTGAAGCAATGGAAAAGACGGGGGCGGATGTTTCGATTGCTTTCGTGCCGCCAGCGTTCACCAAGGATGCCGTTATCGAAGCTATTGACGCTGAGATGCCGCTGCTGGTCATCATCACCGAGGGTGTTCCCGTCGGCGACTCTGCCGAGTTCTGGGCTTACGCTCAGGACAAGGGCAACAAGACTCGCATCATTGGTCCGAACTGTCCCGGAATCATCACGCCCGGTGAAGCACTCGTCGGCATCACACCCGCGAACATCACCGGCAAGGGTCCGATCGGTCTCGTCTCCAAGTCGGGAACGCTCACGTACCAAATGATGTACGAACTGCGGGATCTCGGATTCTCGACCGCAATTGGCATCGGTGGCGACCCCATCATCGGCACCACCCACATCGACGCACTTGAAGCGTTCGAGGCTGACCCCGAGACCAAGGCAATTGTCATGATCGGTGAAATCGGTGGAGACGCTGAAGAGCGTGCCGCTGACTACATCAAGGCTCACGTCACGAAGCCCGTGGTGGGATATGTTGCTGGCTTTACGGCTCCCGAGGGTAAGACCATGGGTCACGCCGGCGCGATCGTTTCCGGTTCTGCCGGAACCGCTCAAGCCAAGAAGGAAGCACTTGAAGCTGCCGGTGTGAAGGTCGGCAAGACACCGTCTGAAGCAGCCAAGCTCATGCGCGAAATTCTCGCAACGCTGTAACAATCACACGCTGCTGGCTCGTTCAGCTCGCTAAACACAAGCGCCGCCCGTCATTGAGACGCGTGGCGCTTGTGTCGTTTAACGACGTCCCCCAAAGAGCGGACAATGTGTCACGTTTCGGTAACGATGGCATTTGAGAGACCCCCGTAGGGGGGTAGACAGCGCATATATTTGCACGTGGTGAGTGCCCGACCGCCGATCAGCAGTACCGATTTCCATTAGCAGGTCCCATTCAACGAAGAATAGGAACATTCGTGAGCATTCGAAGATTTATCTCGGTTGTGGCGGCGACAACGCTCGTTGCAACCTCTCTGGTTACCGGCGCCGCACTCGGCGCAACAGCTGCACCAGCATCCATTGGTGGCGGCGGCCAAACTGAATTCACCCCTGGGCGTTACATCGTCACCATGGTGGATCAGGCTGCAGCAACCTACGACGGAGGAGTTCGCGGCTTTGACGCCACGACGCCACCCGACGGGGAGCAACTCAACCCTCGCCGCCAAGTAGTGCAGGACTACACCGAGTACTTAACCGAGAAGCAAGAGGATGCCGCGGCATCCGTCGGCGCTGACATCGAGTACTCCTACACGTTGGCCACCAACGGCTTCGCCGCAGACCTCACGGCTGCGCAGGCGGTAGAGCTTTCTGCAAACAAGTTGGTTGCGTCGATCGTGCCCGATGAGCTGAAGAAGATCACAGCAGCACAGCGGTCAACAGAGTTCCTCGGCCTCGAAGGGGCCGACGGACTGTGGGCATCCATTGGTGGTGCAGAAACCGCCGGCGAAGGCATCGTTGTCGGTGTGCTCGACACCGGCTTCGCTCCCGAGAACCCCGCCTTCTCTGGTAACCCACTCGGCACTGCGCCGGGCGCTGCGCCTTACCGTGACGGTGACTCGATCATGTTCCAGAAAGCGGACGGGCAAACCTTTAGCGGAGCGTGTGTTGTGGGCGAGCAATTCGCCGCCGACGACTGCACCACAAAGGTCATTAGCGCTCGCTACTTCGTTGACGGCTTCGGTGCCGGAAACCTTGGCGACGCTAGCGTTGGTGAATATGTTTCCCCGCGAGATGGCGACGGACACGGTTCGCACACCGCGAGCACGGCAGCCGGAAACCTCGAGGTCGACGCCACCGTTGGCGGAAACCCCCTCGGATACTTCTCCGGTATTGCCCCCGCCGCCAAGATTGCCGCCTACAAGGTCTGCTGGAGCGGACCCGACCCTGTCGATACCACGGACGACGGCTGTGCATCCACTGACCTTCTGGCCGCAATCGACCAGGCTGTTGCTGATGGCGTTGACGTGATCAACTACTCGATCGGTGGAGGAGCTGCCAGCAGCACCGTCTCACCGACCGATCAGGCATTCTTGGGTGCTGCAGCTGCCGGCATTTTCGTTGCTGCTTCGGCCGGTAACGACGGCCCCGGTGCAACAACGCTCGACAACGCAGCACCGTGGATCACCACTGTTGCTGCAAGCACCATCCCCAACTATGAAGCCACCGTCACCCTCGGCAACGGTCAAGCATTCGCTGGTGCCTCCATCACCGTTGACCTCGACCCTGCTGCTGAGCCGCTGACTGGCGCGCTCGTGAACGCCGCGGATGTCGCGCTCACCGCTGCGGTTGACCCCAACCTGTGCTTGGCAGATACTCTCGATCCCGCTCTCGTCGAAGGCAAGATCGTGGTCTGTGAGCGCGGCGTAGTTGCTCGCGTCGACAAGTCGGCTGAGGTTGCTCGCGCTGGCGGTATTGGTGTTGTTCTCGTGAACGTCACGCCGAGCTCGACAGACCTCGACACCCACGTGATTCCTACCGTGCACTTGGATGCCCGCTACCACGACCAAGTGCTCGCGTATGCGGCAACTGAGGGTGCAACGGCAACGTTCACGACGGGTAACGAGACCGACTACCAACCGCCGACACCGCAGGTTGCCGGCTTCTCGTCGCGCGGCCCGGTTGAAGCTGACGGCAGCGACATCATCAAGCCAGACGTATCGGCACCCGGCGTGGGAATCCTCGCCGCCGGCGCCAACGCTGAAGGAGCAGAACCGACCTTCCAGCTGCTGTCAGGAACCTCGATGTCATCGCCCCACGTTGCTGGACTCGCCGCGCTCTACCTTGGCGAACGCCCCAACGCGACACCAGCCGAAATCAAATCCGCGTTCATGACCACCGCCTACGACACGGTAGATGGTGACGGCAACCCCGTAACCGATCCGTTCACTCAGGGCGCTGGCCACATTGATCCGACCAAGTTCTTCGAACCTGGACTGCTCTACCTGAACGGCATCGGCGATTGGCTGTCCTACATTGAGGGCGCAGGCTACGACGTGCTCGACCCCGCAGTCGTCGCAATCGATCCCAGCAATCTCAACTTGGCTTCCATCGGTATCGGTTCGTTGACCGCCCCAGAGACGATCACTCGCACGGTTACCTCCACTCAGGCGGGAACCTTCGAAGCATCAATCTCGATCCCCGGAATCAACGCGACGGTGTCGCCCTCAACGCTCACGTTTGGCGCTGCGGGGGAGACGCAAAGCTTCGAGGTGACCTTCAGTCGAACGGATGCTCCGCTCGACCAGTTCACCACCGGAACGCTCGTCTGGACCAGCGGAGACACAGTCGCGCACAGCCCCATCGCGGTGCGACCCGTAACCATCGTTGCTCCGGACTCTGCCAGCGGCACCGGAACCTATGGTGCTGTTGACGTGACGGTGACTCCGGGCGGTAGCGGCGACATCCCCCTCGCGACGACCGGGCTCAGCGCGGGAATCTTCCACGAAGACCCCACGGGAACCGAAACGGAGCACTCTGGTTCAGGAGCCAGCGGTGACGAATTCGAGTACGCAATGACCGTGCCGGAGGGCACAACCTATGCGCGCTTCGATCTCGACTCGATTGATGACACCGCCGACCTCGACCTGATCGTGTACCTGCTCGATGACGCTGGAACGCCGATCGCAGGCTGGCAGTCAGCCACGGGCGACGCCGATGAGCGAGTGAACCTTGCTGATCCGACCCCCGGTGACTACCTCGTTATCGCCTCGGTCTATGCTGCTAATCCTTCGACAGCGTTCGATCTCCGCACCTACGCGGTTGTGCCGGGTGGTGAGCCCATTGGGCTGAGCCCCGCGGTGCTGTCGGGCGTGCAGGGCGAAGCAGTGACGTACACCGCATCGTGGGCGGGTCTCGCACCCTTCACGAGTTACCTTGGCCTCATCAGCTATGGCGACACCGGTGCCGTCACCGCGCTTGAGGTAATTACTCAAGAAGATGTTCTGCCGGGAACTCCGGTAAACACCGTGCTGCCGTCGATCAGCGGCAAACCGATCGTTGGCAAGAAGCTCACCGCCAACCCGGGGGAGTGGGATATCGACGGGCTGAAATTCAGCTACCAGTGGCAGGCCGACGGCACCGCTATTCCGGGTGCCGACAAGAAGAAGTACAAGGTTGCCCAGGGCGATGAGGGAAAGGCGATCACAGTTGTGGTCACCGCAAGCAAGCGCAACCTGCCGGACGGCACAGCCACCTCAGAATCGGTGATGGTGAAGTACAGCTCAAGCGTGAGCGTCTCGGTGAGCAAGCACATCGCATTCTCGTGGAACACCATCAACGCGACAGTCCGCGTTGCCACAAGTGCGGATGCGGCTGCTACCGGAACCGTCATGATCACTGTCGATGGCACAACGGTCGACACCATCACACTCGAAGAGTCAGACAACGGAAAGGTGACGGTGAAGCTGCCGAAACTCGACCGCGGTGTGCATCGAGTCGGTGCGGAGTTCACCCCAGCCGGAGACAACGTGACGGGGTCAACCAGTCGTACCGATTGGGTGTGGATCGTCTTCTAGGCGAAACGCGCTGAACAACTAGAGCAGCGGCTGGTCGCCCCCACAGGCGGCCAGCCGCTGCACTTTGTCGGGAAAGTGAGGGTACGCTCACGATCGACATGAATCGCCAGCTCACCCTCCTCTTCGCCGCCTTTGAGGCTCTCTTGGTGGTCGCTATCGGTATCGCAATACCGCTGGTTCCGCTCACGCTCTTGTGGGGCATCCACTACGGTCTTGCGATCGATTGGACTGTGTTCTGGCGTGCGGCTGTCGACATTTGGTTGGTCGGCCATGGCGTCGATATCACGGTGGTTCTGGATCCGACTGTTTCGAAGTCGTTGGGATTTGCTGCGGCGAGCACCCCGGTGACGATCACCATGGCACTGCTTGGCTTTGCATTGCTGACGGTGCTGTTGGGTGTTCGGGCGGGCCGCCGTGTTGCGGAGACGTCGCACGCGCTGCTGGGCACGTTCGCGTCACTGGCCACTTTCGGGGCTGCGTCGCTGGTGGTCACTCTTTCGGCGTTGCATCCGGTCGCGCATCCCTCACTCTGGCAGGGCACGCTGTTGCCGACAGTCGTTTTTGCGGTCGGCCTCCTCATTGGCAGCCAGGTGGTGAACACGAGGAGTCGAGCTGTTGGGCCGGTGCGTCGTTGGGTTCTTGGATGGCCGGCTCAGGTGCGCACAATTGTTGCCACGTCGCTGCGGGGCGGCGCAATCGCGGCTGCCGGGTTGTTGACGGTCGCCTCAATTGCCACAATGCTGGCGATAATCACTTCGTATGCCGAAATTATCAGGCTCTATGAGGCATTGCATACCGAAGTGCTGGGGGGAATCGCGGTAACGCTCGGCCAAATTGCGCTCTTGCCGAACATTATTGTGTGGGCTGCGTCGTGGCTGGTGGGGCCCGGCTTCGCCATCGGCACTGGTTCGACAGTGTCACCGTTGGCTACGTCGCTGGGGCCAATTCCGGCGATCCCCGTGCTTGGTGCTCTGCCCACGGGCGACTTTGCATTTGGCTTTGCCGGATTGCTTGCCCCTGTGCTTGTCGGATTCTTGGTTGCGGCAGTATTGGGGCCGCGAATTGCGGGCGAGTTGCGTCGCCGCGAACTCGCGATTGTGGCTGTGGGGATCGGCCTGACGGCGGCAACCATTATCGGCTTGCTCGTGTGGGCATCGGCAGGGTCTGCGGGCCCTGGTCGGCTCAATGATGTTGGTCCGCAGCCCTGGGTGGTCACCCTGTGGGCTTTCGTTGAGTTCAGTGTCGCTGCCGGCCTCGGTCTGTTGACCTCAGCACGCCCTGAGCGGGCAGATGACGGGTTCATGCAGCGCTAGGCTGGGTGGGTGCTCACACTCGTTGTCTTGATTTCAGGGGGCGGGTCTAACCTCGCCGCCCTACTCGAAGCGGCAGAGAGCGCCGACTTCCCTGCGCGCGTTCTCGCGGTCGGTGCCGACCGCGTTGCTGACGGGCTTGATCATGCCGAGCATTACGGCATCCCCACGTTTTCGGTTGCTATGTCTAACTTCGCTAGTCGTGAGGAGTGGGGCGATGAACTGCTTGAGCAGATTCACGTGTGGAATGCCGACCTTGTGGTGCTGAGCGGTTTCATGAAGTTGCTGCCGCCGCGCGTGGTCGAAGCGCTGTCGCCGAACATCATCAACACGCATCCGGCGTACCTTCCAGAGTTTCCCGGTGCGCACGCGGTGCGGGATGCTCTCGCCGCTGGCGTAGCCGAGACAGGTGCGAGCGTTATCAAGGTCGACAATGGTGTCGATAGCGGGCCGATCATCGTGCAGGAGCGCGTAGCGATCAAACCCGGAGATACCGAAGAACATTTGCACGCACGCATCAAGCCGGTCGAGCGTCGGCTGCTTGTGCAAACGATCGAAGACATCGCCACCAATCGCATCAATCTAAAGGAACTCTGAACTTTATGAGCGGCCCAAGCCATAACCCTGCTGACTTTCGCGAACGCGATATTGTGCCTATCTCGCGAGCCCTCATTTCGGTAAGCGACAAGTCAGGGCTCCTCGAACTTGCTGGCGCGCTCGTCGCAGCCGGAGTCGAGCTAGTTTCGACCGGTTCGACCGCAAAGACGATTGCGGCTGCAGGTTACGACGTTACCGAGGTGTCGAGTGTCACTGGCTTCCCCGAGTCCCTTGACGGTCGCGTTAAAACTCTGCACCCTGCGGTGCACGCGGGAATCCTGGCCGACCTTCGCCTTGAGTCGCATGAAACGCAGTTGGCCGAGCTCGGTATCGAAGCCTTCGACCTTGTTGTCGTAAACCTGTACCCCTTTGTTGAGACCGTTGCCTCGGGTGCTGCCCCCGCCGACATCGTTGAGCAGATCGACATTGGTGGTCCGGCGATGGTTCGCGCGTCAGCCAAAAACCATGCCAATGTTGCGATCGTCACCAGCCCAGAGAGTTATGCAGACATCATCGTTGCGGCTACCGGAGACGGAACGACGTTCGCACAGCGTTATGCCCTGGCATCGCAGGCGTTCGCCCATACCGCCGCCTACGACACCGCCGTTTCGCAGTGGTTCATGACCGGGGCCCTTCTGGGCGATTCGGATGCCGCGGCATCCGCCCCCGCCTCCCCCCCGCACATTGACGTCGCGGCTGACCAGCTCGCGGTGTTGCGCTATGGCGAAAACTCGCACCAGCAGGCAGGGCTCTACGGAGTAGCCGGCTCGGCCGGGATCGCTCAAGCCACCCAGCTCGGTGGCAAAGAGATGTCTTACAACAACTACGTGGATGCCGATGCCGCCCTGCGCGCCGCCTACGACCATGAGACTCCCGCCGTTGCGGTCATCAAGCACGCTAATCCGTGCGGAATCGCCACCGCGGCCACGATCGCCGAAGCTCATGGTGCGGCGCACGCGTGCGACCCGATCTCGGCGTATGGCGGAGTGATTGCTGCCAACGGCATCATCACTAAGGCTGCCGCTGAGTCCATTTCGCCAATCTTTACCGAGGTTGTTGTTGCCCCCGGCTTTGAGCCAGAAGCGCTCGAGATTTTGCAGGCCAAGAAGAATTTGCGTCTGCTGCAGTTGCCAGACGGTTATGCGCGTGAGGGTAGTGAGCTTCGCCAGATTTCGGGCGGCATGCTCGTACAGCAGCTCGATAATCACTTTGCGCCGGCTTCCACCTGGACGCTAGCGGCGGGCGACGCCGCAGATGCTGAGACTCTTGCGGACCTCGAGTTTGCGTGGCGAGCAGTGCGCGCGGTGAAGTCGAATGCTATTTTGCTGGCTCACGGCGGAGCATCCGTCGGTGTTGGTATGGGGCAGGTCAATCGGGTCGACTCCTGCCAGTTGGCGATTTCGCGTGCTGGTGACCGTGCGGCCGGCTCGGTTGCGGCGAGTGACGCCTTCTTCCCGTTCGCCGATGGCTTGCAGTTGTTGCTCGATGCTGGTGTTCGCGCGGTCGTTCAGCCGGGGGGATCCATTCGCGACGAAGAAGTGATCGCTGCGGCTATTGAAGCGGGAGTCACGATGTATTTCACGGGTGAGCGTCACTTCTTCCACTAAGCCCTCGGGCGTAGAGCAAACGTATATATTTTGACCGATAAGTTAGGGACCATGATTAGTGTGGGTCGGCGTTTAGCCGCAGCGTTTAGTTCTGGAATTGCCGTCGCAGGAACCGTCTATCTGGCAACAGGTTTGGCGTTCTTTACGGCAAATGGCGCAGCAGCAGAGAATCTGCCGGCGATTGCTGAGTACTTCTTGCCGATGGCCGCAGTGCTTTTCGTGCTGTATTCGCTTGTGGCTGCGTTGGAGATTCACCGCTACTGGTTCACGGCAACGGTTGTCGGCCTTGTGCTCGGCGTTGTTTCGGCCGTGGCGGGCACAGCGTTGGGAATTGTTGCGACGGGCGCTGAACTAAATGCTGAAGCGTTTACGTTCATCCTCGCGACACTTCTGGGTACCAACCTGATCTTTGTTGTCGTTACCACCATTGCAGCGATCACTGTGGGTCGCCGAGTGTGGAATGCGGTCGTCGCTGGTGCGGTCCAGCCCACGCGACTAGTCGCCCTAGTTCGCCCACCGTCGTCTCGTTTGGGTGAGGGTGAGCTCACTCACCTTGACCGTGTTGCCGTGGATGCTGGCCTCGCCGACGCGCAGTGGGACGGCTACGTCGCAGCACTGCGTGATAACGGTTTTGAGACCATCGAGGTTGCTGCAGCCGACGAGCTTGCTGATTCGGTGTTCATCGAAGACACCGTAGTCATTTTTGGTGACGTTGCCGTGCTGACGAGCCCCGGCGCCGAGAGCCGCAGGGCTGAAGTCGAGGCTGTTCGCGCGAGCGTGTCATCTCTCGGGCTTGAACTTCACGAAATCACTCAGCCAGGCACGCTCGACGGCGGTGATGTGCTCAAGGTTGGTTCTACCGTGTACGTCGGCCGTGGCGGGCGCACGAATGCTGAGGGTATCCGTCAACTGCGTGCCATCGTTTCTCCGCTTGGTTATTCACTGATCGCGGTTCCCGTCGAGAAGGTTTTGCATCTTAAAAGTGGCGTGACCGCGCTGCCCGACGGAACTGTTATTGGTTTCGCCGAGCTAGTCGACAACGTTGACCTTTACGACCGATTCTTGGCCGTGCCCGAAGCCGAAGGCGCCGCTGTCGTGGTGTTGTCGGATGATGCTGTGCTCATGTCATCGTCTGCACCGAAGACTGCGGCACTCATCGAAAACCTCGGGTATCGCGTTGTCACGGTTGACGTGTCTGAGTTTGAGAAGATGGAAGGCTGCGTCACGTGCCTTTCGGTGCGCATTCGCTGAGTTGAGACTCTGTCAAAAAATTTAGGAATATCGATTGTGATTGCGTAACAGCAGGCATATCCTAAAAGGCTGGCTGCCCGACGTCGCTCTCGACGAGCTGCAGCAGTTCACGGCCGCGAAAGAAGCGACCCGCAATAATCACGATCCCCGTTCGCGGTGATCCCTTCTCGTCAAGGAACCACGTTGTCACAACAGTCTGTCAAGCCTGAGAGCACCAAAGCGGTCGGTACTTTTGCGGCGATCCGCCGTCTTTACCCCTACGTAAAGCCGGCGATGCCGCATATTTACCTGGGCATGACTGCGGCGCTTGCGGCGGGTATTGTGGCGCTCTTGATTCCCCAGGTGCTGCGTTCCCTCGTTGATGGACCTCTGCAGTCGGGTGACTCGAGCCAGATCTGGCCGGCCTTCTTCATCGTGTTGGGGCTGGGAATTGTCGAGGCGATCATGATCGCGTTGCGACGCTACTTTGTGCTCACCCCCGGAACTCACGTTGAAGCCCGAATGCGCAACACCCTGTACATGACCCTGCAGCACCTGCCGGTCAGTTTCCACGACCGGTGGCCGAGTGGCCAACTACTCTCGCGTGCTGTCAGTGATCTGAACCTGATTCGCCGGTGGTTGTCATTCGGTCTCGTGTTGCTCGTCGTCAACGTGCTCACGATCGTCATTGGACTCATATTCCTCGTGAACATCTCCTGGGTTCTCGGGATCATTTTCATCCTCAGCTCCATTCCGCTGTGGATCTACGGCTACGTATTCGAAAAGAAGTACTCGGTCGTGGCCCGCCGAAGTCAAGACCAGACCGGTGACCTCGCAACCGCGGTTGAAGAAGCCGTTCACGGCATCCGCGTTTTGAAGGCGTTTGGTCGGGGAAAGCACGCGCTCGCCGGATTCTCGGTACGGGCAGAGGGCCTCCGGGGAACAGAGATCGAGAAAGCTCAAGCCGTTGCTGGAATCTGGCTGTGGCTGCTGTTGGTGCCCGATGTCACGTTTGCGCTCGGTCTGCTTGGTGGAGTCTGGCTTGTCGTTGAAGGCAACATTTCTGCTGGAGATCTGGTGGCGTTCTTCGCGACAGCAACGGTGCTGCGTTTCCCAGTTGAATCGATCGGCTTCTTGTTGTCGATGACCTTCGACACCCGCACTGCGGCCGACCGTTTCTTTGAAGTGATGGATTCCGAGAACCCCATTACTGACCCAGAGAACCCGAAGACGATCACGGAGAGCGAGGGTCGCCTTGAGTTCACCAACGTGCACTTCCGCTACCCCGATTCTCCGGCGAATGTTCCCGACCTCATCAATGGCGTCAACCTGCGCATTGAGCCGGGGGAGACGATGGCACTGGTCGGGCTGACAGGTTCAGGAAAATCGACGCTCACTGCGCTGACGACTCGCCTCTACGACGTCACCGAGGGGTCGATCAGCGTCGACGGAGTCGACATCCGGGATCTCACTCTGCTAGAGCTTCGGCGACATTTAGCGATGGCATTCGAGGATGCGACGCTGTTCTCGTCGAGTGTGCGCGAAAACGTACTCATGGGTCGCCCCGATTCGACAGAAGATGAACTGCGTGAAGCGCTCAGTATCGCCCAGGCCGACTTTGTGTACGACCTACCCGCAGGCCTCGACACTCTCGTTGGGGAAGAAGGATTAAGCCTTTCCGGTGGTCAGCGCCAACGTTTGGCGCTAGCTCGGGCTGTGGCTGCACAGCCCGCGGTGCTGGTGCTCGATGACCCTCTGTCGGCGCTCGACGTTGATACCGAAGCACTCGTTGAAGCAGCACTACGCAAAATTCTGAGCTCAACCACGGGACTCATCGTGGCTCACCGTCCCTCGACCGTGATGCTTGCTGACCGGGTTGCTCTTCTCGAAGATGGCAAGGTCACCGCGGTCGGACCGCATTCCGATCTGCTCGCAAGCAGCAGCCACTATCGCTACGTCATATCCAGTCTCGAAGAGGAAGAACAGGGGGTCAGCTCATGAGCGTAATGGGAACCTCTGGCGAGGAACGCAGCGACTACACGAAGGATGAGAGCCGCCAGATTCGGCAGCGCTCGCTGCGCTTGCTCGGATCGCTTATCGCGCCGCTACGCGCCCGTGTGATTCTCACGATGGTCGTCGTAGTCGTCAGTACCGCAGCGCAGGTCGCGGGTCCCGCCCTGATTGCGTTTGGCATCGACCGGGCACTTCCGGCTCTTGTGGATGGTGATGGCCTGCCGTTGATCCTCACTGTTGCCGCCTACCTGCTCACCGGTATTGCCGGCGCAACGATGATCGCCTGGTATACCGTGCTGAGCGCGCGCGTGAGTCAAGCAATTCTCTTTGACCTGCGCAAGCGTGTGTTCTTGCACACTCAACGGTTGAGCCTCGAGTTCCACGAGAGCTACACCTCAGGGCGCATCATCGCGCGTCAAACCAGCGACCTCGATGCCATCCGTGAACTGCTCGACTCGGGCATCAACCAGCTCGTTCAGGGCGCGCTTTACATGGTGTTTATCGCCATCGCGATGTTCTCCCTCGACTGGGTGAGCGGTCTTGTGCTGTTCTGCTCGCTTGTTCCGCTGGCATTCCTGACCCGCTGGTTCCAACTGCGTTCGCAACTGCACTTCCGCGAAACGCGCACGGCCTCGGCCAAGCTGATCGTGCAATTTGTGGAGACCATGACCGGTATTCGTGCGGTGAAGGCGTTCCGCAAAGAGGAGCGCAACCGCGAACACTTTGGTGGGCTGGTTGAGAACTATCGGGATGCCAACGCACGCGTCATCCGGCTGTTCGGAATCTTTGACCCTGGCCTCGTTCTCATCGGAAACGTTGCTTTGGCAATGATTTTGCTCGTGGGTGGCCTGCGCGTCTCTACTGGCGAGCTCGCGATTGGCGCACTCTTGGGGGCACTGCTCTATGCGCGACAGTTCTTCGCGCCCGCGCAAGAGATGGCGATGTTTTATAACTCGTACCAGTCGGCTGCTGCTGCGCTTGAGAAGATTTCTGGCGTGCTGGAAGAGCGGCCGAGTGTTGCCGACCCCACGACTCCGATCGACCTGCGCAAGGCTAGCGGAACCGTGAAGTTCGACGGCGTTGAGTTTGCCTACAACTCCGACAAAGTGATTCTGCCGAAGTTCGACCTTGAGTTGCCTGCCGGGCAAACGGTGGCGATGGTCGGCACGACGGGTGCCGGAAAGTCAACGCTTGCCAAGCTCATTTCGCGGTTCTACGATCCCAGCCAGGGCACGGTCTCGCTTGACGGCGTCGACCTGCGCAAGCTGCATCCCAAGGATCTACGCCGTGCGATTGTCATGGTCACTCAGGAGGCCTATCTCTTTTCGGGCAACGTGGCAGACAACATCGCGCTCGGAAAGCCGGATGCGACTCGCGAGGAGATCATCAAGGCCGCGAAAGCGGTCGGGGCGCACGAGTTCATCGAAGCGTTGCCCAACGGCTACGACACCGATGTGAACAAGCGCGGTGGGCGAGTGAGTGCTGGACAGCGGCAACTGCTGTCGTTTGCGCGGGCATTCATTGCTGATCCCGTGGTGCTGATTCTGGATGAGGCAACCGCTTCGCTCGATATTCCGAGTGAACGTCTTGTGCAGGCTGGCCTTCAAACGCTGCTCTCCGATCGCACCGCCATCATCATCGCGCACCGCTTGTCGACGGTCGCGATTGCTGACCGCGTTCTCGTTATGGAACATGGGCGCGTGATCGAAGACGGCACCCCGCAGGAGCTCATCTCGGGCACGGGAAAGTTCGCGCAATTGCACGCAGCCTGGCGCGACTCGCTCGTCTAGGGGCGAAAGCGCGCGAGACGGAGGTTCACGCGATAGCTGCCGTCGGGCATCCATTTCAGGGGTGTTGATTCTGTTTCGTAGTGTTTGAGGGCGCGGTCTTCGTGAGCGATGGGTGGATGCCCGCCCGAGCGAATCACGCGCCACCACGTCACGTCTGAGCCGTAGCGGGCCATGACAGTCCCGACGGCTCGTGCTGCGCGTAAGCCGATGGTTGCGGCGACATCGCCGTAGGTCATCACGTGACCGGGCGGAATCGCTTCGACCACGGCAAGCACGCGGCTGACGAAGTCGTCGTTAGCTGCGTTCACGAAGGTGGTGCTTGCACTCACGTGTCGCTGAGCATGAACGGTCGAGGTTGCGATGGCGTAGCGAGAGGCCTAGAGGGTGTATTCGCCGAGCTTCTCGCCGTACTGGGTCTCCCCAACAACCGTGAAACCGACTCTCAGGAAGAATTTTCCGGGGCCGTCGTCGCCCTCTTCCCAGATCGCGGTAATTCGGTCGAAGCCGCGACTGCGGGCCTCTTCGGCGAGAGCCTTCACAGCAAAGCGGCCAACGCCCTCACCCTGAGCGTCACCGGAGACGCTCACACGCCAGATGCAGCTGCGGAATTCTTCTTGCGAAGCGTTGGGATCAAAATTGCCGCGGATGAAACCAACAACCTTGTCGCCGTCGAGTACGACACGTGGCCACGACGTTAGAGGGTCGATGAACGCGTCGGCGATCGCATAAGACGGTGGCGTAACGAACTGCTCTTGGCCGCGCCGCAGCGAGAGGTTGTTCGCGGCAACAATGGTGTTTGCCGATAATTCTTCAAGTCGTAGCTCAGCCATGAATACAGGCTAACCCGCGGTAGACAGATGCGCCAAGGTATCTCGATGTCGAGATAGTTAAGAAAAAGAGTAAGCTGGTAGAGGCCACTAACTAAGGAGCAAAGCTTGTCCAAGATCAAGGTAGAAGGCACCGTCGTCGAACTCGACGGCGACGAAATGACGCGCATTATTTGGCACCGGATCAAGGAAACCCTGATTCACCCCTACGTCGACGTCAACCTCGAGTACTACGACCTCGGCATCGAAAGCCGCGACGCAACCGACGACCAGATCACCATCGACGCAGCCCACGCCATCCAAAAGCACGGTGTTGGAGTGAAGTGTGCAACGATCACGCCCGATGAGGCCCGCGTTGAAGAGTTCGGTCTCAAGAAAATGTGGCGCAGTCCCAACGGCACGATCCGCAACATTCTTGGTGGTGTTATTTTCCGCGAGCCCATCATCATCTCCAACATTCCGCGGTTGGTGCCGGGCTGGAATAAGCCGATCATCATCGGCCGTCACGCTTTCGGTGACCAGTACCGTGCCACCGACTTCCGGTTCAAGGGCAAGGGAAAGCTGACAGTAGAGTTTGCACCCGAAGATGGTTCAGAGCCGATGAAGTTTGAGGTGTACGACGCCCCCGGCGACGGCATCGCCCAGGTGCAGTACAACCTCGATGACTCAATCGTCGACTTCGCTCGCGCCAGCCTCAACTATGGCCTCACCCGCAACTATCCCGTGTACCTCTCGACGAAGAACACGATCCTCAAGGCCTACGACGGACGCTTTAAGGACATTTTCGAAGAGATCTTCCAGGCCGAGTTCAAAGACAAGTTCGACGCTGCTGGGCTCACCTATGAGCACCGCCTCATTGACGACATGGTCGCATCCGCCATGAAGTGGGAGGGCGGCTACGTCTGGGCCTGCAAAAACTATGACGGCGATGTGCAGTCCGACACCGTCGCTCAGGGCTTCGGTTCACTCGGCCTCATGACCTCCGTACTGGCAACACCAGATGGAAAGGTCGTCGAAGCGGAGGCAGCTCACGGCACCGTGACGCGTCACTACCGCCAGCACCAGCAGGGTAAGCCCACCTCCACAAACCCGATCGCCTCGATCTACGCGTGGACCCGTGGACTGGCCCACCGTGGCGTGCTCGACAGCAACCAGGAACTCATCGACTTTGCTTCAACCCTCGAAGATGTTGTCATCACGAGTGTTGAAGCGGGCCATATGACGAAGGACCTGGCGCTGCTCGTCGGGCCGGATCAGAAGTGGGAAACCACCGAAGAGTTCCTCGACACCCTCGACAAGAACCTCGCGGCGCGTCTGGCCTAAGCGAGTATCGCCCCTCGATTCGGCCGAGGGGGAGATGTGCAGCGTGATCCGAGGAGACTGAAATGACCGTTGTAATTGCCGGCTGTGGTGATCTGGGTACCGAAACTGGGCTGCGTTTCGCGGCGCGAGGGCACCGCGTGATTGGGTTGCGACGGTCAACAGAGAAGCTGCCGTCCGAGATCGAAGGCCAGTCGGTTGACCTCTCGGGCGGGGTGCCCACGCTTCCAGTGGATACCAGCATCGTGATGATTGCGATGAGTCCGGATGAACGCAGCGTCGATGGGTATCGGAGGGCGTACGTTGACAGTGTGCGCACCCTCGCAACGGCCATCCATCGCGACTGCGCTGTGCCACCGCGTGTCGTATACGTATCATCCACGGCCGTGTACGGCGTCACTGACGGCAGCTGGGTCGATGAGTCGACCGCCGCTGAACCCATCTCGCCCACCGCGATCGTGTTGCGAGAAGCAGAAGATCTGTTGCTTGAGTTGATCCCCGCCGCGACGATTCTGCGTCTGGGTGGAATCTACGGCCCCGGTCGCACTCGACAGGTGGACCGCGTCCGCGAAGGGGTTGAGACGATGTCGCCTGAACCACGCTTCACTAATCTGATCCATCGTGATGATGCGGCGGCAGCGATCGTGCACCTGACCACCATGAATGCTGAGCCAGCGACCGTCTACATCGGTGTGGATGACTGCCCGACCGACCAGCGCGAGATTGTCGAGTTTCTGGCGCGCAGCCTTGACCGACCGGTGCCCCCGGTTGCAGCAGATGCCGATGGTGGCAGCAGAGGTCAGGGCAAGCGTTGCCGCAATACTCGGCTGAGAGAATCAGGATTTGAGTTCACTTACCCCAGCTACCGAGAAGGGTATGTGGCTGTTCTGGCGGGCGCCGGGGTCCGTCACCCCTAGAGGGGGAGAATCACCAGACAGCATGCGAGCGTAGCTATCATGAGTCTCATGAACTCTGACACTTCACCGTCGGCTGACGACTTGACAGGCAACGCGACGGCTGATGACCGCGATTTCGCACGGTTGTTTCGCCGTTTCGTTGACCGGATGGTGAACCTTGCCGGTGACGACGGTGCGGTTCAGACACCGCTCGGGCTCCTCGTGAGCGAACACCTCCACGTCGACGCGAGTACGCTGTCGGCGGTCGAAGAGTCTATCGCCAGTCACCGACTCGCTGACCTCGACGCCGCGCTCGAGGCGCTCGCTGACTCAAGCCGACTGTTGGGCGTGGGTGGCGGCCGGCAGAAGAATTTTGAGAACTTCGTTGACATCATCACGAGCTCGCACATCCGTTTTGATGTGGGTCCGGTCGATTACCAAGCGGTCGATGTTGCCTATGGGCGGCAAATCTCAGCCGTGGCGTTTGGGCTGCGACTCATCACCGTTGACGGTGTTCGGTTTGCCGTTCTGCAGCGTGCCGCCGACCCGGTCAACGGGCAGAACCTTGGTCGTATTGAGGTGCTCACTGAGAAACCCACGGCGGCATCCGCGTTCATCGACCGACTGCGCGTCGAAATGGATGCCCATAGCGTGCTTCGTGGGCAGGTGCTGGCGTACACCGTGGCCGACGCGGATTATGGTGTGGCCAGCGCTAAGTTCTTGCCACGTCCGAGCGTTCCGGCGAATGCCATTGTGCTGCCCGAGGGAACCTTAGCCCGGGTGCGCGAACACGTTCTTGGGGTGCGTGAGCACGCCGATCGACTGCGCGAGTTGGGCGCGCACCTCAAACGCGGGGTGCTGCTCTACGGGCCTCCCGGAACGGGCAAGACACTGACCGTCAGCCACCTGCTGAGTGAAGCGCACGGGGTGACCTCGATAGTGCTGACCGGGCAATCGATCCGGTTCATCACGGAGGCTGCACGTTTGGCGCGATCGCTTCAGCCGAGCATTGTGGTTCTCGAGGATGTTGATCTCGTTGCGGAGGATCGCGACATACATGACGGGTCTCAGCCACTATTGTTTGCGGTGCTTGACGCTTTGGAGGGGCTCGATGGCGATGCTGACATCGCGTTCATCCTGACCACTAACCGCGTAGCGGTACTTGAGGAGGCCCTCGTGCAGCGGCCCGGCAGGGTCGACCTTGCGATTGAGCTTCCGCGCCCCGGCGTCGAGGAACGGCGACGGCTTTTCGCGCACTTTGCGTCGGGAACTCCGTTCAGTGCGCAGGCGGTGACGGCCGCTGCTGATCGGGCGGAGGGCGTCACGGGCTCTTTTGCGCGTGAGCTCGTGCGTCGCGCAGTCTTGCGTGCTGTTATCGACGAGCGCGAGCCTATTGACAGCGACCTCGAGGATGCGCTGACCGCTCTACTGGACGAGAGTGAGACGCTCAGCGCGCGCATGATCTCGGGCGAGTTTGAGAACAGTGCGTTCTTGGAGGAGCTCGACGACCTTGAGGTGGATTCGGAGGGTGACACTCCGGGATCGCGGCTCTAAATCTGCGCTGTCAGGCCGTCGGGAACGCCATCGTATGCTGTACACATGACGGCGATGAGTGGTGGCGCGGATCCGGTGCGAGTCGACGCCGCGCGGTCAACGCGGCTAGCCACCCCGGCAGATTTGCCGGATGTGGTGGGCACCCTTGTCGAGGCGTTCGATGAGGACCCGGTCTGGAGTTGGGCCTTTCCTGACCCGGAGGCGCGCGCGGCCCAGCACGCTGTCATCTTCCGGATGACCGTCGCTCATGCCATCGCCAATGACGCCGTCTGGCTTACCGCCGGTTTCGGTGCTGTCGTCACCGCTTTTGGGCCCGGAATCAACGAAATGTCGGATGCGGATGCGGAACGATTCCCGAGCATTCTTGGTGATCTTCTCGGAGATCACGCCGATGCGGTCAACGGACTTTTTGAACGATTCGAGCATGCTCGCCCCGTCGACACTCCGCACCTGTATGTTTCTATGCTGGGCACTCGAAATCGGGCACGCGGTCACGGAATTGGGATGGCGTTGCTAGCCCACCTTGTGGAAGAGGCCGATGCTCAAGGAATCGGAACCTATCTAGAGTCGAGCAATGGGGCCAATGACCACCGGTACGAATCGGCGGGATTCCGCGTGCACGCCAGCATCCCGGTTGCCCCGGGTCGGCCAGCAGTAAACACCATGTGGCGAGATCCGGCGGGCTCAGGAGTGTAGTTGCGCTCCGCTATTTCTGAGCGCAACAATCGCTAATCGAAGCGGACACCCTCGATACGCGGGCGGCGCGCCGCGAGGAAGAACAGAATGATTGGACCCGGCGGGGTAAGAGCCAGTAGCACCCACCAGCCGGAGAGGTTTGAATCGTGAAGGCGACGCACCGCGACAGTGAAACCGGGGATTGCGGTAGCCAACACCCACCCGCCGCCAATGATCGAGAGTACCGCGACGGCCGGTGAGTCGACCGCTCCTTGGCTGTTCCAAGTGAAGAGTTCAATGGGAGCGAGGGCCCAGGAGCCAAAGGGGCTAACCGTGATGGTCGCCTGAAAGTTGCGGCCCAAGATGATGGCGGGAATGACGAGCTGCGTGATGGTGAGCGCAAGCACATTCACGAGCATCCACCACCAGTATTCGCTGATGCTGGCGCGACCACGCAGGCTGAACGCCCGGTCGAAGAACCGTCGCATTGAGACGCGTAACGACACACCCGGAAGGGGCGACGTAACGGGCGCAGCGTGGATGGTCATCACCGTCTCAGCATAGGTGAGCGGATATCGTTTCGTAAGGGGTTGCCGCGAACGGCGGCGGCTTAATTGGCGGAGCGTTAGATATCCGTTGTGACTGCGCCGGCTATCTCCTGAAGCGCTCGAACGTGCGCATCGAAGGCGTATCTTCCGGCGGGCGACAGCGACAACCACATGACGCGTCGAGCATCGCCACGATCCGACGTCGATGCCTTGTCTGAGACGACGTATCCCGCCCCGATTAGGGTTTTCAGATGCTTCGAGAGTGTGGCATCTGAGACGTCCAGTGCATTCCTGAGAACCGCGAAATCGAGTTTGTCGACGGGGCGGAGCAGCCCGCTGATGCGCAGGCGCAGCGGTGCATGGATGACGTCGTCGAAGCGCACCTTATCCACGCCGGAGGGTTTCTGCTGCAGAGCGGTACGCGACTGCGGTTAGCCACGTGGTTAGGGTGAACGCGACAACGCTGGTGAAAGAGACCGCCCACTGCATCCCCAAAGATACCAACCCGAGAGAAACGCTGAATAGCGTGAAGCAACCGAAGAGGATCCCGACCATAGCCAGCACCGCGCGCGATCCCATCCGTTTGAATCGGATGCCGGTTTCTCTTTGGATCAGGTAGGCGATCACGAAAAGGATGGCAAAAGCTAACCCGCTGGTCGCGGGCGGTTCAAAGTTCTCACCCGGCGAGGTTGTGGCAGCCGCGCCGACCCACCAGGCAGCAACCGCTCCGAAGCCAGCCAGGAGAGGCCAAGGAACGCGGATGCTGTCCGCTAGCCGATTGCGGTCGGCTGTCAGCTCGCCCAGTTTATTGATGGCTTCGCTGCGGGACAGGGAATCAAAGTTACTTTCCACAGCGGAAAGACTATAGGTTTCTTTCCGTAACGGCAAGTAACTTTATTCACTGCTGATCCTTGCGATAGTAAGGGCAGCCTGAACTTGCTGGCCGGATGCTGCGATTGCGAGTACAACAAGAGCATGACAACTCTCGTGGCCGCTGTGCGCCGGTATCCGCTCGTGGCGCTAACGGTGGTTGTTGGGGTGGTTGGCCTCGCACTGAACTGGACTTCGGCATCCGCTGTCGTGCCGTGGTTGCTGTCGGGGTATTCCCTGGTGGTTGCAGCGCGCGAAGCAGTCTCGATGATTCGACGCCTGTTCCGCAAAGAGTTTGGTCTCGACGTTCTTGCCGTCACCGCAATCATTGCGACGGTGCTCGTCGGCGAATTCTGGGCGAGCATCGTCATCGTGCTGATGCTTACCGGGGGTGAGGCTCTCGAGGACTTCGCCGCCGGCCGAGCGCAGCGTGAACTGAAAGCACTGTTGAGCCGCGTTCCCCAGATTGCCCATATTTTTGACGACAGCGGCGAACTCGTCGACGTTCCAGTTACCGACGTGACGGTGGGCGAGCGTCTCGTCGTGCGCCCCTCTGAAATTGTTCCCGTGGATGCGGTGCTTGTTTCTGTGGCGACCGTGGTAGATGAATCATCCCTCACCGGCGAAAGTATGCCGGTTGACAAGGTGGCCGGCGATCTTCTGCTGAGCGGTTCCGTCAACGGGCCGGAAGCGGTCACCGTGACGGCCGCAGCACTCGCATCCGAAAGCCAATATCAGCGGATCGTGCAATTGGTCAGCGAAGCAGCCGCCAGCAAGCCCGCCCTGGTGCGGCTCGCGGACCGCTACGCTGCACCATTCACGTTCGTTTCCGTCGCGTTGGCGGGGATTGCATGGTGGCTCTCGGGAGACCCCACACGGTTCGCCGAAGTATTGGTCGTTGCCACCCCGTGCCCGCTGTTGATTGCCGCGCCGGTCGCATTCATGGCCGGAATGTCGAGCGCATCCGCGCACGGGGTGGTCATCAAAAACGCGGGCACGCTTGAAGTGTTGGCACGGGCGAAAACTGTCGTCTTTGATAAGACTGGCACCCTGACGAGCGGAACCCCCGAAGTGGTCGCCATCCGGCCAGAAGGAGAACGAAGCGAAGAAGCCTTACTCACACTGGTCGCTGCGGCAGAACAATACTCCTCACACGTGCTCGCAGCCTCACTCGTTGCGGAAGCCCAAAACCGCGGCTACACATTGCCCACCGTTGCCGACGCTCGCGAAGTTGCTACTCACGGAGTTCAGGCACGAATCGGTTCCGAAGTTGTCACCGTAGGCAAGCCTGCGTTCGTCGCACAACAGGCGTCCGATCTCGTCCGGCTCGAGTTGTCGAGCGGTGAAGCGGCCGTGTATGTGGCCGTCGGTGACCAGTTCGCTGGCGCAATCATTCTGCGCGATGCTGTGCGTGAGGAAGCGCCCAAGATGCTGCGCGATCTGCGGGCGTTGGGCGTCCAGAAGACCCTAATGGTGACCGGAGATATCGAGCAGACGGCCCAGAAAGTGGCCGAAGACTTAAACCTCAGTGAAGTTCATGCCGAATGCCTCCCGGAAGACAAAGTGCGGATCGTGCATTCGATCACCCCGGGGCCCGTTGTCATGGTGGGAGATGGAGTCAATGATGCACCCGTGCTTGCCGCCGCCAATGTGGGAATCGCGATGGGAGCGAAAGGCTCAACGGCGGCCAGCGAATCTGCCGACATTGTGATTCTTGTGGACGATCTCTACCGTGTGGTCGATGCGGTGTCTGTCAGCAAGCGCACCGTATTCATCGCGCTCCAAAGCATCTGGATGGGGATCGGGATCAGCGTTGCACTCATGCTAGTGGCGATGACGGGAGCGCTCCCCGCAATTGTGGGCGCCGGTTTACAAGAAGTAGTAGATCTTGTGACGATCCTCAACTCGCTGCGCGCCCTGAAGTTGGGCAGCCGGGCTCGTTAGGGCCTAGTACCCCAAGAAGTAGTCAGTATGGATGCGCCGAGCCCCGTTAGTGCGCAGAGCCGACTTGAGATCGTTGACGAGTGCTGGCGGTCCCGAAAGGTAGACGCGTCGGCTGGCCAGATCGGGCACAAGCGTGGAGAGTGCGTCGCCGCTCATCCGGCCCTCGCCACCGAGTTCCCACCCGGCCGGCAATGCCTCGGCGGGCTGCGGCCCGAACACAATTACGCGTGCGCTGGCGTCGCTGAGCACGTCACTGAACGGCAGCGGTTCGCTGCTTGAGCTCGCATAAACCACGACAACATCCCGACCCTCTGCTTGGCAGTGGGCGTGCGCAAGCTGACTCGCGAATGGGGTGATACCGATTCCTCCGGCCACAAGAAGAAGCGGTTCTGCGGTATCGCGCGGCAAAACGAAGTCTCCCCAAATTCCGGTCGCGGTGACCTGGGACCCACGGGGGAGTGCCAACAGCGCCGTCTTGAAGCTGCTCGACTTTTCTGAGACCGAAATCGTCACCGAGAGGGTGGCCCCGGCATCCGGTGCCGAGGAGATGGTGAAGTAGCGACGAACCCCACGGAAATCGGCAGACGCGTGCGGCAGTGACAACTCAATGTATTGGCCCGCACGGAACGTGATGGGGCGGTGCGGGGCAAAGGTAACTTCCCAGATTCCGGGCGTGATCTCGGTTGTTTCGACCCGCGTCATCCGAATCGTTCGGCGTTGTGTGAAGAAGAAGGCTATCAGGTTGCCGATGAGCAGGGCGAGCAGCGGGTCGCTGTAGAGGGGGCCGATGGAGAACGGGATGGCAAAGAGCAGCGCCACCACCACCGCTATGCTGAGTCGTTGCCAGCGGCGCGGAGGCTGAGTGAGGGGTTCACTGAGCATGAAGCCGACGAAGAAGATGAGTTGCGAGGATGCGAAGGTGAAGCTGAGCGCGTCGGTGAGGGACCCACCTCCTGCGATTGTGAGGGCGATACGGATGCTGGCTGCGACGACGACGAATACCACGCCCAGATCGAGGCGTTGAGTGCGATACAGAATCAGAAACGCGGCAACGACGATGAACGGCTGCAGCAGTGGTGTGCCCACCCACCAGGTCGGGAAACCTAGAGGCACAAAGATGAAAACGTAGGCGCCGATCGCTGCCGGGTTGAAAATATGGCGTCCACGGAATGCGATCAGAAACTTGGATGCCCCGGCAATGGTCGAGGCAAGCGCGATGCCCAGCAACCCCATGATTTCGAGGCTGGGGGCCATGATGAAGAACACCAACAGTCCAGTGATGAGTGATGACTCAAGGTGGGCGCGCTGCCGCACGATTCGGGCGCCAAGCCAGCTCGTGACAAAGCTGAAGGCGAGAGCAACGGGAAGGCTTGCGAGCAGAGCGAGCGGGTCGGGAGATATGAGCTCGAAGAACGCGAGCACGATAGCGATAATCGCGATTAGCATGAGCGACATCAGCACGAGTTTGTACATCACGATTGAGCCGAGTGTGCGGTCTAGCCAGCGCTTCATACGCCTGCTCCTTGTGTGAACAGCTCCCCATTGAGGTCTGGCGAGTACTCTACTCGCCCGCTGGAAAACATGCGGACGTAGTGAAACTCAAACTCCGCGGCCAGTTCTGCCGGTTTGGCGAAGAACAGTGCGGTGGCAAGCCCATCTGCCTCCAACGCGGTTGCGGCGACTGCCCAGGTGGCGATGATGCGATCGGTCGGGAGGCCGGTGTGAGCGTCAAGGATGTGATGAAGACCGGCCCAGGCCCGTCGGTTGGGCGCAGACGCACAAATTGCTTGGTTCTGCACAGTCACAACCCCGATGGCTGTGCTGACATCGAGTGGATGTTCCAGCGCGACCCGCAGTGGCGTTTTGCTGCGATGCAGAATGTCTCCGCTCGCATCCACGGTCATGGTGTCGACGCCGTGTTCGCGCAGCACCTCGGCAACGAGATCGACGAGGTAGCCCTTTCCTGCCGCTCCGATGTCGAGCAGCGCAGGGGTGAGGGTGGTGAGTTCGCTGCCGTTCCAGCTGAGGGCTTCATTCCAGTTGGGCACGCGTGTCCGTGTCGCGCTGGGTCTCAGCGAGTAGGTGCTGTCGTACCCGAGTTCTTCGAGGGCGCGGCCGACGAGCGGACTCATCGCCCCGCGGGTTGTGTCGTAGAGGCGACGGTAGAGCTCGAACAGGGGCGGGGCATCCACGGGAAAACGGTAGGTGCCGGGGGTGCGAGAGATGGTGCTGACGAGGGAGTCGTCGCGGAAGCGCGAGTAGGTGCGGTCGAAGTCGTCGATGCGCGCATGGATGGCGGCGTCTGCCTCAGCGCTCAGCGGCTGTGCCGTGTCGATCTGCCAGGGCGCACCAATGGCCTCGAACGTACTACTCGGCGAGAGCGTCTACCTTGATGGCATCGACGGCGTTGTTGAAGCCGCCACTGGTGAGTGAGGAGCCGGCTACCTTGTCGACCGAGAGCTCGTCGATGTTTTTGCCGACGACCTCGGCGGCGATTCCATCAATGAATTCGCCTTGGAATTGCTTGGAGTTGGGGCTCTCACCGAAACCAACGACCGTGACCTCAGAGATGACGTTGCTTGCGAGAGTGAGGGTGACTTCCACTTTTTCGGCACCGTTGGGAGAAGTGTAGTCGCCGGTCTCCGTGTAGGTGCCGTCGGTGTAGTCGCCGCTGGTTGCGGCGGGGACACCGCCGTTCACCGATGAACCGGTTCCGGTGGCGGGAGAGGAACACGCGGAAAGCGCTCCGACGAGGGTCACTCCGGCAAAGAGGGCGGTGGCGGTCTTGTTGTCGGCGAGGCTGCGCATGGGGCTCCAGTGGAATGGTTGGGGTTTAAGTATGACCGAGCGCCGCTGTGAAGCAGATACTTAGCCGGCGACTTCAGGAGCATTCTCAGCGGGCGAATTACGGATGGACCACTGTGCGCAGCGTGCACAGTACGTGAGACAGTATCTCCATGGCAGAAGTAGTAATTGTTGAGTCGAAAGAGGCCGCCGGCGAGGTTGCCGCAGACCTCATCGAGGCACTCGTGCGTCGAACACCGGATGCCGTACTCGGCCTAGCAACAGGGTCGACCCCCTTGACGACGTGGTCTGCGCTCGCGGCTCGCGCCCTCGATCTTTCTGCTGTGCGGGGGTTTGCTCTCGATGAGTATGTTGGATTGCCTGCTGGGCACCCCCAGAGCTACCGTTCGGTGATCACTCGGGAAGTTGTTGAGCCGCTCGGGTTGACGCCGTCTCTGGTGCAGGTGCCGGCCGAGAGCGGTCCGGTGGAGAACGCTGGGGCTGACTATGAGCGGGCGATTGTTGCGGCGGGTGGTGTTGATGTGCAGATTTTGGGGATCGGCTCGACGGGTCACATCGGTTTCAATGAGCCGGGGTCGTCGTTTGCGTCACTCACCCGGGTGAAGACTCTCGCTCAGCAGACCCGTCTCGACAACGCGCGGTTCTTTGATTCGCCCGAGCAGGTACCGACGCACTGTGTCACGCAGGGGCTCGGCACAATTCAGCGCGCTGGGCACCTGGTGCTGATCGCGTTCGGCGAGGCAAAGGCCGCGGCGCTCGCGGGTGCTGTGGAGGGTCCGGTGACGGCGAGCCTGCCGGGATCGGCAATTCAGTTGCACTCCACTGTGACGGTGATTGTGGATGAGGCTGCGGCATCCGAATTGAGGTTCGCCGACTACTACCGCTATTCGTGGGAGAACCGCCTCGACTGGGAGCGGCTGCACTAGAGGATGGCAAAATATGTAGCGCTGCTTCGCGGGATTAACGTGGGCGGCAAGAATCTGATCAGCGTGACGTCGCTGGTCGAGTGCTTCAGCGCGGCCGGGTATGGCGACGTGCGCACGACCAACCGACTGCTTGAGAGGCTCGACACGGTTAGCTAGCGAAAGATGATGGTGCGCGCTCCATCGAGCAGCACACGGTCTTCAGCAAACCATCGCACAGCCTGGGTGAGGGTGCGGCTTTCTTCATCTTGACCGATGGAGACGAGCTCGCTTGCGGTGCTAGCGTGGTCGACCCGCACGACGTTTTGCTCAATTATGGGCCCCTCGTCGAGGTCACTCGTCACGAAGTGGGCGGTCGCGCCGATGAGTTTCACGCCGCGAGCATGAGCCTGCTTGTAGGGGTTTGCGCCCTTGAAACCGGGCAAGAAGGAGTGGTGAATGTTGATTATCTTGCCGCTCAACTGTGCACAGAGTTCCGGCGAGAGAATCTGCATGTAACGC
The DNA here is from genome assembly GCF_038397785.1 of Salinibacterium sp. TMP30. Classification (NCBI taxonomy): domain Bacteria; kingdom Bacillati; phylum Actinomycetota; class Actinomycetes; order Micrococcales; family Microbacteriaceae; genus Salinibacterium; species Salinibacterium sp. TMP30. Next base: position 2,177,321 of record NZ_CP151642.1, on the reverse strand, counting down.
GCGAGCACCACGAGTTCGATGTCGTGCTGTTCGACAACCTCGAGGATGCGATCCTCGAAGGCCAGCTTCTGCCCGGGCGTCGTGACAGGGTGCGATTCGAACGGCACCTCATAGAACTCGGCAAGCGAACCCAGATCGGGGTGGTTGCTCATGATGATCGGCAGCTCGATCGGCAGCTGGCCCGCCCGCTGGCGGTAGAGCAGGTCGTTGACACAGTGTCCGGCCTTGGATGCCAACACGAGTGTGCGCAGCGGTCGCCCCACAACATCCAGTTGCCATTCCATCGCGTAGTGCTCGGTCACGGGAGCGAGAGCCTGCTCGAAAATCTCGCGCGGAGCATCCGATTCCACCTGCAAACGCATGAAAAATCGGCCGGTGTCTCCACTGGAGAACTGCTGCGACTCGGTGATGTTTCCGCCGGCCTCAACGATCGCGCCGCTGACGGCATGAACGATGCCGGGCTTGTCGTCACAGGTGAGGGTCACGATCCAGTGTGTTGAGGTGATCACAGATTCAGCGTAGCGGTGCCAGCGGTAGGATTAGTCAAATATGAGCACGCCACACACTTCCCCCTCATCTTCGTCAGCGCAAGCGTTTCCGTGGGCGGGGCTCTTCACTCTCTCGGCGTTGATTTTCACTTCGGTCACCAGCGAATGGTTGCCTACCGGGCTGCTGCCCGAGATTGCCTCCGAGCTCTCGGTTTCTGAATCCCAGGTCGGTCTGCTCATCACCATCTTTGCGGCGACCGTCGTGATTTCGACGGCACCACTTGCCGCCCTCACTCGCAACTATTCACGCAAGTCGCTCGTCATTGCGGTGCTGCTCGTGTTTGTGGTCGGCAACCTTTTGGCGGCGGTCGCGCCCAACTATGCGGTGCTCGTCGTTGCTCGAATAATTGGTGGCCTCTCGCACGGACTCTTTTGGGCGGTAGTTGGCGCGTACTCGGCCCACCTCGTTCCGGCCCATCAGGTCGGTCGGGCTGTTGCCGTCACGAGTGCCGGGGCCACCGCAGCCTTCGTGCTCGGCGTACCCGTCGGCACAGCTCTCGGTCACGCACTCGGGTGGCGACTCGCCTTCGTCGTGATCGCGATCATCATCTTGGCACTCACGATCATGGTCGTGCGCGTGCTTCCTCCCGTCGACCACCACCACACACTCTCGACGGCCGAGATCTCAATCCCGCTGCGCAAAGACCACTCAGTTCCTGGGGTGATTTATGTCTGCATTTTGGTGGCGCTCGTCATGCTCGGCCACAACCTCTTCTACACGTACATCGTTCCGTACCTCATCGGGCCGGCGGGCATCGAGCCCGGTGCGGTCGCGGGCATACTGCTCATATTCGGAGCCGCGGGAGCTGTCGGCCTCGCACTCGCCGGGCTCCTCGTTGACCGCTTTCCACGCAGCATCATCTCGGTCACGGTCGCTCTCGTAGCGATCTGTGCGGCACTGCTCGGCCTGTTCCCCGCCGAACCGTGGATCATGTTCCCCGTCATCGTGGTCTGGGGCATGGCGTTCGGTGGAGTACCCGCGATGATTCAGACGCGCCTCCTTCAGCTTGCATCCCCACGCATGCGCGACGTGGGCTCGGCCTATCTCACGACGTCATTCAACATCGGCATTGGCGGCGGCGCGCTCTTCGGTGGCATCCTGCTTGACCAGTACGGCATCCTGTCACTCCCCGCAATCGATGCCATCATCCTCGGTATCGCGGTCATGTTCGCGATCGTTGGTGGTGAACTGCTCAGGCGTCGGGATGGTCGGGCCGCGGCACTTCGCGACCTGCAGCCCACACCGCCTGCACCCTAAAGTCGGCGTCGAGCAGCACGGCGTCGGCGGCAAATCCGGCAGAAAGAGAGCCCAGGTCGCCTGCGCGCCCAATCGCGCGGGCAGGAACAACGGTCGCCGCGGCAACAGCCTGGGGCACGCTCAGACCGACCTCGGTGATGGCTCGGCGCACCGCGGCATCCATCGTCAGGGTTGACCCCGCAATGGCACCGCTGTTGCTCAGTCGGGCAACGCCAGCGGTTACCGTGACGTCGAGGGAGCCGAGCCTATAGTGCCCGTCGCTCGAGCAGGCAGCGGCCATCGCGTCGGTCACCAGTGCGACGCGGCCCAGAGCCGACGCAAACAACATCTTCACGACATTCGGATGCACGTGCACGCCGTCATTGATGACCTCGAGGTTCACCGACTCGCGACTGAGCGCCGCCGTGATCGGCCCGGGAGCGCGGTGGTGGATGCCCTTCATGGCGTTGAAGGCATGGGTCAGCAGTCGTGCTCCGGCATCGAACGCGGCGAGCGTCTGATCGTAGTCAGCTGAAGTGTGCCCGACAGCCACGGTGACGCCGGCGTCAGTGAGTTGGCTGATTGCGGCAAGCGCACCATCGAGTTCGGGAGCCAGAGTGATCTGGCGCAGACTGCCCGCAGCGGCGGCGAGAAGCTCCTCGATCTCGCCGGGCGTCGGGTTGCGTAACACGTCGGGGCTGTGGGCACCCTTGAATGCCGCGTCGAGGAAGGGGCCTTCGAGGTGGCTGCCCAGCACGAGCGGATCTGCTGCGGCAAGTTCCGCGATCACAGTGAGGTTCTGCACGAGATTGGCGTGATCGCTGCTCACCAGCGAGAGCACCGAGCGGGTGGTGCCGTGGGCGCGGTGCACTGAGAGCGCAGTGTTGATTGCGTCTGTGCCGTCATCGAACGAAGCACCATTGCCGCCGTGGCTGTGGATGTCGATAAAGCCAGGGGTGAGGTAGCTGCCTGCTGCATCCGTGATGCTCGAGTCGGCGGTGGCGTGTGCTCGCCACTCGTCGCCGACCCCAGTGGCAGTGATGGTGTCGCCGCTCCACGCGACCCATCCGTCAGCAATGATCTCGTCGGCCGTGACGAGTTGCGCTGAATGGATGACGTGGTCGTTCACGATTACCAGCTTAGGCGCAGCTTGGATGTTCGATAGTTCTCGCGAGGTTGACCAGCACCCGGTAGATTTGAGGTATCCACCCCCGTCGCAAGGAGCCCATCTGTGTCAACCTTCCTTTCGCCTCTGTCTGAGGTAGACCCCGAGATCGCTGCGGTGCTCGCTCAAGAGCTCGGTCGCCAGCGCAACACCCTCGAGATGATTGCGAGCGAGAACTTTGTTCCTCGTGCGGTACTCGAAGCACAGGGCTCGGTTCTCACCAATAAGTACGCAGAGGGTTACCCGGGGCGTCGTTACTATGGCGGCTGCGAATTTGTGGATATCGCAGAGCGTCTCGCAATTGAGCGCGCCAAAAGCCTCTTCGGCGCCGCCTACGCCAATGTTCAGCCACACTCGGGGGCATCGGCCAACGCCGCCGTGATGTCGGCTATTGCGCAGCCTGGTGATCGCATCCTCGGCCTCTCGCTTGATCACGGCGGGCACCTCACGCACGGCATGCGCCTCAACTTTTCGGGCAAGCTCTACGAAGCCCATGCCTACGGTGTAAACGAGGAGACCGGGCTTCTCGAGATGGAAACCGTGCGCGCCAAAGCCATCGAAGTGCAGCCCAAGGTTCTCATTGCAGGATGGTCGGCATATTCGCGTCAACTCGACTTCGCTGCGTTCCGGGCGATTGCCGATGAGGTCGGCGCCGTCCTGTGGGTAGACATGGCACACATCGCAGGCCTCGTTGCTGCCGGACTGCACCCTTCGCCGGTGCCCTACGCCGATGTGGTGTCGTCGACCGTGCACAAGACGATCGGTGGTCCGCGTTCGGGCTTCATCCTCACCAACAACGTTGATATCGCAAAGAAGATCAACTCGAATGTGTTCCCCGGCCAGCAGGGTGGGCCGCTCATGCACGTGATTGCTGCCAAGGCGACCGCCTTCATGCTGGCGGCCTCCGATGAGTTCAAAGACCGTCAGCAGCGCACCGTTCGTGGCGCGCAGATTCTTGCTGAGCGACTCATTCAGGACGACATGACAGACCTCGGCGTCGATGTGCTCACGGGAGGCACCGACGTGCACCTGGTGCTCGTCGACCTGCGCAAGTCTGAACTGAACGGTCAAGAGGCCGAAGACCTGCTGCACTCTGTCGACATCACCGTCAACCGCAACGCGGTACCCGCCGACCCGCGTCCACCAATGGTGACCTCTGGTTTGCGCATCGGAACACCCGCGCTCGCCACCCGTGGATTCGATGACGCCGAGTTCACCGAAGTTGCCGACATCATTGCCGAAACCCTCAAGCCCGGCGCAGACATCAGCGCCCTGCAGGCTCGCGCCCGCGCGCTCGCCGATGCCTTCCCGCTCTACGAAGGGCTCGAAAGCCCCGGTACTTGGTCATAACCAGCACCAATCTGGACCTAATCAGGCACAACTAGAGAGCCCGTCGCCCTGTGAACATTGCGGTGGGCTCTTTAGCGTTTAATGGACGTGGCAGTTGTGCAGGTGGCCAAATAACGCAGTGGCCCGATTCGAACGGAAAACAATGACCGCAGTGAAACTTGACGGTGTTGCCACGGCAACCGCAATAAAGAACGAACTGCGTGTTCGCGTCGACGCCCTCAAAGCCCGCGGAATCACCCCTGGCCTCGGCACCCTGCTCGTCGGCGACGACCCAGGTTCCCGTTCCTACGTTGCTGGCAAGCACCGCGACTGTGCCGAAGTGGGCATCGAATCAATTCGCGTCGATCTGCCGGCCACAGCATCCGCTGACGAAGTTCGGGATGCCATTGTTGCGTTAAACGAGAACCCTGACGTCACGGGGTACATCATTCAGCTGCCGCTGCCGGCCGGTCTCGACGAGAACGCGATGCTCGAACTTATGGATCCCGCCAAGGACGCGGATGGTCTGCACCCCACCAACCTTGGCCGACTCGTGCTCGGTATTGGCACCACGCTTGATTCGCCGTTGCCGTGCACTCCGGCTGGCATTGTCGAGATGCTTGAGCGCTATGACGTGCCGATCGCCGGCAAGCATGTTGTCGTTGTCGGTCGCGGCCTCACCGTCGGGCGCCCCCTCGGGCTAGTGCTCACCCGCAAAGGTCTGGATGCCACGGTCACTCTCACGCATTCCCGCACCACCCAGTTGGAGACCCACGTTCGCCACGCAGACATCGTGGTTGCCGCTGTCGGATCGGCGGGGCTTATCCGCCCCGAGTGGATCAAGCCCGGGGCTGCCGTGCTCGATGTGGGAATCACCCGCGTTATCGATGAAGCGACAGGGAAGGGGCGGCTCGTCGGAGACGTTGACCCCGGCGTTGCCGACGTCGCAGGATACCTCTCTCCGATGCCCGGTGGCGTTGGCCCCATGACTCGCGCGATGCTCGTCAAGAACGTCGTTGACGCGGCCGAACGGCTCGCAGAGTGACCAAGAAGCGTCCTCCGGTCACGCCGCCCGCGTACCCGGGGATGCGTACCCCGCGCAAGCGCCGCTTCCCCTGGGCACGCCTCTGGGTATGGGCCGGCACGGTGGTCGGAGTCGGCTTTATGGTCGCCTTCGTGCTGAAAGTGCTCGTTTAGCAACCAACTACCGGTCGCGCACGGCACCCTGCGACGGCGAGATTGCCTCCACGGTGGGTTGCCCCATCGCGTGCTCGGCGAAGGCGCCATCGAGCGCAACCCGCACCCGAGATGCGGTATCGGTGTCGACGAGGGCGACGGCTACTCCGCTGAAGGGGCGGCCGAGCATCCGCGCCCCTAAAGCACCGGCGGCAACAGCAGTTTCGACGGCAAGGTCGATCTCGATGGTGGAGATTCCGTAGTCGTCACGCAGGCTCGCGTGCGAGGCATCGAGCAGTGCGCCAAGCAGGCGGGGTGTTTCGTCGCGAATGGCGAGCGCTGCGTCGCGCACGCGCTGATTTTCGGTGATGGTGTGCAGGGTGCGGCGCACTTCGTCGTCGGCAATCGCCGATTCGAGGGTGTCAGCTGTTGGTGCATCGGTGTCGATCACGAGCAGTTCGAGCCCGGCGGTCTGCCAGTCCAGAGGCAGCAACTCGGGGCGGGTCTCGCCCTCAAGACGCACGAGGGCGTGGTCGTCGAGAGCAAACACGCACGCCGCAACATCGGGATGGTGGGAGAGCTGGGCAACGTGTTCGCCCAGGCTCCACAGATCGGTCAACGCTAGGGCGAGCGCGGCCTCAAGAGCCGACGATGAACCAAGACCAGCACCCACCGGAATCGTCGTATCGATAAACACCTCAACACCGCTGAGCTCGTGTGGGTTGGCGGATGCGGCCATCACCTCCTGCACGATAGCCAGTGCGATCCGGCTCCACCCTGCACTCTCGTTGGTGGCCAGCTCATCGAGCTCAACCGTGACGAGTTCATCAGCGAGGGCACTCGCGATGCGCACAGTGCGGTCACTGCGGGTCGACGCCGCCAACACGGTGCGGCGGTTTATGGCGATCGCAAGTTCGGCATCCGTGTCGGGGCTGTCGGGCGTGCCCAGCAGGGTGAGTCGCCCTGGGGCCGACCACACGCCAGCCGCGGGGTGACCGAAGACGGCCTCGAAGTCGACAAGTACGTCATCGCGAATATCTGACATGGGTGCTTTCTGGTTGAGAGTTCTGCGCCGGTAGGCTGTTGCGGTGAGCGTACCTACCGGAACCCAGTACATCATTACTCGTGCCACCGATCAGGGCGAGGCGCGAGCAACCGTTACGGAACTCGCGGCGTCGCTGCGGGAGTTCAGCATTGGCGATGTTGAGCTGGTGGAATCGTACGCCGAAACCGCGATGCCTCCCTTCGCTGACGGCATCGTTTTGGTTCCGTGGCCCAACCGTGTTGATGGCGGGCAATGGACCCTCAATGGCGAGGTTCAGCAGCTCGATATCACTGAGGGCGACCGCAATAACGCCATCCATGGTTTGCTGCGCAACACCGGCTACTCGCTCATCGAGCGCACCCCGCAGTCGGTGACGTTGGGTGCCACGGTGTTCCCGCAGCATGGCTACCCCTTCCACGTGCACACAACGGTGCGTTACCAACTTGTGGAGAGTGGTTTGCGGGTCACCCATACCGCAACGAACCTTTCGGATGCCGCAGCCCCCTATGCGCTCGGAACCCACCCCTTTGTGAAGGTTGGCGACACGCCCATCGCGGAGCTCACGCTCACAATGACCGCCGCCACCCGCTTCGAGTCGAATGAGCGCCTCATCCCCACCGGTGAGGTTGCGGTTGCGGGCACCGATTTCGACCTCAGCGGTGGGCGCCCGGTCGGTGAGCTCGATCTCGATACCGCCTTTGGGGGTGTTGAGGTAGTGAACGGTGTTGCCGCTCGCCTCACCGCGCCCGACGGTCGCGAGCTTCGACTGACGGTTGATGAGAATTTCGACTTTGTTCAGGTTTTCACCCCCCGCAACTTTCCGACTCTTTCCGGCGTCGGGCAGGCAATTGCCATTGAACCGATGACGGGCGCACCAAACGCCTTCAACACGGGTCGTGGACTGCTGTGGCTCGAGCCGGGCGCAGAGTTCTCCGCGAGTTGGGGACTCGAGTTCTCCGCATGAGTTCCACTCCTGACAGCAGACAACCCAGCCAGCGCGATGTGCGCCGGTGGCGACGCTATCTTGCCGCCGAGCGTGCCGAAGCCGCCGTCTATCGTGATCTGGCATCCCGTCGCACGGGGGAAGAACGTGAAATCCTCCTCGCGCTTGCGACCGCAGAAAAGCGCCACGAAGATCACTGGTTGAGGCTGCTGGGAGATCGCGCAGGTCGACAGCTGCCCACTGACCCGCGCACGCGCCTGCTGGGGTTCTTGGCACGCCGCTTTGGTTCCGTCTTTGTGCTTGCCCTAGCGCAGCGCGCCGAATCCCGGTCACCGTATGTGGATGACGCGGACGCGACCGACACGATGGCCGCCGACGAGGCTGTGCATGAGGAAGTTGTTCGGGCGCTTGCCACTCGGGGGCGCCAACGGCTCTCGGGCACCTTTCGCGCCGCAGTGTTTGGAGCCAACGACGGGCTCGTCTCCAACCTCGCCCTCGTGCTGGGCATGAGCGCGGCCGGCCTACCCACTGCGGTAGTGCTGCTCACCGGTCTTGCTGGGCTGCTCGCGGGCGCACTCTCGATGGCGGCAGGCGAATACGTCTCGGTGCGATCTCAGCTCGAACTGGAGAATGCCGCTGTTCACGGGCCCATCGCCACAGACTCAGTCACACATCTCGATGTTGACGAAAACGAACTGGCTCTCGTGTACCGCGCTCGCGGAATGGGCGAAAACGAAGCTGAGCTGCATGCCGCAGAAGTGTTGGCGGGCAGGAACGCTCAATCGGAGTCGGCAACGCTCGTGCACAATCCGATTGGTTCGGCGCTGGGCGCCGCCATCTCAAGTTTTGCGTTCTTTGCTTCTGGTGCGGTGATCCCTGTGCTGCCGTACCTCTTCGGTGCTGAAGGTTTGACGGCGGTGTTTATCGCCGCCGGGCTCGTCGGTGTGGCACTGCTTATTACCGGCGCGATCGTCGGACTGCTCTCGGGCGCATCGCCGCTGAAGCGGGCACTTCGTCAACTGGCCATTGGCTACGGTGCCGCTGCGGCCACCTACCTCCTGGGGTTACTATTCGGGGTAAGTGTCGGCTAGTTCGATTGCGTGTTCGACGAGAGGGAAGTGGAGGCCGCAATGACGACAGCATTGATCGTGGTGGATGTTCAACGAGGCTTCGACAACGCCGATTATTGGGGCCAGCGAAACAACCCTGAGTGCGACTCCAACATCGGTATGCTGATCGGCCACTGGCGTCGCGAGGGCTGGCCGATCGTCTACGTTCGCCACGATTCCGCCGATGTGGCTTCGCCGTTACATCCGAGTTCTCCCGGAAATGAGTTCAAGGAGCTGCTGTCTGGCACGCCCGAACTTCTGGTAGTGAAGACGGTGAACTCCAGCTTTCATGGCAGCCCCGACCTCGATGCATGGCTGCGAGCATCCGGAATCACCTCAATCGCAATCTGCGGAATCACCACAAACCACTGCTGCGAAACCACGGCGCGGGTGGGCGGCAATCTTGGTTATGACGTGACGTTTGTGTTGGATGCCACCCACACCTTCGACCGTATCGGCCCGTATGGCGAAGAGGTGGCGGCCGACGAACTCTCGACAATCACGGGCGTGAATCTGCACGAGGAGTTTGCGCAGATCGTGTCGACCCGTGACCTGTTGGGCGCTGCCCCCGAAGGATCCGACGTCTAGAGCACAGCGCTGTTGCGACCCACAGCGAACCAGATGAGCGAGCCGATGAATGGTGCGATCAGAATAACGATCAGCCAGAGCAGCTTGGTGTTGGTCGGCATCGTGGAATTGAAGACCTGCATGAGGGCAACGACGATCAGCGCGAGATAGGCAACGACCGCGAGGATCGGGATGATCCCCCAGAGGATGGAGAAGTCAGACATGAGAGCCTCCTAGATAGCTGACTCCAGCGTACCGAGTATGACTCAGTAACCGTGACCTCGATCTGTGAGTTGCGGGGCGCAATCCGGCCGATTCTCAGTGGTTCAGGCTATTCTGAGAAAAGCTAACGGCACGCCGATTTTCGGTCGCTGGGCACCTCAGCCAAGCTTTAACGATGGGGCCCCCATGATTGACCATGTTTCTTCCCCCGCGGTGGTGAACCGCGACGATGTTGTTTTACACGATGGACTGCTCGCACTGAGCAATAACATTCTGACGCCGCGTGACGCTGCGCGCGAAGATGTGCTGTTTATTCGCCGTGTGCTCGACGATGCGGGCATCCGATTCCTGCTCGTGCGGGGAGATGGTGAAACGCCAGTGCTGGCAGTCGACTGGAAAGATCGCAAGGCGCTCGGCTTTGCCCTGGTTGCTGCCTGCCAGAATGAGCCTTTCTATGTGAAGCCTGCTCGCATCAAGGAGAACGGCAAGCCCTTTGCTTCGGATGCCCGCGATAGCCCCGTGCTTGTGGCGGATGGTGTTCTCACGTCAGCGGTCAAGGCGAAAGCGATGACGCTGTTCCGTCCGCGCGTTGAGCCTGCGGGCCGTCTTCGCTTTGATGCGCCGTTTGGTGTGCGTTTGGAGTTGTGGGAGCACGTGCGCGATGAGGTTGTCGCCCCCAACCCCAACGCGTTGATGCGCCGGTGGCTGCCGCGAAGTGAAGCGATCGATGACACCGTCGAGTTTTACGGTCAGTCGTGGCCTACCCTGCGCGGAATGTTTGATCCGTTGGCAAGCGACATCCTCTTCGACATCGACATCGTCTTCTCGTGGGTTGATGGTGCTGAGCTGGAATGGCAAAAAGCGCGCGCTGCCCGCATGGCTAACTTTGTTGTTGGTGAGGGCGACGACTCTGAGGCACGCTTTAGGCAGCTGGATGAGCTGAAGTACGCGCTGCGGTCGGTGTACTTGTTCGCGCCATGGGTTCGCAATATCTACATTGCGACTGACTCGCCGCGTCCCGCATGGTTGGCCGAGCATCCGCGGGTCACTTTGATGCGCAGTGAAGACTTCTTTGCCAATCACGACGATTTACCGACCCACAATTCGCATGCAATCGAGAGCCAGTTGCACAACATTCCGGGCTTGAGTGAGCACTTCTTGTATTCCAATGACGACATGTTCTTTGGTCGTTCGGTAAGCCCTGATGCGTTCTTTACTCCTGGTGGTGTTTCGAAGTTCATTGAGGCGCGTACCCGCATCGGGTTGGGCGAGAGCAGCATTGAGCGTTCGGGGTTCGAGAATGCGGCCCGAGTGAATCGCCGTCTGCTGCAGGAGAAGTTTGGCGCCACGATCACCCGTCACTTGGAGCACGCAGCAACCCCGCTGCGCATTTCGGTGCTGAAGGAACTCGAGCGGGAGTTTCCGGAAGATTTTGCGCGCACGAGTGCGAGTGCTTTCCGCCAGGCGACAGACATTTCGGTCACGAATTCTCTGTATCACTATTACGCGCTGCTGACCGGCAAAGCGATGGTGCAGGTGGATGCCAAGGTCAAGTATGTTGACACGACGTCGCTTGAGGGGCTGCGAAAGATGCGGTCAATGTTGCGCAAACGCTCGAGCGATTTCTACTGCCTCAACGACGGTAGTTTCCCGGAAGTTTCGGCGGAGGATCGTGCTGCCGCTGTTCGTTCATTCCTCGACGAGTATTACCCGATCGCGGCACCGTGGGAGCTGCCCGAAGCCGAGTAGTTGGTGCGTCAGTGCGTGCGGGTGCTCGCGCGCCTGCCCGTTTGGGCCTTTGGGTGTTCGCGCGCCCGTGTTAGACGGAGATCGTGCTAGGTACGACGTGCGCATTGGTGGCGGGGGCGATGGTGATACCTTCCCTCGCCAGAATCATTGCTGTCTGTTCGGGGGTCACGTAGGCGAGACTCTCGTAGTCGCCGAGGGGCACAACCGAGTGCAGCACGGTTTCGTCGTACACGTGGATCAGGTTGAACGATTGCGCGCCATCCCGGCTGCGACTGCCAGCCAACGCAACGTTCAGATCTTGGGTGTAGCAGGTTGCTGAGGCGACGGACACGGGGATTCCGGCGAACGTTGCGGTGGTCGAGTAGTGCAGGTGGCCGGCAATGATGCTGCGGATGTCGCTGCCGCGAATCACTGCAGCCAGATCTTTCTGTGCCCGCAGTTCAACGGTCACGGCAAGGTCAAGCATGCTGGGCACGGGTGGGTGGTGCATGGCGAGGATGGTGCCGTGGGGTGCCGGGGCGGCGAGCACATTCTGCAGCCACAGCAGCTGAGCATCCGAAAGGTGTCCGTAGTGGTGGCCGGGCACGGTGGAGTCGAGGGTGATGATGCGCAACCCGTTGATGTCGATGACGCGATCGATGGGTGCTTCGCTTGCGGGCTCATCGAGCAGCGCTGTTGCGAAGGTGCTGCGGTCGTCGTGGTTGCCCATGACCCACACAACTTGTGCGCCGAGTCGTTCGGCGGCGGGCTCTACGATTGCGCGCAACGACCGGTAGGCGTCGGGTTCGCCTTTGTCGGCAAGGTCTCCGGTGAAGATGATTGCTTCGGGTCGGGACCCGGATGCTTCGAGTTCCGAAAACAGTTTCTGTAGCTTCACCTCGCTATCGAGGGTGTTGTATAGCTTCTTTTCGCCCGCAAGAAAATGTGTGTCGCTCAGGTGCAACACAAAATGGTCGGGTCGTGGGTATTGCGACTCGTATCCGGTCATACGGGTAGTCCAGCACCTCAACATGGATGCGCGGTGAACATTTTGCGGCGCGTTGCGGCGTGTGCCCCGGTTTTAGGCGGCGGAATGCTCGAGTTGTAGCCCGATTTGGGGGCGTTTCCGCCAATGGCGGACACGAATTGGTCTAGCGCGGTGATTGAGTAGCCCTGTTGGGGGCTGCAGTGAGCGCGACAAATGAGTTAGCCTCGAATTGAGTTCGCTCGGGGGAGCGTTTTTTGGGGAGACGAATGATCGACAATTCTGTGAGCACGCAACCGGCTGCTCCCGTTGCGGTGACAGTACCAGCGTTGCCTGCGGAGTCAGCGCCCGTGCCAGTGCAGGCGCCGTTTCCGGGCACGCTGGAGGACCGCCCCGCTGCATATTCTGTGATCGCTGAGCTCTTGCGTGTGCAAGCGGATGTCGCGCCACGCAGCACCGTTCGGCGCGTATTCGGTGCGAGCCCGTTGCAGGCTGATGCCGAAAGCTGGTTCTCTGGCGCACATGGCGAACTGAAGGTGGGGGAGCTGCTCTCGCGCCTCGGCTCAGAGTGGAGGGTGCTGCACGCTGTTCCCGTCGGCACGGGCGATAGCGATATCGACCATGTGGTGTTCGGCCCGGCTGGTGTGTTCACGATCAACACGAAACGTCACCGCGGTCAGAAAATCTGGGTTGGGGAACGCATGCTGATGGTTGCGGGCCACAAGACTGACCATTTGCGTAACTCGCGCTATGAGGCGAAACGCGCTGCGAAGCTGCTCACCGCCGCGACGGGTATTCCAGTCGAAGTGCACCCCATCTTGGCGATTGTCGATCCGGCGTCGTTCACGGTCAAGCGGCGCCCGAACGACGTGAGCATCATGGTTGCTCGTGAACTTCCTCGGTGGCTCAAGCGCCGCAAGCCTGTGCTCGACGCCGAAACCGTGCAGCGTATCTCAGTCGCCGCCGTTGACTCGCGCACCTGGCACCGCACCGCGAACCTCACGATTGACCCCGCCTACCTCGAGCGTTTCTCTGCGCTCGATCGCGAGGTAAGCCAAGCGAGGATTGTGAGGCTGCTCTGGGGCGTCGTCGTGGTCATCGCCCTAGGTTTCGTGGCAGTCGCGTATTTGCTCCCAACGCTGACGGCCACGTTGGTCGCGGCTATCACCGGGGCTTGATCTAGCGCAACACCTAACCGGATCAGCCTGGAGCTAGTCCCGCCAGCTGTGCTGCGGCACCCACCCAAGCAACCGCTCGGCTTTGGCCGTTGACGTGAGTGAGGTGTTCACGCCGAGCTCTCCGCGAACCTCAACGTCGGGGAATAACTCGGCCACCAGCTCCGCATTCGGCCGCGACATGACGGTGTCGGCGGCGAAGATGTTGAAGACGTCATACCCGGGGCGGGAGGTTTCCAGAGCCAAACGGATGGCGTTGGCGCCGTCGCGGGCGTCGATGTAACCCCAGAGGTTCCAGGACCGCTGCCGAGCATCCGCATCGAAGCTCGGGAACTCGGCATAGTCGGCGGGGTCCATCACGTTAGAGAAGCGCAGCGCGGTGACGCTGAGTTCGCTATCCCAGCGCACAAACTTTTGCGCCATCTGCTCCTCAAGATGCTTCACCATCGAATAGGTCGACTCGGGGCGGGTCTCATACTCCTCATCGAGCGGGATGTACGGCGGGGGAGTCTCGAACGGCAGGCCCAGCACCGTCTCACTCGACGCATACGCGATAGTGCGGATGCCCAACCGCTTGCACGCCTGGAACACATTGAACGTGGCGTTCATGTTGTTGTGGAACGTCGCCACATCTGACCACAGGCCGGGAGCAGGGATCGCCCCGAGGTGGGCAACGGCATCCACACCCTCATGACGGTCATTGACGCCGGCGAGAGCATCAACCACCTGGCCGTAATCGGTGAGATCGACATAGGTGAACTGGGTGCGGTCAGGACCAGCCATATCGAGCACCGTCACCGTGTGCCCGGCAGCACGCAGGCCAGAAACCGTGGCGCGGCCCAGCTTGCCGTTGCCGCCCGTGACGGCGATACGAAGTGGAGTGGATGACATGGTGGGCTCCTTTGTTTAGTGCGGACTTACTCGTTTACACCTCTCGATCGTGCCACTTTCGTGTGGAAAAATTCGCCACATAAGCATCAGTACCTTCGACGCAAGCGGTACGGGGCTAGTTTTCTTATAGTGCGAGAGGGGCTGCTGAAGCTCTAGCTGGCATCCACAAGAGTCGCCGACCACGTTGGCCCTGTTCGCACCAGGAGGTATTTATCTCCGTGAACTACGGATTATGTCGGCTCGACCTGTCGAAGGCCCACAGCGCGATAGCGAGGGAGGCCCGGTCGTTGTCTTCCAAAGGGTTTCGCCCGACCACGGCTGCGATCCGTCCTAGTCGATGGCGGACCGTATTGACGTGCAGGTACTGGTCGGCAGCTGTCGCTTGGAGCGATCCTTGCTTCTCGATGAACGTGCGTAAAGTCGCCAGTAGCTGGGTTCCGCGGCGAGCGTCGTGCTCCAGCAATGGTCGGATAAGTTGATCGATGAAGGGGAGGAGTCGCACAGGCGGTTGTTGCTCTAAGAGCCCGGTGAGGCTGGTAAGGCTTTCCGGGCCGGCAACCTTCCCGTGACGGCGCGCGAGACGAAGCGTCGCGCGGGCTTCTCCGATTCCCCGCGCAATTTGGGACACGTCGACCGGGCTTCCGTGCCCGGATACCAAACCGAGGTCGTTGGCTGTGTTGTACACGGACTCAGGGCTGGTCGTAACGACAAAAGTGGCTTCGGGTGCGTCTGCAATCAATGTGCCGGGCAAGTGTGCCGAGAGTAGTTGCGCTGTCTCCGCCGGCCAGGCGGAGATCGTAAGGGATTTCCCGATGAGGCCTGCTTTTTGCAGCTCTGGCATAAGGGCAGCAGAGTCAGCCAACCCCTCGGCGACCAAAGCGAAAAGTTGCCCAATGCGTTGACGATCCTGCTTGTCATGGTCAGCCTTCTCGTGTCTAGCGATCTCGAGAATTCGGCCGATCTGTCTGAGCAGGTCGGCATCGGGCGGGGTAGATTGGCCCCGCCAAGCTAGGAGGTTGCCTTCCGCAGTCGTTACGGAGGTTGGCTCGGTTCCATCGTCGAACGATGCGCCGGAGACAGCGGTCGGCGGCTCGGTTGCAGTGTTTGCAACTTCGAAAGCCAATGCACCTCCCATGGCATCAGCAGAAACGCTCAGGATGTCCTCGAGCGGCGCATTATCGCGAAGAGCCGTTAGCAGTCTGCCGACCAGTTCCGCATTTCGCTGGCTGCTGCCGGCTTGAGCCCGAACGCGCGCGTCAGCGAGCACATCATTGATCGCCATGAAGGGAATTCCGTGTGCCATTTCGATGAGGGGCACGGACAGTCTGCGGCATTCCGCAATCAACGCCCGGGGGATTTGAGTGTGCACTTCGCCGATCCCAAGGCAGATGCCAGCCGAGCCGGTCGCGTGGACCGCTTCGACCAACCGCGCACAACTGGCGGCGTTCAGTAGCGCCGACCCGACCGTGCAGACTAGTTCTGATCCGCGCAGATGCGGCCTCGGGTCGGTCATTTCTGTGGCGTGTGCCCAACTGACAACACGGGAGAGCGCCCACTCGGATCCAACGACGAAGCGAAGTTCGAGCTCGTCAACTTCAACTAACTCTGCGAGTTCCAGACCGAACGCCAGAACGGTAGATTTGGTCACTACTACGATCCTCAGCTCAAAATATCGGGGAAAATCTCCAAAAACGCGGATTTGGCTGCATTGCTTTGTAGCTTCCCACAATATCACGCGCTCGTCCCGGTGGTTCTGCCGAAGTTGCGGTGGAAAGTGGCGGTCACTTCGGAAATCAATCCATAATTGCGAGAGTCAAAGGAGACCACACCATGACCCACACAGATACGGTCGTTGCAGCTGAAGGCGTCACGCTAAAACGAGACTTCACGCTCTTTTCATCTTTTGCGTTCGGCTTCGCATTCATCTCGCCGATCGTTGCGCTGTACGGGATTTTCGGAGTTGCCCTCTCGACCGCTGGCCCATCCTTCTGGTGGGGATTTCTCATCGTCTTTGGCGGCCAGATCCTCATAGCCCTCGTCTTCGCTATGTTGGTTTCGCGCTGGCCGATAGAGGGATCGATTTACCAATGGTCCGCTCGTCTCGGCGGCAAGGCATTTGGCTGGTTCGCCGGCTGGGCATACATGTGGACACTGCTGATCGCGATGGCAACTGTCGCGATAGCCGCGGCCGGTTTTATCGCCAACGTCGCCGGTATCGAGAACCCCACCGGTATTGATAAGGCATGGATTGCCTTGGTGGTTCTGGTGCTTGGAACGATAGTCAATCTCGCCGGACGGATAGTGTTGAAGGTCTTCATGATCGCCAGTATCGTGGCTGAAATTATCGGCTCGCTTGGCCTCGGCACCTGGCTTCTGCTATTCCACCAGCAAAACTCCCTCAGTGTCCTCTTCGATGGCAGCGCGGGGCTCGCACCGGGCACGGATTACTTATCCCTTAGTGGTCCGTTCCTTCTCGCGATGGTGTTCATTGGCTTCTCCTTCGTCGGATTCGAGAGTGCCGGAGCGATTGCCGAGGAGGTCAGTGAGCCGCGCAAGAATCTCCCTAAGGCCATCCTTTTCGCGCTTATCTTTATTGCTGTTGTTGTCATGTACACGAGCTTGGCCATCATCCTCGCAGTCCCGGATCTTGATGCTGTCCGCAGCGGCAGCGTCGCTGACCCGGTGAACTTCACTCTGACGTCGCAGCTTGGCAGCCAGATCGCGAAGCCCGTTGAGATCCTCTTTATCATCGGCTTCCTGGCCAGCTTTTTGGCCCTGCAAACCTCTGCCTCGCGAATGATCTGGTCGTTCGCGCGGGATCGCGCATTACCGGCCTCGAAGGTGCTGTCCAAGCTGAGTCAGAAACAGCGCCAGCCGGTGGGGCCCTTGTTGATCACAATGGTCGTCGGTGGCGCTTTGTTCCTCCTGAGCAACGTTGCTGAAAACGTCTACACTCTAATGCTGAATTTTACATCGGGTGGATTCTTCGTCTCGTTCCTTTTCCCGCTCGTCGGATTCGTTGTCGTGAATCTCCGCGGTCGCTGGCGTGCCGGCCCGTTCTCTCTCGGAAAGGCAACCCTTCCCATTGCGCTGGTCGCGCTGACCTGGGCTACCTTTGAATTCCTCAATATCGCTTGGCCGCGACCCGTGTACGAAGAGCCTTTTCTTGATTGGTCAATTTGGATCGCCATCGCCGTCCTGACCGGCGTAGGAACGCTGATTTACCAGTATGTACATAAGCGAATTCCCGTCGTGACCGGGTTGGAGTACCACATGCCCGATGACGTCCTGGCTCCAGCGGACCTCCCGGAAGAACTCCCGGAGAAGGAGTTGAAAAGGTCATGAGCGATGACTCATCGACACGGAAGGTGGCCATCGTGACTGGCGCAGCCGGAGGCATCGGGGCTGCGGCTGCAGCGGAACTAGAGTCTCGTGGGTGGATCGTTGCGGGGTTCGATCTGAGGCCCTCCCCGCAGTGCTTCTTCGACGCGTGCGTCGACATGTCAGATCCGGAAGAGGTCAAGGCCGCGGTCGTTCGTGTCGAACGGGAACTCGGGCCGATTGCCGCGGCCGTTTCGGCTGCGGGCTACTACGAAATGATGCCCGTGTCTGATATCACGCTCGACCACTGGCGACGGATGCTCGCGGTCCACGTCGGCGGATTCGTCAACCTGAGTCGCGCAGTGATGTCCGGAATGATAGCTGCCGGTAGCGGATCGATTGTGGCCATCGCGAGCGAGCTGGCCATCGGCGGTGGATCGCACGACGCCCACTACGCGGCTGCCAAGGGCGCGATGTTAGGCCTCGTACGGAGCCTCGCCGCGGAATCTGCACCCAGCGGGATCAGGGTCAACGCCGTCGCGCCAGGCCCAACGGACACGCCACTACTGGCTGCCGATTCGCCGTGGCGTGAGCCCGAGTATCTTGCCACTCTTCCCTTGGGCAGGCTGTCGTCGCCCGAAGAGGTCGCGATCTGCATTGCATTCCTTCTTGATGAGGGAACGTTCTGCATCGGGGAAACCCTCAACCCCAATGCTGGAGCGGTGATCTGATGCCCGAGCGAATTGGTGGTGTTTACCCCAATCTGGAAGGCAAGGTCGTCCTCGTCACCGGTGCTGCCCAAGGCATGGGAGCGATGCACGCCCGCCGGCTTTTCGCTTCGGGTGCCACATTGGCGGTAAACGACAGGGAGACCTCGGCCGAGCTCGAAGCTCTCGCCACAGAGCTGTCAGGGCTGGCCGTGCCGGGGGACGTTTCGGACCCGGATCAGGTTCGTGCGATTGTGCAGCGGGTCGAAAAAGAAATTGGCACGGTTGACGTCCTAGTGGCCAACCACGCTTTCATGAGCATGGGGCCACTCGTGGATGCCGACCTCGCGGACTGGTGGAAAGTCATGGACACCAATCTTGGCGGCACCTTCCATCTCATCCAAGCTGTCCTGCCTGGGATGAGACGTCGAGGAGCCGGACGAATCGTGGTCATATCTAGCGAGTGGGGCGTCACGGGCTGGCCGAATGCGACGGCCTACTCTGCATCGAAGGCTGGCCTAATCTCGCTTGTCAAGACGCTAGGCCGCGAACTGGCCCCGGAGGGCATCATCGTGAATGCGGTCGCACCTGGAGTAACTGATACCGCTCAGCTCGAGGTTGATGCCCGAAGTGCCGGGATCTCACTGGACGAGATGCGGACGATTTATGCCAGCACCATTCCCTTGGGCCGGATTGGCACACCGTCCGAAATCGCCGCGGCAGTTGCACTGCTGTGCGATTTCCGGCTTTCCGCAATCATCGGCCAAGTGGTACAGGTCAACGGCGGTTCCACGAGAGGGCGGGCGTGAGCGTGCCACCGATCCCAGGATTCTCAATCCTTCACGCTTCAAAGCACAGAGAAAGCAGCACGTCATGACCACTCCTGACTTCAGCGCCCAAAGGACGCCGGTGGGCCAAGCGGACGGCCAGAAATCCCCGCGCTACGCCGGCCTGACCACTTTCGCTCGGCTGCCTCGGGTCGAAGACGTGCCGGACTATGACGTGGCGGTCGTGGGGATCCCCTTCGACGCTGGGGTCACGTACCGTCCCGGTGCACGCTTCGGCCCCTCGGCGATTCGCGAAGCCTCTCGCCTGCTCCGTCCCTACAATCCCGCCCTCGACTCGATGCCCTTCGAGGACGCACAGGTGGTTGATGCGGGCGACATCGCATGCAATCCGTTCGACATTGTGGAGGCGCTCGGGGAAATCGAGGTGGGGCTTGCGGCGCTCATGGCCGAAGGCCGCCTCGTTTTGGCCCTCGGCGGCGACCACACCGTCGCCCTCCCAGCGTTGCGGGTGGCGCACGCTCTGCACGGTCCTGTCGCCCTAGTGCATTTCGACGCACACCTCGACACTTGGGACACTTACTTTGGGGCGCCGTACACGCATGGCACCCCTTTCCGCCGAGCCTCGGAGGAAGGGCTGATCCGCAAGGACAGGTCGGCCCATGTGGGAATCCGTGGCTCACTGTACGACCCGGCGGATCTGACTGATGACGAAAAAATGGGCTTCACAATCGTGCACTGTCGCGACTTCGACCGTATTGGAGTCGACGGCATTCTAGAGCGAGTTCTGGATCGGGTCGGCGATGCTCCCGTCTATATCTCGATCGACATCGATGTTCTAGACCCGGCCTTCGCTCCCGCCACTGGCACACCGGAAGCCGGCGGTATGACAAGTCGGGAACTCCTCGCGGTGTTGAGGGGTTTCCGCAACACGAAGATCGTCGGCGCCGACATTGTCGAGGTATCACCGGCCTACGACCACGCTGCTATCACTGCCGTGGCGGCCGCGAATCTTGGCTATGAGCTGATTACAATCATGTCCGCGCAGCACCGCGAATGACTGCCGCGGGGCCCATCACGTGGCCGAACGGGAAACAGTCCGCAGCGGCGTTCACTTTCGACGTGGATGCGGAGTCGGCCGTGCTCTGGAACGCACCAGAAAACGCTGACCGGATGAGTGTGATGAGCCACCAAGCCTACGGCCCGCTCGTGGGCGTACCCCGCTTGCTGCGGATGCTCGACCATCACCAAATACGGTCCACCTTCTTCGTCCCGGGGTACACCGCACACCGATATCCCGGAGTTGTCAGGGACATCGCCAAGGCCGGCCACGAAATTGCACACCACGGCTATCTGCACGAGCAGCCGAGCGTCGTTGATCTCGCCAGCCAAATCGACAATCTCGATCGGGGATTGGACGCGCTCGCCGAGGTAGCCGGGGTGCGACCAGTTGGCTATCGGGCACCGATGTGGGATCTTTCTTGGCAAACTCCTGCGCTTCTGGCCGAGCGCGGATTTCTCTACGACTCAAGCCTGATGGACGCCGATGTTCCTTACGAGCTTTCGATCGTGCCAGGTTCAACCGAGTCGATCGTCGAGATTCCCATTCAGTGGGCTTTAGATGACTGGGAGCAGTATTGCTTCCTCCCTGACATTTCAGGCAGCGGGCTGATCGAAACAGCGACTAAGGCCCGAGAACTCTGGACTAGCGAATTCGAGGGGCTCCACGACGCGGGTGGATGCTGGGTGCTGACGAATCATCCCTTCCTCTCCGGCCGACCGGGGAGAGCCAAGCAGCTAGGCGAGCTCATGGCCGAGGTTAAGGCCACCCCGGGAGTGTGGGTGGCGTCTCTCGAAGAAATCGCGCAGCACACCCGCGAGATCGGGCTTGCACCGCGGTCAATAGTCCGGCCGGAGCGCTAGCCGGAACTCTAGCCTCTGCGAAGGTAGGTAGACCGAAACCTCTCCTCTGCCGTGCTCCGGAGTCGCGGGTGTGGACGCGTTGTCTGCCCTCGAAGTGGTGTCGCCTAAGCGAGATAGGGGATTTGCGCATGGTTGGGAACAATGAGAATTGTGGATAGCGCATATGCCTCTGGAACTGCATCCGAAAGCTAAAGCTGTCTTTTCGACAAAGAAAAATGTGGGCCCGCCGGGACTCGAACCCGGGACCCGCGGATTAAAAGTCCGATGCTCTACCAACTGAGCTACAGGCCCTACATGTTAAGCGTACCGTGATCTTATGGTAGAAAATTTCCATAAGCCCACGCAGTACTCGACAGATAAGTTTGACACATTTGAGGGCGGTCAAGATCCCGCCCAAATAATGCGCGCAGCCCACGATACAGCCCACGCGCTCATCGAAGGTGCACGCAATGCGCAAGATCCTGCCGTGCTTGACCGCATCGTCGCGTACACCGATGAACACGGCATCGATGCGCTCGCCGAACTGTGGTCGCGATCGAGCCCCAGGAGCCTGCCGGGTGCCCTCTGGCGCATCTACCTACTGCGTGCCGTCATCCAACAGGATGCCGTGGGCACCAGCCTGCTCTTTCAGCGCGGCATCGACACCCTCCGCACCATTGACGCGGCAGTCACAGGCGCCGTCAACCCCACCGGGCCCGCAGAAATCAAAGACTTGGCCGACCAAATATTGCGTGGGGTATTTCGCGGCGACTTTGGGGTGGCCCTCGATCGGGCAGCATCATTCAGCCGCATTCTGGCGTCAGGTGCGGGCAGTATCGCCGACGATCAAGAACTACTGAACCCGGAACGAGCCAGCGAACTCACTACCCGCGCCGACCGCTACTCCCGCACCGCAGATGAATTCTCAACCTGCGCCAAAATGTTCAGGGCCGGAACGCTCGACTAACGTTCTCGACTAACCTCCTTGGCTAACAAAGAGCATCCGTGCGTCGCTCGACCTAGTTCATCTTGGCGAGACGCTTAGCGCGGGCAGCGCCAGACACCTGCACGCTCACCACAATAACCAGCGCCAGAATGAACACCGCTGAAGCAACCACGTTCGCCTCGGCGGGAATGCCTCGAGCCGCCGAAATCCAGATGTACTTAGGGAACGTTGTCACATTGCCAGAGTTAAAGTTCGTGATGATGAAGTCATCGAACGACAACGCGAACGAGAGCAGGGCTGCAGCGAGAATTCCGGGAAGCAACAGGGGGAAAGTGATGCGCATAAATACTTGAAGCGCCGACCCGTAAAGGTCTCGACCGGCCTCCTCAAGGGCCGGATCCAGCGTCGCCACGCGGGCCTTCACGGCAACCACCACAAAGCTGATGCTAAACATCGTGTGGGCGAGGATGATCGTCGTCATGTCCTTGGGCACGCCGATCGACAGGAACTGTGCGGCGAGTCCGGCGCCGAGTACGACTTCCGGAGTCGCCATCGGAAGAAAGAGAAACAGGCTCAGTTGTGAGCGGAACTTGAAACGGTAGCGCACCATCGCGATAGCGATCATGGTGCCGAGCGTGGTCGCCGCTACCGTCGCCACCACCGCGATGAAGATGCTGTTGCCGAAGGCCTCGCACACAGCACCATTCTGCACGTTGCAGACGTTGAGCCACTTGTCGAAAGTGAAACCCCGCCATGTGATGTTCGATTTGAGGGAGTCGTTGAAGCTGTAGACGAAGGTGTAGCCGATAGGAATCATCAGGATCAGCAGCGCAAGCGCGGTGTAAACGGGCAGTACCCATTTGCCAATGGAGAGTTTCACAGAAGCTCCTCCGTTCCGGATCTCTTCACGTAGATACTTACCATTACGAGAATTGCTGTCATCAGAATGATGGAGAGAGCTGCTCCCGCGGGATAGTTTTGGAGCACCAAAAAGTTCGCCTCAATGACGTTTCCCATCATTTGGGTGCCGGTGCCACCGAGAAACTCTCGGCTCGCATTGATGTAGTCGCCCGCTGCCGGGATGAACGTCAGAAGGGTTCCCGCCACGATGCCTGGCATGGAGAGCGGGGTAGTGATCTTGCGGAATACGTGGAACGGGCTGGCATAAAGGTCACTACCTGCTTCGAGGTAGCGAACATCGAGGCGTTCCAAAGTCGTATACAGCGGCAACGTCATGAACGGGATGAAGTTGTACGTGAGGCCGAAGATTACCGAGAAAGCGGTTCCGGTGACGTGTGCGTCGGGCGCAAGTAACGACATGGCTTTGAGCGAAGTCACGAGGAATGATTCATCGGAGAAGAGCTGCTTCCACGCCAGAGTACGCAGTAGAAAGCTGATGAAAAATGGCGCGATAATCAACACCAGAGCAAGGCTCTGCACCAGAGGCCAGCGCCTAGCCTTGACTCCAATAAAGTACGCCAGTGGGTAACTGATGATCAGAGCGAAGAACGTGGCGGTAATCGCGTAGCCGAACGAACGAATAATGTGCGGCCAGTAAGCAGTGACGACGTCAACGTAGTTCTCCCAGCGGAACGCGTAGCTAAATTGGCCGAAGTCGCCGAACTCTGACGGCGCTTTTAGCGAAGTCAGCAAAAGCGACACCAGCGGCGTCAGAAAGAAGAGAACCAGATAGAGGATGCCGGGGAGCAGGAGAAGCAGCGCTACCGGACTCTTCTTGCGGGAAGTATCAGCTGCAGCGGGGGCAGTCGATGAAGAGAATGCAGCGAAAGCCATCGCTATGCACCCTCTAGACGGTGCTGCGCAGCGATAGTGCGAGTGTCGAGATCAGGCGCGAACCGCGGTGCATCCGCCGGGTCGTCGTCAAGGCCGAAACCGTGGTCCATGGTCCAGCTGACCCACACCTCGTCTCCTTCATGAACGTCAGAGCCGAACGTCATGTTCTGAGCGAAAACGACGAGCGTGCCGGCGCCGGGAACCTCGACCAAGTATTGGGTGCTCACTCCGCTGAACGAGACGTCGATTACCCGACCTGGGCCCATCACGTTGACATCCGCATTGTGGGCGGGTTTACTGCGGTGCAGGGTCAGCTTCTCGGGGCGAACGCCGATCGTAACCTCGCCGGTGGTGCGATGAGCCCGGTCGATCGGTACGGTGATCGCGTGGCCCGCCACGTCGACGGAGACCCCTGTGCTCGTCGTACCGAGGACAGGTCCGGTGAACAGGTTCGACTGGCCGAGAAAATTCGCCACAAACGACGTCCGCGGCAGTTCATAGAGTTCCTGTGGGGCGCCCATCTGCTCAATGCGACCCTTGTTCATGACCGCAATCGTGTCGGCCATAGTCATGGCCTCCTCCTGGTCGTGAGTCACATGCAAGAAAGTGAGGCCGACATCCTCTTGGATCGTTTTGAGTTCGAGTTGCATCTGGCGACGCAGTTTGAGGTCGAGCGCACCGAGCGGTTCATCAAGGAGCAGCAACGCTGGGCGGTTGACGATGGCGCGGGCCAGCGCCACCCGCTGCTGCTGCCCGCCTGAAAGCTGCTGGGGTCTGCGGCTAGCCAAATGGTCAAGCTCGACAAGTCGCAGCATCTCGTGGGCCTTGTCGAGTGGGTCGGCCATCTTGCGGCGGCGCAGGCCGAAAGCAACATTTTCCAGCACGGTCATGTGGGGAAAGAGGGCATAGCTTTGGAACACCGTATTGACCGGACGTTGCGACGACTTCTGGTTGGTCACATCTTTACCGCCGAGCAGGATCCGCCCCGCTGTCGGAGCTTCGAGACCGGCCACGAGCCGCAACGTAGTCGTCTTTCCGCACCCAGACGGCCCCAGCAGGGCGAAGAACGAGCCTGCTGGGATGGTGAGGTTGAGGTCTTCAATTGCGGTGAATCCAGGGAATCGTTTATGGATTCCCACCAGTTCAAGGTCAGCGCCACTCTCGGCGAAGGTGTCAATCCCCATCAGACTGCGCCGAGGAGGACGCTCTGGAACGCGGTGTTGTACTTCTGCTCCTCTGAGTTGTCTAGCCCGCGGAAGACGAAAGCGTTCGACAACGTTTGCTCATCAGGAAAGATGAGATTGTTGTTTGCAAGTTCAGGGTCAATGGCCGCTGCTGCTTCTTTGGCTCCGACAACCGGGGTGATGTAGTTCACGTAGGCGGCAACCTCGGCGGCGACTGCAGGATCGTAGTAGTAGTTGATCATTTCTTCCACGTTTGACTTCGCGCTGCTACCGATCGGGACCATGAAGTTGTCATTCCATAGGGTTCCGCCAGCATCGGGAACAACGAAGTCCCACTTGTCGCCATTCTCGGCATTGAGCTGAACGATGTCGCCCGACCACACGATCGCGGCGAGGGTGTCCTCGTTGACGAGGTCCTCTTTGTACGCGTTGCCCTTGATGTTACGGATCTGACCGTCGGAAACCTGCTTCGAGAACTCATCAATCGCGGCGTTGAACTCGTCATCGCCCCACTTTCCAGAGATATCAACACCCTGGTCGAGCATGATGAGGCCCATTGTGTCGCGCATCTCGGAGAGTACACCGACGCGGCCCTTGAGCTCGGGCTTCCAGAGGTCCTGAACGGACTTGATCCCGTTGGGCAGCTGCTCCTTGTTCCAAGCAATGCCAGCGAAACCACCCTGCCACGGGACGCTCATCTCGCGACCCGGATCGAAGTCGACGTCTTGTAGCGACGGCAATAGGTTGTCGAGATTGGGCATCTTCGCGCGGTCAAGCTTCTGGGTGTAGCCAAAGCGGATTAAGCGAGCGACCATCCAGTCGGTGAGGCAGACAACATCTGCCCCAATGTCTTTGCCGAGCGAGAGCTGATCTTTCACCTTGGCGTAGTACGTGTTGTTGTCGTCGACCGCTTCCGTGTACTCGACGTTGATGCCGGTCTGAGCTTCAAAGGCCTCAATAGTGGGGTAGCCGCCCGCGTCATCTACGTCGACATACAGCGCCCAGTTGTCCCAGCGAACCTTCTTGTTGGTGGCACTCTCGTCGGGAGCCGCGGTCAATTCGCCAGTTCCCGTAGAGCAGGCGGCGAGCGCGAGCCCGGTTGCGCCGGCAGCGGCTCCGGTAAGCAGTGTGCGTCGACCGATCTGAGCGTTTTGCGCATGGCGGATCAGCTCGCGGATCATTGGATCAGTGGGTAACGGCTTGGACTTCATTGGAGGTTCTCCCAGCTTTTCGACACTCACGTGGTCAGCTACGCAGCCTTGCGCGGCAGACTGATAATCGCACAAATGGCCCGAAAAAACACTACAAAGTGCTGAAAAGGTTGCTATTGCAACCCGTTTGTCACGAAATCCGCACAAAACGGAAACAAATGCTCGCCAAACGGCCAGGCGGAGTCTCCCGATTGTCACGTAACGGGTTCCTACCGCGCCTCCCAAGCAGACAGTGACCGGTGCCGCTGGCTGAGAACGCACACAGCAAGCACTTTGCTAAGCTTTTTATCGCCGGGCCACAGTAACCCCGGGCTCCAATATTAGCCGCTTCGAGCGGCCTCGCGCCGAGAGGCGTTTCTGTGGCCCGGCATTTTTTGCGCCCACGCGGCGGCGATTATTCGCCCCTCGCGGAGTTCCTCACTCGTTCCCTCCGCAGTTCGAGCGACTTTCGTTAGTGCAGGCCGTGCACCGACCAAACCGATCGGGGCAGCGCACCGAATTACCGACCAGTGAAAGCAACTGGCGAAACCCATCGCTAGCCCCGCATCCACTGCCTGAAACTTCGCTACTGAACCACAAATCTGCGATGAAGGATCAGAGGAACCTGTCATGCTGGTAGTTATGTCTCGTGAAGCTGATGTCAGCGCGCACCCCGAAGATCCGGGAGCGTCTGTCTCGACCCCACAAGATCTGCTCGAGCGTGTCGCCACCGGTGACCAAGCCGCATTCAGCGAGCTCTACGACCAACTGGCCCCCCGAGTTTTCGGACTCGTCAAGAGGCTCCTGCGCGACCATTCGCAATCTGAAGAAGTGACGCAAGAAATTTTTCTTGAGATTTGGCAAACCGCAACCCGATTCGATGCGAATAAGGGGGCCGCCGTGAGCTGGATTCTCACCATGGCGCACCGCCGAAGTGTTGACCGTGTGCGCTCCTCGCAGTCGTCCCGCGACCGCGATGTGCGCATCGGCATCCGTGATCACAACCCGGACTACGATCACGTTTCAGAAACCATAGAAGTCCGACTCGAACACGAAAGGGTAGAGAAGGCCATGTCCCGACTGACAGAACTCCAGCGCCAAGCTGTCTCCCTTGCGTATTACGGCGGCTATAGCCACAGTGAGGTGGCGACCATGCTCAAGGTTCCTGTCGGCACTGTCAAAACCCGACTACGTGATGGAATGATCCGCCTACGCGACGAATTGGGGGTGGCATCATGACCGCCCGCAACGACGACCTCGCAGCACAATCCGGTGCCTACGCACTCAACGCCCTCACCGAAGAGGAGCGCGCAGCGTTCGAAGCGCACCTCGCGAAATCTGGTGAAACCCGCACCGAAACCACAGAACTTTCTGACACCGCCGTAGCTCTCGGCATGGCCATTGACCCGGTCACACCACCGCCCGCGCTCAAAGCCAACCTCATGGCAATGATTGCGCAGACCCCTCAGCTTCCTCGCGAAGTCGAGACCGTGGATGACGCAGCCACCGCTTCGGCACAGCAGCCGACATCATCCGCCGAGGCCAAGGCTCAGGCGCGTTGGTTCACTCGCCCCGCTACCGCACTCGCAGCAGTCGCCGCGGCGATTGCCCTGATCGTCGCCGGAGGCGTTGTTGCTGACTCCATCGGCCGCACGTCGCTTCAGGAGACAAGCTTCGCAGCCCAACAGGCCGACCAGCTTGTAGCCATCAACGCGGCAAGCGACTCACAGAGACTCGTCTCAACGGTCACCGGTGGCGCCACAGCCACGTTTGTGTGGTCACAGGAACTCAGTTCCTCTGTCGTCATCTTTGATGGGCTTGAGCAGCTTTCCGCTGACCAGGTGTACGCACTGTGGTACATCGACAGTGCCGGTGCCCGCCCAGCCGGTCTCATGAACGCATCCGAAGACGGAACGACCTGGCGTGTGCTCGAAGGTGAAATGGCCCCCGGCGATGTTGTCGGTGTCACGATCGAACCCAAGGGCGGATCGGATGCGCCAACCACCGAGCCGATAGTCGTCTTCGAGAGCGCCTAAACTAAGAGCGAGCCTCCATCGCGGAGAAGCGCACACACTAGGGGAGCGATCATGGTCAGCAGGGGAACCCAAGTTCTCCGTGGCTTGTTGATTGCTGCCTTCTCGGTATTCGTCGCTGTGCTCGCGCACGTCTTCGGCGGCGGCAACGCCCCCAGCGGGGTCGCTCTGGCTCTCGCTCTGGCCTTCGCCACACTCGTCAGCATCCCCCTCGTCGGCAAACGGATGTCGCTGCCGCGAGTAGCAATCGCCGTCACCATCGCCCAAACCTTCTTCCATACCGTGTTCGCCGTCATCGGCAATGCCGGCAATGTCATCGCCTCCAGCACCGGACACCACGATGTTGCCTTCACTGTTGCGACGGGCGCCGTCAACCACGGTGCACACGGGGCGGTACCCATGACGGCCGGGCACGCTATCGCTGCCGTCGTCACCATTGTTGCGTTGCGCCAAGGCGTCGCAGCCCTCAACGCAATTGTTGCGAGTGCACGCCGCCAGATTCGGCGCGTGCTGGTCTCAGGCGTCGCACCCGTCAGCATCCGTCGTGCACCCGCCACCCTGGTCTTGCACTGGGGCGCGATCGCCGAAACTCTTCACTCATTACGTTCTGTTGTCAGCAGACGAGGGCCACCGATCGCAGCAGCGGTCTTCTCCTAACCCTCTCCGCAGTTCGATGGCAGAAAGTCATCGGCTGTGCGGTCGTGCGTGCGCGCCGCCATTGGCGGTCGCCTCAGGCACCCCGCAATGACCACAGAAAGCTGACAACTCAGATGACGTTTTTGCGTACCTTCGCGCGGATCGTGGGGGCGGCCCTGCTTGCTGCTGTGCTCCTTGTGGGGGCGCCGCTGGCGGCATCCGCTCACGATCAGATCATTGGGCAGTTTCCGAACGAAAACGAGGTCGTCGAGGTTTCCCCCGACGCGATCACACTTGAGTTCACGGACGACCTTATGGATATCACCCAACTGGCAATGGTGGTGGATGCGGACGGCACCGACTGGGTGAGCGGCCCACTCCAAGTGGACCGCCGCACCGCCACACAGCCGCTGCTGCCGGAACTGCCCGAGGGCAGCTATCAGGTGCGGTGGCGTGTGGTCTCCAGCGATGGGCACCCGATTTCTGGTGTCTTCGAGTTTGCGGTCGGTCGCGAGACTCCCGGGGCGACGTTTGGTCTCGAGGAGTCAGCGGCGGAACAGGCAGACGCCGCCACATCATCCCCCGCAGACGGCTCAAGCGCACCAGTGCTGAGCCCACTGCTAGTTACCACCCTCATTGGTGCCGCAATTGGCATCGCCCTTTTTGCCGGAGCCATCGCCACGCGATGGTTCCTCACTCAACGAAAGAAGTAAGACACAGATGAACAACACACTCAACAAGTTCCGTATCCTTGCCGTGCTGGCGGCGGGTGCACTTGCGCTCACCGGATGCTCGACCACCGCATCAAGTGACGGAGATGACACTGCAGCTGTCGAATCCGCGGCAACCACGCTCACCACGAGCGACATGTGGGTAAAGGCTGTCGACGGCGGCATGACGGCGGCCTTTGGCATGATCGAGAACCCCACCGACCGCGACATCACGGTGGTCTCGGTATCCACGTCTGTTTCAGACATGACCGAGTTGCATGAGACAGTCGAAAACGATGCCGGCGAAATGGTGATGCGCCCCATCGATGGCGGCTTCGTGATTCCTGCAGGCGGATCGCTCATGCTCGAACCTGGCGGAAACCACATCATGATCATGGGTGTCACTGACCCGATTCTTGCGGGAGATGACGTGACGCTCACTCTCACACTCGATGACGGCAGCACCCTTGAGGTCACAGCGCCCGCTAAGGACTACTCCGGCGCCAACGAAAACTATGAGGGCGGCAGCGGCACGAACATGGATGGCGACATGGATGGCGACATGGAGATGAACGAATAATTGTCTGAACCACACGAGCCAGACAATTCGCGTGGACTCACGCGGCGGCACCTTCTCTGGGGAGGTGCCGCCGCGGCAGGCGCCGGCGCGGCCGGAGCTGCGGGCATTGCGTCGATCGCCGAAGCACCGTCAGTGGTCGCGCCGTCGGGCAGCACCGACGCCACTGCAGTGCACGATGCTGCTACTTTCACCCCACAGCCAGCCTTCGACGGCGCAGTGCCGTTCTACGGCGAGCATCAAGCGGGTATTGCCACCCCGGCTCAGTCACACGCGATATTTATCGCCTTTAATCTGCAGCCTGAGGTTGACGGGGCGGCATTGCGGCGCCTGATGATGGTGCTCACTGACGACGCAGCACGACTCACGGCGGGGCAACCAGCCCTCGCTGACTCAGAGCCCGAACTTGCGATCATCCCGGCTCAACTCACCGTCACGTTCGGCTTTGGTCCGCGGATCGTTGAACTCGCCGGCGCAAGCGGGCCTGAATGGTTGCGCCCGCTTCCGGCATTCGGCGTTGACCAACTCGATTCGGCCTATTGTGATGGTGATCTGTTGTTGCAGATCGCGGCGAATGATCCACTGACGGTCGCTCACGCAACCCGCATGCTGGTGAAGGATTCGCGCAGCTTTGCTGTTCCACGGTGGACGCAGAGCGGGTTTCGTCGTGCTGCTGGCGCCGAGAATCCGGCAACTACTATGCGCAACCTTTTCGGTCAGGTTGACGGTTCGGCAAACCCGGCTCCGGGCACTAGTGAGTTTGATGACACGGTGTGGAGCACCGATGTGCCGTCATGGTTGCAGGGTGGTACAAGTTTTGTGCTGCGCCGCATCGCCATGGATCTCGATGGCTGGGACAAGATCGACCGTCCGGGGCGCGAGGAGACCATCGGTCGCACTCTCAGCACAGGGGCACCGCTCACGGGCACAGCAGAAACTGACCTGCCCGACCTCGAAGCGAAGGATCGCCTAGGGTTCCCCGTGATCCCGGCGTTCGCGCATGTGCGTCGCGCCAAAGATGGTGCCCATGGAACGAAAATGTATCGTCGTGGCTACAACTACGACGACACGGTTTTCGCGGGCGATTCCAGTGTCTCGAACTCGGGTCTACTCTTTGCGAGTTTTCAGGCGGATGTCGATCGACAGTTCGTTCCCGTGCAGAAAGCTCTCGATACGCTCGACCTGCTCAACACGTGGACAACCCCGGTCGGCTCGGCAGTCTTCGCGATCCCTCCGGGTTGCCTCAAGGGCGGCTATATCGGAGACACCCTGTTTTAGTCTGCGCGAGCTCCGCATAAACAGAGTAGCCCCCGGCCAATTGGCGCGGGGGCTGTTCTGTGGTGCTCAGGCGGTTCGCTAGCCGAACTTGCCCGATACGTAGTCTTCTGTTGACTGGATGGCCGGGTTCGAGAAGATCGTGGTGGTGTCGTCGTACTCGATGAGCTTGCCTGGCGCACCGGTTCCGGCAATGTTGAAGAAAGCTGTGCGGTCGGAGACGCGTGATGCCTGCTGCATGTTGTGGGTCACGATCACGATCGTGTAATCCTGTTTGAGTTCCTCGATGAGGTCCTCAATGGCCAGAGTGGAGATGGGGTCGAGGGCCGAGCACGGCTCGTCCATCAGCACAACGTCGGGCTTCACCGCGATAGCGCGGGCGATGCAGAGTCGTTGCTGCTGCCCGCCAGACAGTGACGATCCGGGCTTGTCGAGCCGCTCTTTGACTTCCTGCCAAAGGTTCGCGCCCACCAGTGATTGTTCGGCGAGGTCATCAGCGTCGCTCTTGCTGATGCGGGTGTTGTTGAGCTTGACACCGGCAAGCACATTGTCGCGAATAGACATCGTGGGGAAGGGGTTGGGGCGCTGGAACACCATGCCCACTTGGCGGCGCACGCTTACCGGGTCAACGCCAGGTGCATACAGGTTGTTGCCATCGATCAGCACTTCACCGTCAACGTAGGCGCCAGGAATAACCTCGTGCATACGGTTCAGGGTGCGCAGAAAAGTGGACTTGCCGCAACCGGAGGGGCCGATCAAGGCGGTCACTGTGCGGGGTTCAATCGTGAGCGAGACACCTTCCACAGCGCGAAACTTGCTGTAGTAGACGTCGAGATCATTGACTTCGATGCGCTTAGACACGAATTAGGGTTTCCTTCGGTTATCGACCGGTCTTGGGGGCGAAGATCTTGGCGATGATGCGTGCCAGGAGATTGAGTGCCATCACGATCAGGATGAGGGTGAGCGCTCCGGCCCACGCCCGATCAATGTAGGACTGGGCGTCTGTGCCCTGCGAAATGTAGGAGCTGTAGACGAACACGGGCAGGCTCTGCATGCGGTCGCTGAATAGCGAGTAGTTGAAATTGTTGGTGAAACCTGCAGCTATCAGCAGCGGTGCGGTCTCACCAATCACGCGGGCGATGGAGAGCATCACACCGGTCGTTATTCCGGCGATGGATGTCGGCAGCACAACTTTCATGACGGTCAGCCACTTGGGCACACCGAGTGCAAACGCGGCCTCGCGCAGTTCGTTGGGAACAAGCCGCAGCATTTCTTCGCTCGATCGCACTACCACCGGGATCATGAGCACAGAGAGGGCGACGGCTCCGGCGATTCCGACGCGTACGCCGGGGCCGAAGAACAACACGATGAGCGAGTAGGCGAAGAGACCAGCAACGATCGAGGGTATGCCGGTCATGACATCCACGAAGAAGGTGATGGCTTGGGCGAGACGGCCGCGACCGTACTCTACGAGGTAGATGGAGGCCATCAGGCCGATCGGCACGGAGATGATTGTTGCGGCGAGGGTCATCTGCAGGGTGCCGATGATGGCGTGAAGAGCGCCGCCACCTTCTCCGACAACATTGCGCAGCGAGAGGGTGAAGAAATCGACGTCGAAGCGGGCCGAACCGTTCACGACAACGGTGAAGATCAGCGAGACCAGCGGCAACAGCGCGATGACGAAGGCGAGCGCCACGAGGGTGGTAACGAGCCGGTCGGTGGCGCGGCGGTGGCCTTCAACGAGCCGTGAGACGGTGGTGAGCACAACCGCGTAGAGCACGATTCCGAAGAGCAGAGCGCCAACGATGTTGAATTCGCTTGCGGGCTGACCGGCCTGGAGAAACATGAAGATGATGACAAAGGTGGTGAGGCTACTGACGAGCATCACTAGGGGCGCCCAGCGGGGTAGCTGGCCTGCAGAGTAGGCGTTCTCGATGGGGCGCGCTGGCGTTGTGGTGGTCATCAGTTCGCTCCCGAGAATTCCTTGCGGCGGTTGACGATGTAGCGCGCGATTGTGTTGACGATCAGGGTGATAGCGAAGAGGATGAGGCCGGTTGCGATGAGCACGTTGACGTTGAGTCCGTAGGCCTCGGGGAAGCTCAGTGCAATGTTGGCGGCAATGGTCGAGGGGTTAATGGAGCTGATCACATCGAACGTAATCACGTTAGATGCCGAGAGCACCATGGCGACGGCCATGGTTTCGCCCAGTGCGCGGCCGAGACCGAGCATGGCACCAGAGACGATGCCGGCGCGGCCGAAGGGAAGCACCGCTATTTTGATCATTTCCCAGCGTGTGGCACCGAGAGCGAGAGCCGCTTCTTCATGCAGCACGGGAGTTTGCAGGAAGACCTCGCGGCAAATGGCGGTGATGATCGGCAACACCATGACGGCGAGCACGATCGATGCGGTGAGGAGGGTGCGGCCGGTTCCCGAGGCGGGCCCAGCGAAGAGGGGGATCCAGCTGAAGTTTTCGGCGAGCCAGGCATAAAACGGCTGCACTCCGACGGCAAGAACGTTGGCACCCCACAGGCCAAAGACCACTGAGGGTACTGCGGCAAGCAGATCGATGATGTAGCCAAGGGTTGCAGCGAGCGGGCGGGGCGCATAGTGCGAGATGAACAGCGCGATGCCGATTGCGATGGGAACAGCCATGATCAGCGCAAGGGCTGCAGACCACAGGGTTCCGAAGACTAGGGGGCCAACGTAGGCCCAGAAGTTGGTTCCCTCAAGCAGGGTGGTTTCTTCGGGGTCTGCGACAATACCTGGGATTCCCTGAACTACGAGGAAGGCAGCGACGGCTGCGAGGATCGCGAGGATGAGCGCGCCAGCGGTGAGTGAGGTGCCCGAGAAGAGGCGATCTCCTGGGCGCTGCTTCGCGCGGATACGATGGGCCGCGGTCGAGGTCATGTGTCGAGTATCCCTTATCCCTGGCTTGGTGTGCTGCGTCGTGGCTGGTTGGTGCTGCGTCGTGGCTGGTTGGTGCTGGATCATGCTGATTTCTGAGCGGCATTATCCACACGGCCCAAAGGAAAGTCTGCCCGACCCCGCTGCCAGTAGCAACGGGGTCGAAGCAGACTCAGGGTGTTACTTGATTGCGTCTACCGCAGCCTGTGCCTTCTCGAACAGCTTCGACGAGATGGGAGCCGAGCCTGCAGCGTCTGCTGCGGTGCTCTGGCCCTCGTCGCTGATGATGTAGGAGAGGTAGCCCTTGACCAGGTCAACGCCGTCGCTTGATGCGTACTCGTTGCACGCGATCAGGTAGCTGATGAGAACTACAGGGTAAACACCCGACTCGGCGGATGCACGGTCGAGGTTCACTGCGAGGTCAGTCTCGCCGCGGCCGTCTGCGAATGGCGACGCGTCAACGATTGCTGCTGCAGCTTCGGGGGAGTACGGAACGTACTCGTCGCCAACCTTGACGGCAACGGTTCCGAGGTCACCGGCGCGCGATGCGTCAGCGTAGCCGATGGTTCCGGTTCCGTTGGTTACTGCGTCAACGAGGCCCGAGGTCTGCGGAGCACCCTCGCCACCGAACTCGGTGGGCCAGGTTTCGATCGAGCCGACGGTCCAGACATCGGGAGCTGCAGCCGACAGGTAGTCGGTGAAGTTCGCTGTCGTTCCCGAGTCATCCGCGCGGTGCACAGCGGTGATTGCGAGGTCGGGCAGCTCTACACCGTCGTTCTGCGAAGCG
Source organism: Salinibacterium sp. TMP30 (assembly GCF_038397785.1). Lineage (NCBI taxonomy): Bacteria > Bacillati > Actinomycetota > Actinomycetes > Micrococcales > Microbacteriaceae > Salinibacterium > Salinibacterium sp. TMP30. Next base: position 2,142,450 of record NZ_CP151642.1, on the reverse strand, counting down.
ATTGCATCATCGTTCCAGTTAGTGATTGAGCCGTTGAAGATGCCAGCAATCGTTGCAGCGTCGAGGTTGAGCGAGTCAACACCGTCGAGGTTGAAGATGATCGCGATTGGTGAGATGTAGGCAGGGATCTCGAGGATGCCGGTGCCGGGAACGCAGGAAGCGAAGTTGTCTTCGGCGATTTCCTCGTCCTTGAATGCGCGGTCGGAGCCTGCGAACTGGCTTCCGCCACCGATGAAGGTGTCGCGTCCACCACCGGAGCCGATGGGATCGTACTCAACGGTCACGTTGTTGTTTGCGGTCTGGAATCCAGCAACCCAGGCCTCCTGGGCTGACTGCTGCGACGATGCGCCGGCGCCAATAAGGGTGCCGGAGAGCTCTGACGGGGCCTCGCCGTTGTCGCCGCTGTCTGTAGCAGGTGCGCACGAGGAGAGGAGGATGGTTCCTGCGATAGCAATGGCTCCGATGGTGCCAAGACGCTTGAAGTTCACAGTTTTCCCTTCGGAATGTTGATGACAGGTTTCGGGTCGGTGCGACCCAAATAGAAAACCTAGGCGTTGCAGGTAGCCGCCATTGTTGTCATAGGTAAACGGCAGGTAAACGACGCACCAACAGGAGGAGGGAGAGCCCCCGAATTACTTGATTGCCGCCACTGCTGCGCTGGCCTTCTCGAAGAGTCGTTGTGAGATCGGGGCGGAGCCTGCTCCCGCGGCGGCGGCCTGCTGACCTTCGGGACTAATCACATAGTTCAAGTAGCCCCTGACGACATCCACTCTGTCGTTTGCGACGTACTCATTGCACGCGATGAGGTAGCTGATGAGTACGACGGGGTACACGCCGGCTGCAGTGGATGCTCGGTCGATTTCTACCGCGAAGTCGGTGGGGCCACGACCCTCACCGAAGGGTGAGACGTCGACGATGGCGGCTGCCGCTTCGGGGGAGTACTCGACGTACTCGTCGCCCACCTTCACCGCGACAGTTCCGAGACCGCCAGCGCGCGATGCGTCGGCGTAGCCGATAGTGCCGGTTCCGTTGGTCACCGCGTCAACAACGCCGGATGTTTGTGGTGCGGCTTCTCCGCCGAACTCACGTGGCCACTTTTCGATTGAGCCAACATCCCATGAATTGGGTGCGGCTTCTGCCAGATAGCTCGTGAAGTTCGCGGTGGTTCCGGAGTCATCCGCGCGGTGAACGGCGGTAATTCGCTGACTGGGCAACTCAACGGTCGGGTTCTGTTCAGCAATCGCCGGGTCATCCCACCGGTCAATAGCTTGTGTGAAGATTGCGGCAATCGTGTCAGCATCGAGATTGAGCGAGTCGACGCCGTCGACGTTAAAGATGATCGCGATTGGTGAGATGTAGGCCGGGATCTCGAGGATGCCGGTGCCGGGAACACACGAAATAAATTCTTCTTCGGCGATTTCGTCGACAGTAAAGGCGCGGTCAGAGGCGGCGAAAATGGCGCCGCCACCGAGGAAGGTGTCACGCCCACCGCCAGAACCGATGGGGTCGTATTCGACCGTAGCTTGCACGTTGGCCAACTGAAAACCGCGAACCCACGCCTCTTGCGCAGACTGCTGCGACGACGCCCCTGCACCGATAATTGTGCCCGTCAGTCCGGCACTATCACCCGGGGGCGTTGGCACGCACGCCGAAAGCGTAAGGGCGGTGGTCATCGCGATGATGCTGACGGTGCCAAAGCGGGTGAGCTTCACTGTGTCCCTTCGAGAAACTGACGTACACGTCATTCTCTCGCGAATTGGGGAAGAATTCATCGCCCGGAAAGCTCAGTGTGGCGAGTGGGCCTTAGGGATGATGGGTTTCTACCGCCACAAGTCGGGGCTTCTTGGTATCGCGAGCAAAGTGCAGCACCGAGAAGTCGCCGGTATTCAGCAGTGCCGCAGCGCGCAGTTGAGCATCCGGCTTTGTGTGCGAAGCATCCGCCAGCGCGCTAATGATCTGCGGCAGCACCGGACCATGACTACACAGGACGGTCGACTGCTGCTTCTTCAGTCTCTTCTCTACTAGCGCGGTCACCGCCTTACCGTTGCCGGCGTAAGAGTCTTGACTGATGTCGTCGGTCGACTTGATTACCAGTTCTGTGCGCTCCGCCAGCGGAATGATGGTTGCCAAACACCGGGCTGCCGTGCTGCTGACGATGCGTTCGGGGGCGAAGGCAGCGATACCGCCCGCGATGATGGCGGCCTGTTCGCTGCCGCGGTGCATGAGCGGGCGGGTGGCGTCGGGGCCATCCCAGGTTTCGCCCGGCACAGCTTTGCCGTGTCGAACCGCAATCATCGCAAAGGTTCGTGCGTTTCCTGCCTCATAAAGTGCGGCGAACCGGTCAAGCACATCAACATCGTGGGTATAGCTGACCTTCTTTCGGGCTTTAGAGAGCGGCAGCCATTCGAGTGATGAAATTTCGTCGTTGGGGGTGAACTTTGCGCGCTCGAGGTCGTGGTCGTTCACTTCGGATGACCAGTAGTGCACGTACTTGTCGCGTCCGTTGGCCAACGTGTAATGCACGTGGCCGAGTGGGGCACCAAGATCGACCCGAAGACCGGTCTCTTCGAATATTTCGCGAACAGCAGTCTCCGGCAGAGTTTCGCCAGGATCTAGTTTCCCCTTCGGCAGCGAGACATCTTTATGCACGGTGCGGTGCACCAGCAGAACCCGTGGTTTGCCGTCGACTACTCGCCAGCACACTATGCCGGCGGCCAGCACTGGTGTGGTCGTCGCGGTCACCGGCGAGCTCCGCCTCGTTTGCGCTGTGAGATTCGCTTCATGAGAACATCCTGTAGGTCATTGAGAGGTTCGCCGTTCTCTGCCCGGCTATGGCGCACCCAATTACCCTCAGAATCGAGCCACCACGATGCCGTATTTTCGTCGACGGCGAGCTCAAACATGTACTCAAGTTCCTCGATGTGGTCGGGCTCAACGATGCGTACCAGGGCTTCGACTCGTCGGTCGAGATTGCGATGCATCATGTCTGAGCTGCCGATGAACACCTGAGGGTCACCATTGTTATGGAACAAGAAAACGCGTGAATGCTCTAGATACCGCCCCAAGACGGAGCGCACCCGAATGTTCTCGCTGAGCCCGGGAACTCCCGCTCGCAGTGAGCAAATTCCGCGCACTACGATGTCGATCGGAACGCCCGCATTGCTTGCGCGGTACAGCGCATCGATGATCGCCTCATCCACAATTGAGTTCAATTTGATCCGGATGCCCGAGGGCAGTCCTGCGCGAGCGTTCGACGCTTCGGCCTCAATGTGCTTGACAAGCCCCTTGCGCAAATGGCGCGGAGCCACCAGCAGTCGCTTGAATTTCTTCTCGATCGCATACCCCGAAAGCTCATTGAAGAGCCGGGTGAGGTCTTTGCCGACCTGGTCGTCTGCGGTCAGTAATCCGAGGTCTTCGTAGAGGCGGCTGGTTTTGGGGTTGTAATTTCCTGTGCCGATGTGGGCGTAGTGGCGCAGCACGCCGTCTTCTTGACGCACGACGAGCGCGAGCTTGCAGTGGGTTTTGAGGCCGACAAGACCGTAGACGACGTGCACCCCGGCCTTCTCGAGCTTGCGTGCCCACGAGATGTTTGCGGTCTCATCAAAGCGCGCTTTGATCTCGACGAGCGCGAGCACGGCCTTGCCCGCTTCTGCTGCCCCGATGAGGGCCTCAACAATGGGGCTATCACCGCTCGTGCGGTACAGGGTCTGCTTGATGGCCAGCACATCCGGGTCGGCTGCTGCCTGCTCGAGGAAGGCCTGAACGCTCGTCGAGAACGACTCGTAGGGGTGATGAAGGAGCACGTCTTTGCGCGCGATCGCACGGAAAATATCGGCACGCTCGTTGCCTTCGGTCGGCATGAGACTCTGACTCGTGTTGGGCACGTGGCGCGGATATTTCAGGGCCGGTCGATCAATTCGTGTGAGCTGGAACAGCCCGCTCAGGTTGAGCGGGGCCGAGAGGCGATACACCTCCTGCTCGGTGATTTTGAGCTCGCGCACGAGAAGGCCGAGTGTCACCTCATCCATGTCGTCAGTGATTTCGAGACGGATGGGCGGACCAAAGCGACGATTCAGAATCTGCTTCTCGAGCGACTTGATGAGGTTCTCGGACTCATCTTCGTCAACGTTGACATCTTCGTTTCGCGTTACCCGGAATTCGTGGTGTGCCAAGATCTCCATGCCAGGGAAGAGTGCGCCGAGATGGTTGGAGATCAGATCTTCGATCGGGATGTAGCGCAGTTGGTCGCTGCCGTCATCCGGCAACTGAATGAAACGCGGTAGCACGCTCGGCACCTTCAGTCGTGCAAACTCTTCCTTCTGCGTTTTGGGATTGCGCACCCGAATCGAAAGGTTGAGCGAGAGGCCCGAAATGTAGGGGAATGGATGCGCGGGGTCGACCGCCAGCGGCATAAGTACGGGAAAGATTTGGCTCGAGAAGATGTCGTGAACGCGCTCGCGGTCGGCGGGGCCCAGGTCGGCCCAGGTCTCGATATGAATGCCCTCAGCATCGAGTGCAGGCTTCACACTGTGGGTGAACTCGGCTGCGTGACGCTCCTGCAGCGCATGAGCGGCGGCGCTCAACTCTTCGAGCACTTCGACAGGCGCGCGCCCGGTGTTAGTAGGAACGGCAAGGCCGGTGTCGATACGGCGCTTGAGGCCGGCAACGCGCACCATAAAGAACTCGTCGAGGTTGCTAGCGAAGATGGCCAAGAAGTTGGCCCGTTCGAGCAGCGGTATCGACTCATCTTCGGCAAGTTCGAGCACCCGTTGGTTGAAGGCCAGCCAGCTCAGTTCGCGATCGAGGTAGCGGTCATAGATGAGTGTGCCGTCGTCGACGCTCGACGATTCGTCGATGTCGTACTCGTCGAGCGAATCGGTGGCAGAGCTCGGATCGGCAAGCGCACTGTCGTTATCCATTAGATCATCCTGCCACTGAGTGATGAACAACTGATTAATTTGCCCACTAATGGGGTTCTTTCGTGAGAGACGAGAGTGTGTTGGAGACGTGCGAGCGTTATACGGCCACGGAACGCTGTTCGGCATCCGCGCTGTCGTTCGGCACGTCAGCAGCCGAACTTGCTGCCAAACCGGGCTCCGCCGAAACCACCGATTTTTCTGCCTCTTCGGTGATATTGAAGCAATACCCGACGTTGCGCACGGTGCCGATGAGGGACTCAAGCTCACCAAGCTTTGCGCGCAAGCGACGAACGTGAACGTCGACCGTGCGCGTGCCACCGAAGTAGTCGTAGCCCCACACTTCGCTGAGCAACTGTTCGCGGGTGAACACGTGCGAGGGGTGTGAGGCAAGAAAACGCAGCAGCTCAAACTCTTTGAAGGTGAGGTCGAGTGAGCGGTCTTTGGCCTTAGCTGAGTAGCTGGCCTCGTCAATGACGATTCCGGATGCCCGAATCTTGGATGCCGAACTGTCACCCTCGCGGCGCGCGATGGCCAGACGGATGCGGGCATCCACCTCGGCTGGTCCGGCCCCAACCACGAAGAGATCGTCGATGTGCCACTGGTGGTTGACGGCGGAGAGGCCGCCGTCGGTTACCACGACAAAGAGCGGGCACGAAATGCCCCCGGAGTGGAGCACGTTGCAGAGCCCTTTGGCAGCAGCAAGATTGGTGGTCGCATCGACAATGATCACGTCAGTGGTGGGTGCAACGACGAGTGTTGCGGGCGCGGCGACGACGACTTCGACCGTGTGGCTGAGCAAACCCAGGGCGGGTAGTGGTTCAGCGTCGGGCGCAGAGCTAAGCATCAAGATGTGTGCCATGGATGGCCTCCCCACTGCGTAGAAGGTATTCTACCCATCGTTCAGAGCGCCCATGAACGCGTGCTGTGCCTCCCGATCTGGGTACGATGGGGACATGACTTGGCTAAAGTGGAGCGTTGTTCCGGTGTGGCTGTTAAGCCTCACGGGAGCAATAATCATCGGCGCGTTGGCTGCCCCTGGCATGCGCATCACCTGGTTAGCGATCACTCTTGCCGGCGCCGTCATCCTAACTTTTGTGATTCAGATCGCCATTCAGCGCAAAGAACGTTTCGTCGCGCGGGCTACGGCCAGCATCGTGGGTGCGCTTGCGGTCGTTGCTGCAGCAACAGCAATCTTTGCCCTCATTTAGTGCGCTCGCACCGCAGAGAGATAGGATTAGTACATGCTTCTCGCACTTGAGCTCTTCTTCATCGGCCTTCTCGGTCTTGCCACGCTGTCAATCGGTTTCGTGTCCGTTGTTGTGGTCTATAACCTGTTTCGCGGCCAGCGCTAACCGCGCCGAATTGTGATCGAGCTAGACACATCCGGCCCCGCCGAACTTGCCCCACTCTCCTGGCTTATTGGTCTGTGGGAGGGCACTGGTGTTGTTGATTACACAATTGGTGAAGAATCGCGCAGTATCGAATTCGGTCAGCGCATCAGCTTTACGCACGACAGTCTCCCTCACCTCAACTACAGCTCGTACACGTGGTTGCTCGATGAGAAGCAGACTCCGCACGTAGCCGAAACGGGCTATTGGCGGCTACGTCGCCCGGCAACTGACGGCGACCCTGGTCCCGGGTTACTGCCCGCGGTGGGCCCGAAACCGTTTACGACGGTAAATGAGGTTGAAACGCTGCGCACGCCTACCGGCGGATTCGAGATCGAAGTGTCGATTATGCATCCGGGTGGTATCAGCGAAATCTATATTGGCGAGGTCGCTGGCCCCCGGATTGATCTTGCGACAGACGCAGTGATGCGCACCGAAAGCGCCAAAGAATACACAGCGGCAACGCGAATGTACGGTCTTGTGGATGCTCACCTCCTATGGGCATGGGACATTGCCGCTCTCGGCCAAGATCTTCGCACTCACGCATCAGGAAGGCTCGCTCGTGTCGAATAGCACTTTCACTTCGCGGGCCGGTGCTGTGGGAGATCCACCCGAGCACTACGGCAACCCTTTTGGCGAACAGCGCGCGCTAGCCGACGGAAAGTCAGTGGTCGAGCTGGCTGATCGCGCCGTGATTACGATCACCGGCCCCGACAGGCTCACCTGGCTTGACTCGCTGACCTCACAATCGCTCAGAGGCTTAGCCGCTGGTGAAAGCTCAGAGACCCTACTGCTCACCCCCAACGGGCGAATCGAGCATGCGATGCGGGTCATTGATGATGCCGAAACCACGTGGTTGCTCATCGATGGTTCCGAACGTGAAGCGCTAGCGAAGTGGCTCGACCGCATGCGGTTCACGCTTCGCGTCGAGATTGCTGATCGCACTGACGATTTTCTGACTATCGGCAGTTTCGGCGACGTCGCTCTTCCCGTCGCGGTCTCGAATGGTGTTGAACTGGTGTGGAGCGACTCGTGGGCTACGGTTGCCCAGGGCGGCCACCAATACTCCCGAGCAGAACACCATCCCGCCGCGAGTTGGAACTACCGCGAATCGCTCGTCGCACCAGACGCCGACCTCAGTGAGCTCTCTGCTTCCGGTTCCCTCGCCTTCGAGGCCCTGCGCATCGCCGCGTGGCGACCACGGTTCAGCTCTGAAGTCGACGACCGCACCATCCCCCACGAACTCGACTGGATGCGCTCCGCAGTACATCTCAACAAGGGGTGCTACCGCGGGCAAGAAACCGTCGCCAAAGTGCACAACCTCGGGCACCCGCCGCGTCGACTCGTCATGTTGCACCTTGATGGCTCAGAAGGCGCCCTGCCAGAAGCGGGTGCCGAGGTCACGCTCGGCGAGAAAGTTGTCGGAACCGTCACCGCCGCCGCCCGCCACTTCGAACTTGGGCCCATCGCGCTCGCAATGATCAAGCGTGGGGTGGATGCGGCAGAGACTTTGGCTGTTGCCTCCGACGTCGGCGAAATTTCGGCTGCGCAAGAAGTGATCGTGCCCACAGACGCCGGAGCGGAAGCCAACGTGCCTCGCCTTCCGCGACTCGGGGCCGTCAAGCGCTAGCGACAGTGTCTCGTCATTCTCGGTACGCTTGAGGCATGACTCACACCCTGATTTTGTTGCGCCACGGCAACTCCGAATGGAACAAGAAGAACCTCTTCACCGGATGGGTGGATGTTGGACTCACCGATCAAGGCCGCACTGAAGCGACGCGCGCCGGCGAACTCATTGCCGCTTTCGAAAAACAGCCTGACGTGCAGTACACCTCGCTGCTGAAGCGTGCGATCCACACCGCAAACATCGCGCTTCAGGTTGCCGACCTCGACTGGTTGCCCGTCAAGCGCTCCTGGCGTCTCAACGAACGTCACTACGGTGCGCTTCAGGGCAAGGACAAGGCTCAGACTCTTGAAGAGTTTGGCGAAGAGAAGTTCATGACCTGGCGCCGCAGCTTCGATGTGCCCCCGCCCCCGCTCGATGACTACGCCGAATACAGCCAGGTGCACGACCCCCGCTACGTCGGAATCGACGGCGAAATTCCTCGCACCGAAAGCCTCAAGCTCGTGATCGATCGCATGCTGCCCTACTGGGAATCCGATATCACTAAGGATCTCGCGGCAGGCAAAACCGTACTGGTCACCGCCCACGGTAACTCGTTGCGCGCGCTCGTAAAGCACCTCGATGGCATCTCAGATGACGACATTGCGAGCCTCAACATCCCGACCGGAATTCCGCTGATTTACGAACTCGACGAAAACTTTATGCCCATCAAGCCGGGCTACTACCTCGACCCCGAGGCGGCAGAAGCGGGAGCCGCAGCGGTGGCATCGCAGGGCAAAAAATAGCGCCCACTCGAACGTACGCAGGAGCCCCGGTGAGATTCGCTCTCACCGGGGCTCCTGTTCGTGTGCGACACATTCTTGAGCCAGGCACACGGCTGTCGAGAATTGCAGGTTAGGCGTCTGTTGGAACCCAGTCGCCGGTAGCCAAGTACTGAACCTTCTTGGCGATCGAGACCGCGTGGTCTGCGAAACGCTCGTGGTACCGCGACGCTAGGGTGGCATCCACGGTGTCTACCGCGGCGCCCTTCCAGGTCTCACCGAGCACCTTGTCGAACACGCTCAAGTGGAGTGCGTCAATCTTGTCGTCGTCATTGCGAATCTCTTCCGCGATGCGAACGTCTTCATGCTTGAGCAGTTCAACGAGCTTCTTGGCTACAGCCACGTCAAGAGCACCGAGTTCGGCGAAAGTGCCGCGCAATGACTTGGGCACCACCTTGTCGGGGAACCGGTAACGAGCAAGCTGAGCGATGTGCTCAGCCATGTCGCCCATGCGCTCGAGTGACGCGCTGATGCGCAGAGCGCTCACCACAATTCGCAAGTCTCGAGCGACTGGTTGTTGACGAGCGAGGATATTAATCGCCAGCTCGTCGAGTTCTGCTGCAGCAACATCAATTTCGTCATCGTCGGCGATCACCGTTTCGGCGAGCGACACATCTGACTCATTAAATGCTTGTGTTGCGTTCTCAATTGAGACCGCCACAAGGCTGGCAATTTCGACGAGGCGGTCTTGCACCTCGCGCAGTTCCTGTTGGAATACTTCGCGCACGCTATCTACGTCCCTTCGATACGGGCATGACGAAGCCCGCACGGCTTAGGCCACACTGCCCGCGTTAGGTTAACAGCAGGTGTTTGGAGCCTGAACTTTATCTGAAGTGAGTACTCGTCGCGAACTTGCGGCGAGCGGATGCCTCAGATGTAACTAATCTAGTCGCTATGGACTCTGCGTGGCTCGTGCCAGCCGCCCTCGCCTTTGGCGTCATTCTCGGTGCTGGTATGTCCTTCATCATTTATGCTGCCGCGCAGCGCGGTCAGCGGGCAGCCCACGTGGTCTCGTCTGCGGTGCCGGATGGCGTCGATCAGGTCATAGATGCTTTGGAATCCGCCGGCATTGTGCTCGACCCTTCGAACAACATCATGAAGGCCTCGCACGCCGCCCTCACCTACGGACTCGTGTGGAACCATGCGCTCGTGCATCCAGAGCTGGTGGAATTTGTTGATCAGGTTCGGCGCACCGGCGAACCGATCGCCCAAGAAGTGCACTTGTCGCGTGGTCCCTTTGGAGACGCGAACATTTTTCTTTTTGTTCGTGTTGCTCGGCTTGGCACGCGATATGTTCTGCTGTTAGCCGAAGACCGCACCGAGTCGTATCGCCTCGATAGCGTGCGTCGTGACTTCGTCGCGAACATCAGCCACGAACTTAAAACCCCCATTGGCGCTGTGGGTTTGCTCGCCGAAGCGCTGGTTAGTGCATCAGATGAGCCGGAACAGGTCACTCGCTTCGCCAAGCGCCTCACGAAGGAGTCTCAGCGGCTTGCACGCATCACGCAGGAGATCATCGAACTCTCGCGGTTGCAGTCCGCAGACGGGCTTGCAGAGGCAGAACCTGTGGACATCGATCATGTGGTCTCGATCGCGATCGATCACAACCGCGTAGTCGCCGACCTCAACCGAGTCAGCCTCGTGAGCGGGGGAGAGAGCGGCGTTGAAGTCTTTGGTGACGAAACCCTGCTTGTGCTTGCTATCGACAACCTCATCTCCAACGCCGTGCAATACTCGCCCGAAAACACGCGAGTCGGCATCGGGGTGCGTCAAAGGGCGGGGGCCATCGAGATCTCGGTCACCGATCAGGGAGTCGGTATTCCCGAAGACGAGCTGGACCGAGTGTTCGAGCGCTTCTACCGCAGCGATCCGGCACGGAGCAGGCACACGGGCGGCAGCGGCCTCGGTCTCAGTATCGCCAAACACGTCGTGCAAAACCACGGTGGAGACATCCGCGTGTGGTCGCAACTCGGCAAAGGCTCAACCTTCACCATCCGATTGCCAGAAATCGATCACGCCGTAGCCCACTCACTAGGAGAGAAATAATGACCCGAATTCTGATTGTCGAAGATGAGTCATCGCTCAGCGAACCCCTTGCATTCCTGTTGGAGCGTGAAGGCTACGAGACGGCAATTGCCGAAGACGGGCCTGCAGGCCTCGCCGAGTTCGATCGCAATGGTGCCGACCTGCTCCTGCTTGACCTTATGCTTCCTGGTCTCGCAGGCACCGAAGTGTGCCGAGAAATCCGCACCCGCTCCAGCGTTCCCATCATCATGCTCACGGCAAAAGACAGCGAAGTGGACATTGTGGTCGGCCTGGAGTTGGGGGCAGACGACTACATGACGAAGCCGTATTCCACTCGCGAGCTCCTGGCTCGCATCCGTGCGGTTCTGCGTCGTCGCACCGAAGATGTCGACGAGCATGAGTCGATCCTAGAGGCCGGGGGAGTTCGCATGGATGTGGAACGCCACACGGTGACGGTCGATGGCGTCGATGTGAGCATGCCGCTGAAGGAGTTCGAACTTCTTGAGCTGTTGTTGCGCAATAGCGGACGGGTACTCACTCGTGGTCAGCTCATCGATAGGGTGTGGGGCGCCGATTACTTCGGTGATACTAAAACGCTCGATGTTCATATCAAGCGCATCCGTTCGAAGATCGAAAAGACGCCGTCGCAGCCGAAGATGTTGGTTACCGTGCGTGGGCTCGGCTACCGCTTCGAAGACTGAGCGGGCGCAGACTGAGTGGGCGCAGACTGAGTTATGGGCTGACGCTATTCGCTGAGTGTGCTGGCGGGGGCTAGGTCGGCGTAGATGCTGTGGTCGCCAGCGATGACCGGCAGGAGAAGTTCTGTGCCGCTGTCGTTTCCATACTGAAGGTAGACGGGGAAGAGCTGGCCGGCGCTGACGCCGGCGTCGTTGATAATGATCTTCTCACCGTCGATTTCGGTGCCGTAGCTCTTGACCTCGTTGGCCGACAGCGGCTTGGAGATGTCGACTCGCTCTCCGTCTGCTGTTTCGTACTGCAGGCGAAGGCTGCCGCTTGAGGTGCTGGTGTTGATGATGGTGATCATGATGCTCACGGCGGAGTTATCTTCGCTGCTGATCGCGAGCACGTTGCGCACCTTGAGCTCGCCGACTGACGCGCTGATGCCATCACTCGGGTCGTATTGGTTGAGTGTTGCGATCGGCGTGATGAACGAACAACCCGCGGTGCCCACAAGGAGCGCGCCGGCGATGAGGGCGGATGCTGCGGCGCGTGCTGCGCGAGTGCGTACTGTCACACGGCCATCCTATCGACAGCCACGGCGAGGGGTTAAGTTAGGACACCCTTACTGTGCCCTAACTGTGATAAACTGGGTTTTCTTCGAGAGGACCACTATTCATGTTGTTTGAGGTCGGCGAGACTGTCGTTTATCCCCATCACGGTGCTGCAACTATCACCGAGGTCAAGAAGCGCACCATTAAGGGCGAAGAGAAAATCTATCTTAAGCTCAACGTAACGCAGGGTGATCTCACGATCGAAGTGCCCGCTGAGAATGTAGATCTCGTGGGTGTTCGCGACGTTATTGGCCGCGAGGGTCTCGACCAGGTTTTCGAAGTGCTGCGTGCACCGTTTACCGAAGAGCCCACCAACTGGTCACGCCGGTACAAGGCCAACCTTGAGAAGCTTGCCTCTGGCGATGTCATTAAGGTGTCTGAGGTAGTTCGCGACCTCTGGCGTCGAGACCAAGACCGCGGCCTCTCTGCTGGAGAGAAGCGCATGCTTGCTAAGGCACGCCAGATTCTGATCTCTGAGCTTGCTCTAGCTGAGAAGACTGACGAAGAAAAGGCATCGCTCGTTCTCGATGAGGTTCTTGCCTCCTAATTCTTAGGGCGCTTGCTGCTTCGCACATGAGCACAACTATTGAACCTCGCGTTGCTGTCATTGTTGTTGGGGCAGGAAGTGGAACACGCCTCGGACGAAACGAGCCGAAAGCGTTTGTTCCGCTCGCAGGGCGTCCCAATCTGAGTCGTGCGCTCGACGCCGTCTTTGCGATGGCGGAGCCAGCTCAGGTAATCGTGACTGTGCCATCATCGTTCGTCGAGATTGCCGAGCAGCTGATTCGTGAGGTTCCGGGTGCCGATGGCCGCGCATCCACGGTCATTGTTGGTGGTTCAACTCGCCAGGAGTCAGTTTCCGCTGCGCTGGCACTTCTCCAGCCATCGGTAGAAGTCGTTCTTGTGCACGATGCTGCACGCCCGCTCACGCCCAGCGCCATTTTTGATTCTGTTGTGGCACATGTGCGCAGCTCTGGCGCAGGAGTTGTTCCTGGCCTTTCCGTCACCGACACCATCAAACGCACGGATGGCAACGGGCAGATCGTGGAGACAGTTGATCGTTCAGTGCTAAGTGCGGTTCAGACGCCACAAGGGTTTCCGCGCGAGCAGCTGGTTGCGGCGCATGAGGCAGCTAACGAAGAGTTCACTGATGACGCCGCCGTGGTTGCCGCTGCTGGGCATCCGGTCGTAGTGATTCCTGGAGATCATTTGTCTTTCAAGATCACGACCGCGTGGGAGCTGCGCCGAGCCGAGCAGTTGTTTATGACCCCGACCGCGTCAGACATCCTTGTTGGTATGGGCACTGACGTGCACGCGTACGACGAGACCAAGCCACTGTGGCTCGCTGGCTTGTACTGGCCTGATGAGGTCGGCCTCCGGGGGCACAGCGATGGAGACGTCGTCTCGCACGCCATTTGCGATGCTCTGCTCTCGGCGGCCAATCTCGGTGACTTGGGCAGCGTCTTTGGCACGAGCGACCCCAAGTTTGAAGCCGCACACGGTGACGTGTTCTTGCGTGAGGCACTTCGCTTGCTTCAGGATGCTGGCTTCGAGGTGGGCAATGTGGCGGTTCAGATCATCGGCAATCACCCCATCGTGTCTCGCCGCAGGGTCGAAGCCGAGTCACTCTTGAGCGGCATTCTGGGCGCGCCCGTGAGCGTTGCCGGCACAACTACCGATGCCCTTGGTTTCACAGGGCGCGGCGAGGGTGTAGCGGCGATCGCAACCGCACTAATAAGCCACAACCGTCCACCGCGTTCTGTCTAGAGCTGTCCGCCAGAAAGGTGTCTCGGATGTCGAGGCGACGGCGGAGGCATCTACTCGCCGGACCGGCCAAAGGGTTAGGTGATGTGGGCTATCTGGACGTCCACGGTGGTGCCTGGTGCGGCCCCATCCAGGAGCGCATCGGCAACCTGCCGGGCCGTTTCGGGTGCTGGCTGATCGGGTGCTGCAGCGATTTTTGCGGTGATTCTGGTGCCGCTGGGTGTTTCCTTCACCTCGACGCAGACCGATTGGTCGGTGTTAGGGGTGCCCGCTCCGGGGGCGGAGAGCAGACTGGGCTCGGGTGACGGCGGGAACATCTGAACGACTCCGGGCACGCTCCGGATCCGTGCAGTGAGCTGTCGTGGTTCGGCGGGGGTGCTCATCGGGTGGCCTCCTCTTGACGTGTGTATCCGTACAGGTCGTTGATCACGATGTTCACGGCGGTGACATGAAGGTGGGTGTGCTTCCGCAGCGCATCGTGAATACCGCTGCGGAGGGTCTCTGCGAGTTGCTGCGCAGGTTGGCTCCACGCGGTATTGGCCGTCACCGTAATCGCGACGGGTGCGTTGAGGGACTCTACGTCGCCGTCGATTCGGGTATTGCCAACCACCACACCGTCAATGTCGTCGCCAACAGCGCGGACGAGGGCGCGAACGGCGCCTTCGGTGATGCTCAGGCGAACCTGTGGGTTGTCATGGTGCAGCGGCAGGGAGCGTCCCGCACGCGCCTCGCGGGCGATATTCGCGATGACGGCGCTGAACCAAGACTCGGATGGGGCTGCCCGACGGGTGCGCTCGTGAATGAGTAGGTCTCGAGATAACTCAGCGACGCGGTTCAGCCCGGCTAGCGCATTGAGGCACTCCGGGCATGTTTCGATCTTCGGGTCCGGGGGAGTGCGGTCGGCGGTGAGATAGTCGCTGAGCTCATCGATGGTGTTCCCACATCCGAGCACGGTGGGTGCGATTTCGGTCACCGCCATCCCTCCATTTGTGTGTAGACACTTGCCCTAGCCCGTGCGAGTTTACCCCGGACGGCCGAAGGACTGATTTCCAGCTCGTCGGCGATTTGCTCGTAGCTGAGTTCTGCAATCTCGCGAAGTAGCCAGCACTGCCTTTGGTCGTCGCTCAGGGTGTCCAGAGCTGTCGAGAGTGCTCGCAGCTGAGCGTGCCGAATCGCAAAATTTTCAGGCTCCGTCTCACGGGGGAGAGCGATCTCCCACTCCGGCAGTGCGTGATCAGCCGCACGTCGACGTACGTGCGTGAGCGCCTGTCTGCTGGCAATTTTCATTAGCCAGGCTCGCACGCTTGTAGGGTCACGCAGAGTGGGAAGCTGCCGCCACGCGAGAAGGAGTGAGTCCTGTACGACATCGTCGGCGTCGCTGATGGATCTGAGCATGCGCGCAACGTAGGCGCGCATCATCGGGACGTGGCGTCGGCACAGTAGATCAAAAGCTGCAACATCGCCGTCGATGGCACGCTCCGCAAGGATTCCATCGGCCACATCCTCCCGAAGGCCGGTTGCGCCTTTTTCGTCTGTGGGAGTCATGCCGGAACCAATCAGAAATAAATTCGTGACGAACTTGGGGCGAAGCGCGTCTTATTTGTAGAAAGACAATATCGCGAGATCCGCCGCCACACGGTGACGGTCAACCCTTTAACAGATTGAGGAATCATGGTCACCGAAAATGAAAACCAGTCCACCAGCTCCGTAATACCCGCGCAGAGTGGCACACCCAAGTCCTCGGGAGCATCCGGATCGCGCGTCGATCGTGCTTCTTCGCCCTCGAACCTGGATTCGGGTACGTCAACGGCTGGTAAGACGACGATCAGCGACGGCGTGGTTTCGAAGGTCGCCGGCATCGCAGCCCGGGCCGTTCCCGGCGTATTTGCCCTCGGTGGCGGAGGAGCTCGCGCCCTCGGCGCCGTGCGGGACGCGTTCAACGCGACAGACCTCACTCAGGGGGTAAAGGTCGAGGTCGGCGAAACACAAGCCGCCGTCGACATCACTCTCGTAGTTGACTATCCGACACCGATCCAAGAGGTATCAGACAACGTGCGGGCAAGTGTCGCCAGTGCAATCACCAACCTCGTCGGCCTGGAAGTTGTCGAAGTGAACATCGCCGTTAATGATGTGCACCTCCCTGGCGAGGACAGCAATGACGAGCCCGAAGAATCACGCGTCGCATGAGTGGCACCACGACCGGCGTTCTGAGTGGGGCGATCCTCGCGTTCGCTATTCTGCAATTCGGCTTCTGGGGGTTCCTCCTCGTCGCGGTACTGATGGCGATCGGTGGGCTTGTGGGTCGCCTCGCATCCGGGCAGCTAGACCTTCGCCGAATCGCAGACGCGTTCCGCGGTCGGGGTAGCTCCTGATGGAGACGCAAGCCACGGTTCGTAGCGCGGACGGGTCACCTCGACACGCCGCTGAGGTGACCCTGCAGCCTGGCAGGACCGTCATCCACGACCGAGTCATCCTCAAGGTGGTAGAACAGATTTGCGCTACTGCGTTGGATGTTGATCGCGGCAGTGTGACCGCGAAGGTCTCTTCCGCTAGTGGAGGGATGACCGTGACGGTCGCCTCCCCGCTGTCGATCCCTCCGCTGGATGACGACATAGCCGTTCACGCCGCGGGGTCGATTGTGGACCGCCTCAGCTCCGCCCAAACCAGCCTCCGGGAAAGGATCGGACGGGTCACGGGCAGGGAAGTGACCCGCGTGAACATCACGATCACCGGCGCCATTCTCAGTGAGGTACGGAGAGTTCAATGAGCGGCAATGCAGCATCTCGGCGCATCATCCGCCGAGAGACGCACTCCCCCCGAACTGTTGCGATGGTAATCGCAGCAGTTCTCTCGATAGTGGCGCTGGCGTACCTCGGCACCGAAATCGTTCTTTCGCTGCTGTTGCAACCCGCGTTGCTCGTTTCGCCGGTAGCCTCCGGCGAGTGGCTGACCCGCCTACCCGAACAGCAACCGGTGTGGGCGATCATCACTGCCGCGGCTGTTTTGGCCGTAATCGGCATTATTTTGTGCGTGATTGCGCTTACACCGGGGCGTCTACCCAAACATCAAATGATTGCCGAGGGACGCGCGGTACTCGTCGACAATGCCGTCATTGCTGCAGCGTTGGCCCAGCACATCAGCGATCACACCGGCATTATCCGTGACCGCATCACAGTCGGGGTTTCTCGCCGTGTTGTCGACGTCACCGTCGCCCCTGATGCGGGCCTTCCTGTTGTCGACTCTCAAATCCGCGACCTGGTTGCCAGCGAATTGGAACACTATCAACTCACCCGAGCAGTCAAAACTCGGGTACGAACACCGCAGCCGCATAAGGGAACACGCTCATGAACAACACCAACCGGTTCCTCAATCGCGCGCTCATTCTCGTCGTGGGTGTCATGCTCCTCGCTATGGGTGCCGGAATTGTCGTCGTTTTCGTCTGGAGCACTGCGGCACAGTGGTGGACCACAACATCCGCTTACGCGCACACTTGGCTCGACGATGCGATAACCAGAACCACAATCGGCAACACCACAGCTAACTGGGTAGCCTTCGGTTCCCTCGCAGCGGTCACGCTTCTCATCGTGCTGCTGATCGTCGCTCTTACACGATTAGGCGGTGGGCGCACCAACGCCTTCATCCGCACCGGAGGTAAAGACAGCCCCGATGGGCGAATTGTTATCGACACCGCTTTCGCCTCCGACGCGCTGCTGAAGTCACTAGACCAGCGGCCCGAGATCCTATTTGGCCGAGTATCGGCCGCGAGCGTGCGACGCAAGCCCATGCTCCACGTCAGCATCACTCCTCGCCAAAACACCTCTCCGCGGCAAGTCACCGATGACGTTGAGCGCCTCCTCGACAACCTGGCGGCGCTTACCGGTCAGCAAATGCCCACCTACGTGTCAATCCACAGCGGGCTTAGAGCACGGCTCGCGCACGACGAACGTGGAATCGCTTGACCTAGCTTCGCTTAGCCGCGTGTGCTGGATTAGCTTCCAGTACGGGGTGTGGCACGTCCGTAGCTTCTGCAGGTGTGTCCATGCAGCACAGCGCGGCGTTCGCTAAACTTGCTTAGTGACTATTCGCCTGTATGACACTCGGAGTGCCAGCCTCGTCGACCTCGAACCCCGGGAGCCGGGCAAAGTAGGGATCTACGTCTGCGGTCCCACCGTGCAGGCTGCACCGCACATCGGGCACCTGCGTTCCGCTCTCGTCTATGACATTTGGCGTCGCTGGCTCACATACCGTGGTCTCGATGTCACTCTGGTGCGCAACGTCACCGACATTGACGACAAGATTTTGAACCAAACAGTGGATGCCGCAGCAGCGGGCTCTACCGAACAGTGGTGGGCCTTGGCCTACCGCATCGAACTCGAGTTCACTGCTGGCTACAACGAGCTTGGCATCCTGCCGCCCACCTACGAGCCGCGCGCTACCGCCAACATTTCTGAAATGCGCGACTTGATTGCACAGCTCATCGAGCACGGCCATGCTTACGCGGCAGCGGATGATTCGGGCGACGTCTACTTCGACACCCAGTCGTGGCCTGCATACGGCGAGCTAACTCACCAAAAGCTCGACGACATGGTTGCTGCGGCCGACGCCGATCCCCGCTCAAAGCGAGACCCGCGCGACTTTGCCCTGTGGAAGGGCAGCAAGCCCACCGAGCCGGAGTCTGCCTCATGGCCGTCACCGTGGGGTGACGGCCGCCCGGGGTGGCACATCGAGTGCACGGCAATGTCTCGCCGGTATTTGGGTGGTGCGTTCGACATCCACGGTGGTGGCCTCGATTTGCGGTTCCCGCATCACGAAAATGAGTTGGCTCAGTCGAGTGCACTCGGCGATGATTTTGCGAAGCACTGGGTGCACAACGGCATGGTTCACGTGAATGGCCAGAAGATGTCAAAGTCGCTCGGCAACTCTGTCTTCGCGCGCGACCTGCTCGATGCTGCGCGCCCCATTGTGGTTCGGTACCTGCTCGGGGCCGCTCACTATAGTTCCACCATTGACTACACTGACGGTTCGCTCGACGAGGCCGAGGCGGCATTCGAGCGCCTTGAGGTCTTCATCGAACGAGCCACACGTCGCCTGCGCGACACACGCTTCGACGTTGCCAACACCAATGAAGTTCCCGAAGCGTTTGGTGAAGCGATGGATGACGATCTTGCGGTTCCCCAGGCGCTCGCAGTTGTGCACGATACAATTAGGGCAGGTAATGCCGCGCTCGACGACGGAGATCTCGCGGCAGTCGCTACCGCGCGATCCCAAGTGGTCGCTATGGCACAAGTTTTGGGTATCAACCCACTAGATCCACGATGGGGTTCTGAACTTTCAGAACCAGCCGTCGCTGCTCTCTCAGCACTGGTTGAGAAGCTCATCGAGGATCGCAATACGGCACGCACGGCAAAGGACTTTGCTGTGGCGGACCGAATCCGTGATGAACTATCAGCGGCGGGCATCACTGTAGAAGATGACTCGACCGGATCGCATTGGAGCTTGCCGTGAATAATCGGCGCTTCCGACAGGAGCAACACTCGTGAAAAACCCAGGTAACAAACCCCGCGCAGGAGCGGTACGCAAGGGCCGCAAAGGCCCCCAGGTCGGCTCGGGAGGCCAGGGACGTCAAGCTCTCGAAGGTCGTAAGCCCACCCCCAAAGCAGTCGATCGCCCGTACCACCCCGCAGGCAAGCGCAAGGCTGCTGCCGACCGGTATGAAGCGGCCGGCGGTCGCCGCAGCGGTGGCAAGCCAACGGATGCACCTCAACAGCGTACGAACCGTCCCACTCAGTCGAGGGTTGCCAAGTCTGCTGACGAGTCAGAAATGGTCACCGGTCGCAACTCCGTTCTTGAAGCACTTCGTGCCAAGATTCCCGCACACACTCTGTACATGGCGGCGCGCATCGAATTCGATGACCGCGTCAAGGAGATTCTGAAGCTCGCTACGGCCCGTAATATTGCGGTGCTTGAAGTGATGCGTCCCGAACTTGACCGTCTTGCCGGTTTCGATTCAGTGCATCAGGGTGTTGCACTCAAGGTGCCGCCGTACGAGTACGCGCACCCCATGGAGCTTCTCGACAAGATTGAGGCGCGCGGCCAGGTTCCGCTGCTCGTTGCTTTGGATGGCATTACCGACCCGCGTAACCTCGGAGCCATCGTGCGGTCGGTTGCCGCATTTGGTGGCCAAGGTGTCATCGTCCCGCAGCGTCGTTCAGTAGGTATGACGGCATCCGCGTGGAAGACCTCGGCCGGTGCTGCTGCTCGCACACCCGTAGCGATGGCCAATAACCTCACGCAGATGATCAAAGAATACAAAAAGCGCGGCGTATTCGTGCTGGGCCTTGATGGTGATGGAGATGTGTCACTTCCCTCACTGCCGTTGGCTAAAGAGCCTGTGCTGATCGTGGTCGGCAGCGAAGGCAAAGGCCTGTCGCGACTGGTCACCGAGAACTGCGACGCGATCGTCTCAATCCCGATCAGCGCTTCGACAGAATCCCTCAACGCCGGCATCGCTGCGAGCGTCACGCTCTACGAAATTTCGAAGCTCCGCTCAGCGGCACGCAAAAAGAAGTAGTTCCGTTCAGAGAACGACAGAGCCGCTGTCCCTCAGGGGCAGCGGCTCTGTGCTTGCCCGAAGGCAGAGTGATTGGGGCTTATTTGCCCGTCACAGCGTCAAGCGCCGCGGTGATGTCATTCATGAGATCGTCAATGTGCTCAAGGCCGACCGAGATGCGAACAATGCCGGCGCCGGGCCTCGCCTCAGAGGCAACGGGGCGGTGAGTGAGCGACGCAGGGTGCTGCACGAGAGTGTCGATTCCCCCCAACGACACTGCGTGTGTGATGAGTTTCACCGACTCAGTGAACTTGGCCGCAGCCTCATAGCCGCCAGCCAAATCCAGAGCAATGAGTGAACCGGCGCCCGCAGACTGGGTGCCGATAAGACCGGCAGGGTCTTGGCCAGGGAGGCCGGGGTAGAGCACGCGAGCGAGAGCCGGATGCCCATCCAGACGACGAGCAAGTTCGCCAGCAGTCTCTTGCTGAGCCCGCACCCGCAAGGGAAGCGTGCGCAGGCCGCGGTGGAGCAGGTATGCGGCAAAGGGGTGAAGCACGCCTCCGGTGAGGGCGCGAACGTTGCGCAGGCTCTTGGCGTGTTCCTCACTGGTGGCGATCACGCCACCCATGACGTCACCGTGACCACCGAGGTACTTGGTTGCGCTGTGCAAGACCATGGCTGCGCCAAGTTCGAGGGGGCGCTGCAGCACAGGGGTTGCGAAAGTGTTGTCGACGAGAACGGGCACGTCGCCGGCGGCGGCGACGATCTTCTTGATGTCGACAAGTTCGAGCGTGGGGTTGGCGGGGGACTCGACAACGACGAGTCCGGTGTCGGCCTGGATGGCATCCGCAAGCGAATCAGCGTCAGCCCACGTGACGGTAGTGCCGAGCAGTCCATTGTCGAGCACGTGGTCGGTTCCACCGTACAACGGGCGAACACCCACGACGTGGGGGCGGCCGGCGGACGCGATGGAGATAAGCACCGCAGCGAGTGCGGCCATGCCGCTGGCGTAGGCCACGGCGGCTTCTGCTCCCTCTAGTGCGGCGAGGCCGTCTTCGAAGCGGGCAACTCCGGGCTGCCAGAGGCGCTGATAAACAGCGGAATGGCCATCGATGATGGGGTTTCCGGTGGCGAGGTTCTCATAGGAGTCGCCCCCAGCCTCAACGCTCGGCAGCGGGTTGGTGGTCGAGAGATCAATGGAGGGAACATGTTGGCCAGATTCCAGCACACCCTCCATCCCCGCGTGAACAGCAAGAGTTTCGATTCGGATGTCGTGAGGCAGCATGTCTTGATATGAGCAGAAACTGCGCCGCAAATCAACTCCTGATGCAGAATATTCACGAATTGTCATGGTTTCCGCATAAACTGCGGTCAAGGAGCACACCGTGACAGAGCAAAAAACCCCACCGATCGACTCAATTGATCGCGCAATCTTGGCGAGTTTAGCTACCAACGCCCGCATGTCGGGTTCAGCACTTGCTGCACGCGCCGGCGTCGCCGAATCCACCGTGTCGCAGCGACTCCGTCGATTGCACAATGAGGGCTACCTGCGCGGATTCCATGCCGATATCGACGTTGCCATGCTCGGAATGAGCGTGCAGGCGCTCATCTCCATCAAACTCGTGAAGCACGTGCGCGAAGATGTGGATGCCTTTCGCAGTGCTGCACCCAACTGGCCGGGGGTATTGGCCTTCTTCCACACCGGCGGCGGAGACGACTACCTACTCCACGTTGCGGCTCGCAGTGCAGCAGAGCTGCGCGACTTCATGCTCACCTACTTGGCGAGCCATCCGGCCGTTGCTCACACCGAAACGAATCTAGTGTTTGAGCACGTGACGGGCCAAGGTCTCGAGCAGTTGCTCTCCTAAACGGTCAGACGCCAGTCGTTGCTGTCATCTGGATCCTCATCGTCACCATCCGGCATATCGCTGCCGGGGATGCTGATGGGTGAGGTGAAGGCGCCCGTTGGCGGGTTGATCATGGTGGCTTCGTCTCGGCGGAACTGCAGCACGTTCTCGACATAACTGCCGACGGCTTCAGCGAGCGGGATGTCGTGGCCAGAGTCTTGAGCGAGCTGGCGCCGGTGGTCGAGCAACTGATGGAAAATCTCGGCGGGCTCTAGCTTTCCGCGCAGCGCCTTAGGAATCGCACGGATTACGGGTTCGAAGACGCGCGCGGCCCACTCGTGGGCAAGCATTTCCTCATCCATGTCCTGCTTGTCGAATGCGGCACGGTAGGAGTCCATGTCGTTGAGCAGGCGGCGTGCCTGGTTCTCCTGAGCGTCAAGTCCGGTGAGGCGCAGCAGACGACGTGAGTGGTGTCCGGCATCCACCACCTTGGGCTGAATGCGCACCCGCGTACCCGAATCTTCGGTCTTGATGGCCAGTTCTTCAATGTCGAAGCCGAGGGCGTTGAGCCGCTCAACCCGTTGGTTGATGCGCCAACGCTCTGAGTGGTCGAAACGTTCTGAGCCAGTGAGCTCTTTCCAGAGAGTGCGGTACTGCGCGACGATGCCATTGCTGATCTCGATCGGATCAATATCCTCTTCGAGTCGACCGCCAGCCTGCAGGTCGAATAGTTCGCCGGCGATGTTAACTCGACCGATCTCAAGGTCATTTTCGCGCTGACCATTCGAGAGGCGATCGTATAATTGGCCGGTTTCGGCATCCACAAGGTAGGCCGCAAAAGCGCCAGCGTCGCGCCGGAACAGGGTATTCGAGAGTGAGACGTCTCCCCAGAAGAAGCCGACAATATGGAGCCGCACGAGAAGGACCGCAAGGGCGTCGACCAAGCGGCGCGCGGTTTCGGGGCGCAAGCTCTGTGAATACACCGCGCGGTAGGGGAGAGAGAAGCGCAGGTGGCGGGTGACAAGGACTGACTTGAGCTCTTCGCCGTCTGCGTTGGTGCGGTTGGTAATAATGGCCAGCGGATCAACGCACGGCACATCAAGTTTCTGAAGCGTGCGCAGCATGTCGTACTCGCGCTTAGCTAGCTCGCTCGAGGTCTCCTTGATGGCAACGATGTACCCGCTGAGGTTGGCAAAACGCACTAGGTGGCGGGAGATGCCCTTCGGAAGGGTCGCAATAGCATCGTCGGGCCATAGCTCAAGCGGCAGTTCCCACGGAAGATCCAGCAGTGCCGGGTCAACAGTGGCTGCGGTGATGTTGACAGAACCAGACATTAACGTTTCCTTAAGCTGAAACGAGCCCGTCAACGCATTCGAACAGTGTTCGACGTTGACGGGCTCGATCGTCAAGCGGGAGTTAGATCGCTCCGACAGGCCGCTTGGTCAGGCGCAGGCCAGACTCAGTGTCGAAGACGTGAACGTGGTGAGGCTCAGGCGTAACGAATACCCGGTCGCCAGCGTTCGGGTGTGAACGGCCATCAACGCGAGCAACGATGTCAACGCGCTCACCCTTGATGTCGGCGTGACCGTAGAGGTACCCGTCGGCGCCGAGCTCTTCAACGAGATCAACGTCAACCGGAAGACCGCTGCCCGAAGTCGAAACGATAACGTCTTCTGGGCGAACACCGATGGTCACGGTCTTAGCATCGGTCTCGCCGAGCGTCTCGCGGTCAACTTTGACAACTGCATCACCGAGCTGCAATCCACCGTCGACAATGTCAACGCTGAACAGGTTCATCGCGGGGCTACCGATGAAGCCAGCAACGAAGATGTTCTGAGGTGCTTCGTACAGGTCGCGAGGGGTACCAACCTGCTGGAGGAGGCCATCCTTGAGAACGGCGATGCGGTCGCCCATGGTGAGGGCTTCGGTCTGATCGTGAGTCACGTAAACCGTGGTGACTCCGAGTCGACGCTGAAGGCTAGCAATCTGCGTACGCGTCTGAACACGAAGCTTGGCATCCAAGTTCGAGAGCGGCTCGTCCATGAGGAACACCTGAGGCTGGCGAACAATCGCGCGACCCATGGCAACGCGCTGACGCTGACCACCCGAGAGAGCTTTGGGTTTGCGGGCGAGGTAAGGCTCGAGGTCGAGCAACTTTGCTGCCTCAAGCACGCGAGCTGCACGCTCTTCCTTAGCGATACCAGCAATTTTGAGCGCGAAGCCCATGTTCTCGGCAACCGTCATGTGCGGGTAGAGAGCGTAGTTCTGGAAGACCATGGCAATGTCACGGTCTTTCGGAGGAACATCAGTGACGTCACGGTCACCGATGAGGATGCTGCCATCGTTGACCTCTTCGAGGCCGGCGAGCATTCGAAGGCTGGTGGACTTACCGCAACCCGACGGGCCGACAAGTACGAGGAATTCGCCGTCTTCTACGTGAAGATTCAGCTTGTCTACGGCGGGGATTGTTGACCCAGGGTAGAGGCGGGTTGCATTGTCAAAAGTTACAGACGCCATTGTTGTACTGTTCTCCTTCACCGGCAGGTACGTGCCGGACGATCCGTTGTGATGGACAGCGATCGAAACCGCGTTGGGTCATTATTGCACTCTTTTAGGGGCCACGTGACCGAGTGGTGCAGCCCTCAAACATCCGTTTCTCGGGATCCAGTTGGGCAATTCCCAGAGATTACTCTTAGAATTCGACGGGTGCGCCGTCATTTCTGGTGCCCGACACAGCGATATCCACGGCAAATGAGGTTCGATTGAGCAACGGCAATTCCGGCGACAGCCGACTCAGCAAGAATGAGCGACGCGAAGCGGCACGTGAAAAGGCTCGTGTGCTGCGCGACGAGCAAAAGAAGAAGGATCGCCGAACGAAGCTGTTCCTTCAGGGCGGTGTAGGCCTTGCTCTCGTTGCGATCGTCGCTGTCATTGCGCTCGTGCTCGTTAACTCGAACCAGCCAGCGGGCCCCGGTCCGAAGAATTTCGCCAGTGATGGAGTGCAACTGAGCCAAGGGTTCATCGCCACCCCGACCGATGCGATTGAAGCGGATGCGGACCCTATCCCGAGCGTTCCTGATGAAGAATCAGGCGTGCTCGATATCCAGCTATACGTCGACTACCTGTGCCCCATCTGTGGCGCATTCGAGCAGACCAACGCTGAATATATCGAGAGCCTGGTGGACAACGGTGCGGCAACCCTCGAAGTGCACCCCATCACGATCCTCGACCGTTTGTCGCAGGGCCAGCGTTACTCATCGCGTGCAGTGAATGCTGTCGCGTGTGTTGCTGACTCCTCGCCCAATGATTTCTACGCCTACCACTCGCTGCTGCTCACCGCAGAGGTGCAGCCCGCCGAGAACACGAACGGATTGAGCAACGATGACCTCATTTCCCTGCTCGACACCGCGGGTGTAGAGAACGTTCCCGCCATCAGTGAGTGCATACAAGAGGAAACATTCAAGTCGTGGGTCAAGAATTCCACGGCGCGTGCACTTTCGGGGCCAATCCCCAACTCTGAAATTGCGCGGGTTACCGGAACCCCCACGGTTCTGGTAAACGGAATCAAGTATGAAGGTGCCGTAAACGACCTCGCTGCTTTCCAAGCGTTCGTAATTCAGGCCGCTGGAGATAACTTCAACGAGAACTCGACCCCGACGCCGACGCCAACTCCTACCCCGTAGGTAGCGTCCGCGAGCAACGCGTTCACGCGCAACACGATCATGGGGACCCGCGCTTAGTGCGGGTCCCCGTTTTTGCGTGCACCGTCGAGCCCTCCGATACTCGTGTTGCCTGAACGACAACTGATTCGCCGCTGAACGGTTTCAGGCGTTAAATAGACCCATGCGAGCTGCCTAAATTTACGGCGCCGGTGATGTCCGCGTCATTACTGCACCTGACCCCACGCTGGTGGAAAGCACTGACGCGATTGTGCGCATTACGCGTGCCTGCGTGTGTGGCAGCGATCTGCACTCGTTCCATTCAATGCCAGTGGATGCGGATGCGCGCCCGATTGGGCATGCGTTCATCGGAACCGTTGAAGAAGTCGGCAATGACGTCACCACCCTCACAGTGGGCGACTTCGTGATCGCGCCGTTCGCTTTCTCGGATGGCACCTGCGAGTTCTGTCTCGAAGGGCTGCAGACGTCGTGCATCCACGGGGGATATTGGGGCAACGGTGGCATCACAGGCGGTCAGGCGGAAGCGGTGCGCGTGCCTTACGCCGACGGCACCCTTGTGAAAGTTCCCGGCACGATCGACGAGTCGCAGTATGCCGGGCTGCTGTCACTTTCTGACGTGTATGGAACCGGATGGCACGCAGCCCACACAGCGCGCATCACTGCTGGCCAAACCGTCACCGTGATCGGCGATGGCGCCGTCGGACTGCTCGCCGTGCTGTCGGCCAAGCAGATGGGTGCCGAACGCATCATCCTCATGGGTCGCCACAAGGCTCGCACCGATCTCGGTCTCACGTTCGGTGCGACGGATGTCGTAGCTGAGCGTGGCGAAGAAGGCATCGCGAAGGTGCGTGAACTCACCGGTGGCACTGGAAGCCACGCGGTTCTCGAAGCTGTTGGATTCATGCCCGCCTACGAACAAGCACTCGGAGTTGTGCGTGCGGGCGGTGTAATCAGCCGCGTCGGCGTTCCGCAGTACGAAGAGGCCCCCGTTGGACGCCGCAGCCTGTTTGGCAAGAACGTGACCCTCACCGGTGGTGTGGCTCCCGTGCGCGCCTACATCGAACAGCTGCTACCCGCTGTGCTCGACGGAACCGTGAACCCCGGCCTCGTCTTCGATCAGACCGTGAAGCTCGAACAAACCCCAGACGGTTACACCGCAATGGATGAGCGTACCGCCCTCAAGGTGATGATCGACCCGACGTAGCCGCCCGTCAAACAGCAATGTCGAGGGCAGCTAGGGTTTAAACAACCCCGACTGCCCTCGACATTTTTGCTGGGCCTCCTGTCGGATTCGAACCGACGACCCCCGCTTTACAAGAGCGGTGCTCTAGCCAGCTGAGCTAAGGAGGCGTGGGCCAACGTCCTATTTTAGACATGACTAGCCTTGGCTTCCAACTAACCTCAGTAGCGGCCGTTGCACACCAGCTGGAATCTTTGCCGCCGTGGTCGCTGGTGCCCCTGTTGCTACCCAAAGTCGGATCAATTATGAGCTTGCGGTGGAAATGCTTTCAATGACCACTCAGATGAGCCCACGCCGACAAGCATTCGCCCAGAGCAGTATTGCGAGCAAAGCGAGCAGAGACGATAACGCTCCAATCGAGCTATATCCGAATACTCGCGCGAGCAAGTCGCTAGTTGCGGTTGCCACCGCGCCTACCAAGAAGGTGGTGGTCATGAAAACGGTGTTCGCTCGTGCGGACGCTTCGGGGTCAACAGTGCCAAGTGCGCGTGCCTGCGTCGAGACCTGTACGCTGCTGAGGCCAAACGAGATGAGGTACAGCCCGACGGCAAGTAATGGGATGAATTGCCAAGCGCCCATCACGATTAAGGCTCCCGCCAATAGGGGGAGCAGAGACCACCCCAACGCCCGGCGCACTCCGAGACGAGGATGGAGGCGCGCCAGAAGAATTGTTGTGATGCCACCAGCGAGTCCGGGCAGGGCGAGCAGTGCGGCCTCACTCACAGGCAGTTTGAGCCCATCAACAGCGAGCACAGTGACGGACGACCATACCCCGATGAATGCTGCGAACGCGGTGTTTTGGGTGAGGGTCATCGATCGCAGTGTTTCAGAGCTCCGAAAAATCGTTGGCATTGAACGAAGCAGCACAAGATAGCGCGTTTCGGGCGACGCAGCTGCCCGCGGCGCAGCCCACAGCACAATCGGAAGTCCGCTGATTACGACTATGGCAAAGCCGAAAAACACAACTCTCCAGCCGAACACATCGGCCAGTGCTCCGACTGCCGCCCGCGTCGTGAACAATCCGACGATGAAGGAACCGGACAGCACCGCTGCAGTGCTTGCGCGACGAGATGGCGGAGCGTCACGAAGTGCTGCAGAGATGAGTATCTGCCCGACGGTTGTAGCCCCGCCAATAAGGAAGCTAATGATCACAAAGGAGGTGAAATTGGGCGCTGCTGCCGCCGCAGCTATGGCAATCGCGGTCATGAGAACGTGGAGCGGAGCTTGGCGACGCGCAGGCACGCGGTCTCCCAGCGGTGCGAGGAAGAACAGCCCTAGAGCGTACCCCGCGAGTATGGCCACGTTGGGTGCCGCCGACTCAGAAAGAGGCACACCGAAACCTCGGGCGACCAGCGTCTGGACGGGTTGTGGGAGATACACCACTGCAACTCCTACCCCGGAGACAGTGGCCATGGCTGCGACGCGCAATTTCCAGCCGCGCTGCGCCTCCTCCGCGGTCACGAGTAGCGGTGAGAGCGTCTAGTCATGGGCCGCGCTCGAGACCTGGCACGTCTAAAAGCAAGTCGAGGTTGACCAACCCTCGCTCAAGGGTGCCAGCTTCAATGCGCCGTGCCAGCTCAACTGTGTGTCGGTTGTAGGGTGCGGGCAGCCCGGCGCGGATCATCACATCAACCACGTGCCCGTTTATTTCTGCCACCTCTGCGCGCCGACCTTTCATCCAATCCTGGAGAACCGTTGTCAGGGTGTCAGGTCGCGAATATTTGTCGAGAACTTCGCGGAGCAAATCCTCAGCGTATTGATCAGGGTCAACGATTCGATCGGCAGCAAGACCGAAAATCGGCACGAGCGAGCAACCGTCAGCGACAGCAGCTCGTGCGGCTTCTTTACCGCACTCAACCATGAACTGGTGGACGCCAGTAAGTACGGCGGCATCGGCGAGAGCTTCGCCGAGGATGGCCGACGGCACCAATTCGCCCGCATTCGCCACGAGCTTCATCCACTTTGAGGATCGAATGTCAGACGAGATCTCGACCGTGCCAGCATTGCTGAGGATGGACTGCACGCGCTGTTCGTGTTGACGAGCACCCGCATCCACCGCTCCGATAGCGAACCATGCGGAGTCTTTTCCGTTTTGGCGTGTGACGATGCCAGGCTCAAACATGTTTGATGCCATCTCAATCACGGCGCCGATTGTTCGTTCAGCCCCAACAATCGACGCGATGTCGTTTATCGACATTCCGTTCTGCAATCCAACGACGACGCCCCCCGGTGCGAGCAACGGTTTTATTAGCTCGACCGCCCACCTCGTGTCGTAGGCCTTGACAAGAATGAGCACCACATCGAACCGTGTTCTCAGCGACGCCACTTCGCACAGCTGGAAAACACGTTCAACGGTTGTCACCTGAGTCTCGCCGAGCAGCCGTACCTCAATGCCACGCATTCGCATCGCATCGACATGCTCGGGCCATTGCTCGATGAACGTGACGTCAAGTCCGGCACGGATGAGATCAGCGCCGATCCCTGCTCCCTGCGCTCCCGTTCCGACAATCGCAATTCGCGTGTTCTGCATGCCGAATTCACCTCTCTGAGCAGTGTGCGTTGTGACTATACATCTGGGTGGTTTGTGTCGACAATACCGGAAAAACAGGGCAAACTATCGTTTTTGGCCTACATGCTGTTCAATGAGAGCGTACGTTTGATACACTCAACCGAACAATGAGGAGAGGGCTCAATCAATGTCAACGTCGATTTCAGGGTCACCGGAAGCTTTTGTGCCAACAACGGACTCAAGTGAATCACGCGGATACCCGACACGGAAAGCTGCGGCGCCGTCGGCTGTTCCGTATGGGGCCTCTGGTACGGAGACGTACCTCACGGAGGTGTTTGGCCTAGGCAAGTTCCACAAGATTGGGCTTGTTGAGGAAGTATCCAGCGGCCGCACCTGGTGCCTACAGTCAGACGAAGGGGCCAGCCTCGGTGGAACCAACCTCGCGCCGGCGCCGCTTTTCCACTGGTTGGCGGGCCTACAGGCCGACGTCGCGTACCGCATACTCGCGGTTGCCCAGAGTCGTTCCGTGACGCTTGAGAGCATTCATGTAGGCGTAAGCCAGGGGCTAGCGTCAAAGGGGTCGTTCGCACGGGGCCAGGCGGTTGCACTGATTTTTGGTCTTGATTGGGACTTCGATGTACGCAGTTCCGCGAGTGAAGCTGAAGTTGAATCCATGATCGATGTGGCGATGAGGAGCTCTCCCGCGGTTTCGGCAATGCGCGAGGCCAAGGAGGGGTCGTTTGCCCTTCGTACCAACGGCCAAGCGACTTCGGTCGAGGGTCTAACGCAGTGGGACGAGCCGAACGGTGTTGACCCGCGCACACGGTACACGGAAATTCCCGGTCCCACGCATGAGGCGTCAGAGCAAGTATTCACCTTCGTAGATGGTGGAGGGCAGCCGGCAGACGCAAGCGCGAAAATTGCCACACACTCGAGCCTCAACGCGAGCAACGTTCCCGTCGGATTTTACGTGGATGCGCGGGGCAACCTTGACCTTGATACAGGGCTAATGAGAACGAGCACCGGACTCCCCGACATGACATCTGATCGGTGGGAGATTCTCATGGACCCGACGGGAAAGCTTGCCCCAACGCCGTTGGCCATGTTCGCGGTAGGAACCGCCTTCTGCTACCACACCCAACTCAGCCGCTACGTCAACGTGCGTCGTCTCGACCTTGCCGAGTCGAGCTTGGCGCAGAGAACCAACTACACGGCCCCAGAGTTCGAGAACGAGACGATGGCTCCCGCCGGCGAAATCCAGACTGAGATGTTTCTCAACGGTGGAGCAACCCACGATGAGACTAGATCGCTTTTAAAGGTAGCCGCTAACACGTGTTATGTGCATCGAGCGATGTCAGTCGAGGTCGCAATCACGACGGATATATCCGCTCTCGCATCGTGACGGGATAACAGCGGAGCGATCCGCTAATTCTTGTCAGCTCATGAAATTCTACGGTTCCCTTCCCGTCACCTTTCGGATAGCTGCTTCCATTCGTACGGAAAGTAGAATGCGTTCTGACTGGGGGGAGCGGGGGTTTGAACTTCCAGCCACCGAAGCGGTTCCTCGCTGGTCGTATAGAAGCCGTGCGTTGCGCCCACGCCTGTCCACACCGTATCTCCAGCGCTGATTTCGACGTCCTCACCGTCGAGAACCCCGTGGGCCGACCCGTTGAGAAGAAAGTACGCTTCTTCGAACGGATGGTAGTGCTCGCTCGCGTATTGGGCGTTGGGGTCCTTCGGTCCAAACTCGACCATGAAATGTGTGTGCTGATGGGCGCCGAGAAGTTGATCGACGAGCATCCGAATAAAAATGCTCTTGATGTTCGGTCCGTGATAGCCGGGCATGGAGAGGGGCCCGCGAGGACCCATGTCGCCCTCGTTCCATTGTCCCGCCCACTGCGAACGCGGGTCTGTCTCATCTGGAGTGAGCACGATATCTGAGGCAATCCAGTCATCGGCAGGAGCGTGTCCGTGGTTGGGGTCCGCCGCTTGGGCCTGGGGTGCGCGCATACGCAGCCAAGTCATTCCCTCAGCGCCAGCAGTCTTTCGTTCCGGTGCCGCGACTGGCGTAATACCAAACGAACCATACTGTGAGGCAAAGGTGAGATGGGAAACTGATGAGGTGCCCGCGCCGTCGAGGACGAACCATGATTCCTCGAATGCGTGACGCTGAGCGGGGGTAGAGGCGCCAGCGGCCAACGTGCAGATAGCCAGATCCATGTGTACAGATCCATCGTCTGCGCCAATCAGCGGAGCAACCGAGAAGCCGGTAGTGCCCTCTACAGCTACGAATCTTTGGTCCGACTTTCTCACTACCTGAAATGACACGATATCTCCTCGATTGTGGTTGGTTTTCATGGGCGTGCCGGACTGGGTGGAGAGCTGTCTGGCGTACGCTAGCGCGACTCTGTGAAGCTCGCCTCGAGAAGTAACGCCAGATTCTGGATCCCCGGTTCGAGTTCGCGATTCTCAATTCGTCGCGCAATGTCGGCGACGGCACCATTCACGGGAGCGACCTGACCGTGCTGCTGAAGTACTCGCGCCACGCGTCCGTTTATGTCCCCCACTTCGCTTCTGCGGCCTTTCATCCAGTCCTGCAGGATTGTGGTTTTCGTTGTAGGCATAACAAAATTCTCGAGGAGCGTGTCGAGGAGTTTCTCGACCAAGCCGTCCGTGCCGTCCACATCTGCCTGGCTGAGTCCGAAGATTGGACGTACAGACATACCCTGCAGTCGACCGGCTTCAAGGGCTTCCCGCCCCGAACGAATCATTAGGTCACGCATCGCAGGAATCTCGGCAGCATCAAGCATCGGGACGCCCAAGATCGCCGTGGTGACCAAAGTAGTTGCGTTGCTGACAAGCTTCATCCATTTGGTTGCACGAATGTCATCGACTACCTCGACGGTGCCCGCGTGGCGCAATAAGGAAGCGACCTCCTCTTCGCGGTGGGCTGTACGTGGTGAGAGCGACCCGACCGCGAACCACGAGCGGTCTTTACCAGAGTGTCGCTCGACGATGCCGGGCTCAAACATCATGGACGAGATCTCAATTACGCAGCCGAGCGTTCGCTCCTCGCCGACGACATCGGCGATGTCATCGATGGTCATGCCATTTTGCACACCGATCAGCAATCCCTCGGGGCTGAGCAGAGGCTTGATTAGCTCGGCAGCCCAGCGCGAATCGTATGCTTTGACCAGCATGAGAACTATGTCGAAGCGTGCACGCAGTGTCGCTATCTCGCAAAGATGATATGCACGCACGGGGACGCGGTACGACTCCGAGGGAGTCCTGATCAGGACCCCATTGGCGCGCATCGCTTTCACGTGGGCCGGCCATTGCTCTATTAGAGTCACGTCTAGTCCCGCGACTGTTAGGTCGGCACCGATTGAGGCGCCATTCGCTCCCGCACCAAGAACCGCGATTCGAGTCATGAAACCTTCTCCATTCAAACGCTCGTGTAAGGAGATTAGCAGAGTTAGAGTGAACAGTGTGTAGTTAGAATGAACACTTTTTGGAGATGGATCATGATCGTGCATATTGTTGTATTTCGGCTGTCCGCTGAAGACCCTGCAACGAAGTTTCGAGATGCATCGGAGTTCGGAGCTCGGTTAGGTGCGCTTGAGGGTAAGGTCACGGGGCTGTTGAGCGTGGAGGTCGGAATCGACGTTGGACTGCTCCGCGACCACGCTGACATGGTTTTGACGAGCAAACACCTCAGCTACGCCGATCTTGAGGCGTACCAAGCCCACCCCTTGCATGTACAGGCGGCGGCCTTCGGCCGCACTGTGGTTGCCGAGAGGACGACCGTCGACTACGAGATCGTTGCGGCAGGCTAGCTAGCGCGCTGTCAGGAATCCCGCGATCCTGCGAACTCTAGTGCTCTAAGGGAGTCTTCGGTAATTTTGCATGGCGCCTCACGCTGCCGCGGGTGATCTCTGCTACCGCAGACCAGTCAAGCGAGGCGAGTTCCGGCCTAGCCAAGGCTTGTTCGAAAACTTCTCGAAGCACTTCAGCAACGGGGAGCGAGATCTCGAAGGATTCTGCAGCCTGTTCAGCGAGGCTGAGATCTTTGAGACCCAGCGATACGGGAAAGGACGCCGGCGAATACCGCTTCTCGGCGATCATGGCGCCGTACCCGGTGTAGGCAGAACCAGTGAAAGCAACATCGGTAAGAATGTCAACGAACTGGTTACCGTCAACTCCGCCTTGCTCGACGAGAGAAATGGACTCCGCGAGAGCTTGAATCGCGTGAATGATGTTGTAGTTCACCGCGATCTTTACGAGATTCGCGTCACGGGGTCGTTCCCCAACGATCCACGTGCGCTTTCCGAGAATTTTGAGAATTGGCTCAAGGGTGGCTATCAGCTCCCGTGCACCACCAGCGACTATGTTCAGCTGCCCGGACGCGGCTACGTGTGGTCGTCCCAAGACAGGCGCTGCGATGTAAGAGACTCCGGCTCTCTTATGCGCATCTTCCATTACATCCGCAAGGGCAATGCTCACAGTCGACATATTGACGTGGATCGTCGACGGGCTTGCTTGGGAAATAATGTCGGCGGTAAATTGCTCCGCGACAGCGGCATCATTGGAGAGCATCGAAAAGACAACGTCTGCGTGCATTGCGTCACCAATGTCCGTGACTCGTGTCGCTCCACTACGCAGTAACTCATCGATGGCCGCGCTGTCGGAGCGGTTCCAGACGGTGACTGGGTGTCCTGCAGCGATCAGTCGCCGAACCATTTCGATGCCCATGGTTCCGAGGCCAACGTAGGCGATTGAGGTCAAGATTTCTCCAAAAGGGCTCATGGGCACACAATATTTGTTCAACTAGACTACACATCAATCTTTTGGGTTGCGCTGTCTCGCGAAACTCAAGGCTCCTGGTCTAATCCCGCTCATTCGAGGACTACTCAAGCAGTACACTCGTTCACTGGTGGCTTCTCCTGAGGCTTGGGGCACTGGCGTTTCGGTGGATGGGCGGTTCCTGACTGCCCGGACTGTACGATTTGGCTGCAATTGTTCAGTGTGACTTGACACGCGATTGTGGCCTGTGCGAACATCACTGCAATCGAATGCAAAGAAGCACTTGCTGAGAGAGAACCCGAGTTATGGCTTTGTACCTTGAATTTCTACAGGAAATCACATGGCTAACCGTTAAGACAGAGGCACAACTCACACATCCAAGTAGTGTTGAAAACAAGGAGTTCAATGATGAATATCTCCAAGAAGTGGCGGTCCCGTTTCTTTGCGCCAGTTGCCGTTGCGTCGGCAATGGCCCTCGCGCTAGTCGGCTGTAGCCCAGACGCCGGCACCCCAAGTGATTCCAGCGAAGACCCCATCGTGATCGGAGGGACTCTGGGTCTCACGGGTGTGTTCTCCGGACCATCCGCAGGTTATGTGCTCGCATATGAGTTCTGGTTAGACGAAGTGAACGCTTCAGGTGGAATCGACGGCCGGCAGGTCGAACTCATCATCTATGACGATGAGAGTACGCCGACTGTGGCGCAACAGCTTTATCAGAGACTAATCAATGAGGATGACGTTGATTTGCTTCTCGCTCCGTACACGACAGCTGTTGGCGGTGCGGTAGTCCCAATCGCCGAACGAGCCGGAGTTCTCATGATTAACGCCGGTTTTGTGGGGAAGGAGATCCATCAAACCGCCGATCTGCTCGTGAGCACGTGGCCGTATCAAGATATTGAGTATTCACTAGGCATGTTCGAGTACTTGGACACGCTTCCTGAATCAGAGATGCCTAAGACCCTGGCGGTCGTCACAGCTCAGAATCCATTCACGCTGGCTGCACTCGAAGGCTTCGATGGCGAAGGCGGGGTTCTGAACTATGCAGAAGAGCGCGGTATCGAGGTGGTCGTCAACGAACAGTATGACCAGACAGCGACCGACGTATCCAGCCTCATCGAGACTGTCAAGGCCTCTGGTGCGGACATGTTCGTGGCTCTCAGCCTCCCGAATGACGCAGCGCTCATCGCGAACAC
Source organism: Salinibacterium sp. TMP30 (assembly GCF_038397785.1). Taxonomy (NCBI): domain Bacteria; kingdom Bacillati; phylum Actinomycetota; class Actinomycetes; order Micrococcales; family Microbacteriaceae; genus Salinibacterium; species Salinibacterium sp. TMP30. The sequence goes on along the minus strand of NZ_CP151642.1, from coordinate 2,106,795 downwards.
TGTGAATGAGGCAGGTTACAACCCTGACGTCTACTGCTCGTGCGGCTCACAGGTGACGTCGCTTCCTAACTGGCCTGACCTTGGTGTTGCGGGAATCAACGTTTTCGCAAGCTCAACGGCCTTCCCAACACAGGGCTACCCCGGTCTGCAGGAAGTGTCTGACTACGTTGCTGAGCAACAGGGCGTACCTGGTGCTCCGGCATACTCAGCAGTCGCGTACGCGGCTGGTCAGGTGATCCAGCAGGCGATCGAGGGAGCGGGAACGCTCGATTCGAACGAGTTGCGAGACTACATAGCGAACAACACCTTCAGCACTGCAGTTGGTGACATCACGTACAACGAAGACGGCACGATCGACTTCAGCCAGATCCTGTTGCAGTACCAGGAAGATGGTGGCAATCAGCTCATCTGGCCGATAGATGCGGCCACGGCCACGGCAATCATGCCGCTTCGATAATCGCGCAGTAGCTAGAACATAGGAGGTTGAGCGTATGTCGTCGATCATTGAAGTAGGGTCCCTCGCCAAGAGTTTTGGTGGTGTGACTGCAGTGAACGGAGCGTCTTTTGAAATTCCCGAAGGTTCCATCGTTGGACTTATCGGGCCAAATGGTTCCGGCAAAACGACTACGCTCAACCTTCTTAATGGTGTGATTGCGCCCGATTCTGGATCGATCAAGGTCGACGGAACTGAACAGGCGGGTAAGTCCAGTACTGCGCTGGTCAAGGCGGGCGTAACTCGCACTTTTCAAAACACCAGGGTGTTCTCTACGATCACCGCGATTGAGAATATGCTCATTCCCGTTCTCCACAGCAAGGGTGCAAAAGGTCGTTGGGTCGAAAAGGCGGCTGCACTTCTTGGTTTCGTTGGGCTATCTAGCCACCGCGACACGCCAGCAAGTGAACTCTCCGGTGGGCAACAGAAACTTCTCGAATTCGTGCGAGCACTAATGACGGATCCCAAGATTGTTCTCATGGATGAACCTTTCGCCGGCGTTCATCCCAGCGTCAAAGAGGTCATGCGCGATCGAATCCTGGAGCGCAACCGCAATGGCACTGCATTTCTCATCGTGAGTCATGAGATACCTGACTTGACCAGGCTGTGCTCGACCATCATCTGCATGGCTGATGGAGCGGTGATCGCGGCAGGCACTCCTGCTGAAGTTATCTCGCACCCCAAAGTGATCGAAGCATATCTCGGTCACGGACCCGCTGGACGAGGAGAGCGCGGATGAACCCCAAGAAAAGTCCCGTCAATGTCGACACGAAAGTCGCGCTGTCGGTATCCAGCGTCACTGCTGGATACTTCACAAATGACGTGGTCCTTGAAGACGTCTCCATCACTGTTGAACCAGGCAAGGTGACGGTGTTGCTCGGGCCAAACGGTAGTGGAAAATCGACTCTGCTGCGCATCATGGGGGGATTCCTCAAGCCCCGCGTAGGTCAGGTGCTGTTGGGCGGAGAAGACATTTCGGACAAGGGGCCAGCGGATCGCCTTGCCTTAGGTATTTCCGTTCTTCCACAAGGCCGTTCAATTTTCCCTGAACTCACTGTGGAAGAGAACCTCAGGCTGGGAGCATGGCAGATCCGACGTGATCGAGATCGGTTTGTGGGTGCATTAGAGGCGATGTTCGAGCGCTATCCGACGATCAAGCCCATGCGCCACAAACTCGCGGGCAGCCTGAGCGGAGGCCAGGCGCGAATCGTCGAATTCGCGCGCACGCTGATCCTCGAGCCCCGTGTGCTGCTCATCGACGAGCCGTCAGTCGGCCTAGCGCCAGTGCTTGTCGACGGGGTATACGACGAATTGGAGCGGCTGAAGGAAGAAGGTCGCACAATTCTTCTAGTCGATCAGAACGTTAAGGCTGCGGTCGACATGGCCGACTACGTCTACACCCTTGCGTATGGAAAGAATCACCTCGACGGTGCTCGAGACGAATTCGAGGGTCAGTTGGACGAGCTGATTAAACAATGGTTGAACTTGTGAAAGGCAGAGACTCGTGAGCTTTGATTTAATCGCACAGTCATTCGTCAACGGGATACTTCTCGGCGGCGTGTACGGTGGTCTCGCTATTGGGCTTAGCCTGATTTTGGGAGTGCTCAGGGTTTTGAACCTTGCGCACAGCGCCATCATCATTTTTGCCGGCCTCCTTTACTGGGAGTTCGTGAATGGCCTGGGGCTCGACCCTTTGCTCATGATCGCGCCGGTCGTCGTCATCGGCTACCTGTTCGGTCTTGTCATACACCGCGGCATTGCGCAGCACCTTGTGAAAGACAGTGGCCCTACCGTGATGCTCGCGTTCTTCGGCCTCCTCGTCATCCTTGAGAGCGTGGCCGTCATGATCTGGACAACCGACACTAGGACCGTCTCTCTCGGTTATTTGTCGGAGGTCGTGAACTTCGGTTCGATCTCGGTTCCCATTGCGCGTCTCGTCGGAGCAGGCATCACCGTCGTGGTGCTCGTAGCTCTCCACTTTTTCCTGACCAGAACACTGACAGGATCGGCGATTCGGGGACTGGCTCAAAACCGTGACGTGGCCGCGATGGTGGGAATCGATGTAACGACCCTCTCTCGACGAGTGTTCGCGGTAGGAATTGCGTTCGCTGCATTCGGCGGGATCGTCCTCGCGATGGTGCAGTCCTTCAACCCTCAGGAGCACTACAGATGGTTGGCGTGGGCCTTCCTTGTTGTGATTTTGGGTGGGCTGGGGTCTGCGTTACGCACACTCGTGGCAGGGTTCATCGTCGGCATTGTGGAGACCATGGTCGGAATCTTTATTCCGTTCCAATACACCTATCTCGTCCTATACGGAATCCTGGCTGTGGCTCTGCTCGTCCGCAGCGAAGGTATCGGCGGAGCAAAGCAGAGGACAATCTGATGAACGAAAGACACGAAGTATCTCCGACGGAGAATATCGCTCTCGCTCAGGCTAAATCGTCCGCCGTGGCGACTCGTTCGCTCCCGAGGTGGGTGCTTCCGGCCATCGGAGGCGCGATCTTCCTAGTGCTCGCCCCACTCGGGTACGTTAGCGCGCTTGGTCTTCTAACCACCCTGACATCCATTCTGTTCTACGTGGTTGTTGCTCAGGGATGGAACCTTTTGGGCGGCTATGGTGGCTACCTGAACTTCGGTGCTGCAATCTTCGTTGGTTCGGGCGCCTACATGGCGGCATGGCTGAACAACGCTTGGGACTGGCCGGTGTGGTTTACTCTGATCCCTGGAGCGCTGGCCGCCATCGTTGTGTCGATCGTGATTGGCTACGCGACTCTGAGATTGCGGAGCCACTACTTCGCAGTATTCACGCTGATATTGACGTTCTTGGCGCTGACCATCGTGAAGAATACCCCTGAGCTGGGTGGTGCAACTGGGCTGTTCGTGTCGGTCGACAACGATATTAGTTCCCGGAATCTCGCCGCGATGTTCTTCTACCTCATGCTTGGTCTCGCCTTCATCGCGACTCTGGTCACGTATTCCGTGGAGCACTCGAACTTCGGCTATGCCCTCAGGGCGATCAGTGAAGATGAGCCTGCCGCGCAGGTACTTGGTGTTAAGACCGTTCAGGTTAAGCTCCGGGCACTCGTTATTGGCGCAGCCCTCGGTGGTCTTGCTGGGGCAGCTTGGGCATTCCTGACTGGATATATCGAACCGACCGGTGCGTTCAGCGTCAAGGTTGCGCTCGATATCGTCCTAGTCTGCGTGATTGGTGGTCTAGGAAGTTGGCTCGGTCCGCTCATCGGATCGTTCTTCGTTGTTGGGCTCGAGCAGTTCCTGCGAGTAACCCTTCCTGGAGTCGACTTGTTTGGAATGGGACTCCCCAATGAAACCAATCGCCTGGTGCTAGGAATCATCCTGATTGTCTTTGCGCTCTTTATCAGACGCGGGGTCGTCGGCCTCTTGACAAAGCGGCGCGGAAAGCAGATCAGTGTCTGATCGTGGATCCGACCGAGAACGGGGTCAGCCGATGATGATGCGACTCCCTGTGGCGACTGCTGCCGATGTCGCGAGGGCCGCCGGTGTTCACGCATCGACTGTTAGCCGTAGTCTCGACCCGCTCAAGCGGAATCAAGTTAAAGCGGCAACGCGCGAACGTGTTCTACAGGTCGCAGCCGAGCTCGGTTACCGGCCCAATATGACGGCGAGCAGCCTACGTCGACGGCGCAGCAATACAATCGGCGTGCTAATTTCCAGCTTCAGCAACCCCATTTATGGTGAGATGCTCCACGGGATCAGTGGCGAACTTGAGCCCCTCGGATATCACTTGTTGATCGCTGAACTGCCAGACGATGCAGACGAACACAGGTTCTCCAATGTGATTGAGATGATGAGCTCTAGGCGAATAGACGGCCTGATCTGTGCCGCTGCCCGAGGTCGTGACACCGAGATCTTGCGCTCGGTGTCAGAAAGTGGCTTGCCCGTTGTGCTCTGCCTGCGGTGGATTGAGGCAACCGGAATCGCACGGATTGTGAACGATGACGCCCTCGGCGGTGCACTAGCAGCACGCCACCTTCTGAGCCTTGGGCATACCTCAATCTTAGAAATTACCGGCCCGACGGACATCAGTACGTTTGCGGAGCGCGCCCGGGGGTTTCACGGGGTGCTCGCAGAGTCGTCGGCGACGCTCGTACATCAAATTGCATCGTCATCGAGTCCGTCTGTGGAGGAGGGGAACCGCGCAATGGCCGAGGTGCTCAACTCAGGCACGCCGCTTAGCGCGACGGCGGTCTTTGCGCACAACGATTTGCTCGCTGTTGGAGCGCTTGATGCGCTCACTCGGGCGGGATTCGATTGCCCTGACCAGATATCTGTGGTCGGCTACAACGACAATCCGCTCACCGGGCATCTCAATCCCGGGTTGACGACGATTCGGCTCCAAATTGACCGCATGGGGCGCGAAGCGGCGCGAACCGTACTCGCGGTCATGTCTGACAGCGCCCGTGTAGAGCCTGTGCTTTCGCTGGTACCTGAGCTGATCATCCGTGCGTCGACTGGGCCGCCGAGGTCTCCCACGGTCGCCGAGGTGGAAACAGATCATTCATCGGCTTGGGTCGAGGAGAACCTTCCCTCGTACCGCGCCTGATGCGATGGAATGACGACAAGTATGTGCAGTGTGAACAAGCAGGTTACGGGATTTGATGACTGCTTTTGTTGAGCAAACCAGAGGGTGAAGATTGGAGTTGTTGTGAAGAGTGTGAAATTAGCGGCTAGCGACCCAACGAACCTATATAAGTCTCTGGCTGCGAAATACGCTCCAGTTGAGGGGCAGGATTCGTTCGAGGTCAACGATCCGTCGACCGGTGCCTTCTTAGGGTCATTTCCAACGTGCGACACAAACGACATCGATCGCGTGATTTTGTTCGCGAAGGAGGCCGCACAAGAGTGGCGGTCGACGCCAAATCGAGAACGCGGTCGACTGTTGAAGGCGGCCGCGGAGGTTCTGCGGGATAAGGCCGATGAGATTGCGACGATCGAGTCTCTGGAGGTAGGCAAGACGTATTTGACGTCACGGTCATACGACATGGAGGTCTGTGCACAATCGTTCGAGTTTTTCGGCTCACTCATCGAGAGCGAACGTGGCACCTATTTTCCAGGAGTGGCGGTCGATAGTTACTCGGTCCGAGAGCCGTACGGGCTGGTTGCCGGGGTAATCCCCTTCAACTGGCCACCTATCCACACTGGCGCTAAGCTCGCGCCCGCGTTAGCAGCGGGGAATGTTGTCGTGCTCAAACCTCCGGAGCAGTGTCCGCTAGCTGTGCTTCTGATAATCGACGCAATCGCGCACCTCTTTCCGCCTGGCGTTGTGCAGGCGGTGACGGGAGTCGGCGCTGTTACGGGTAACGCGCTCATCAGTCATCCCGGCGTAGACCGTATCTCTTTCACGGGATCGCCCGCGACAGCGAAAAATGTATTGCACGCCGCTGCCGAGAACTTCACAGGAGCGCTGCTTGAGCTGGGCGGGAAAAACCCGCTACTCATCTTTCCCGATGTCGACCTCGATCTGGCGGTGCTTACTGCTGTGGAGGGTGCGTTCATGAATCAGGGGCAGGCGTGTACGGCTGCATCACGACTATTGGTCCACGAAAGCGTAGTAGATGAATTCACCACGCGATTCGTTGCAGCGACCGCCAGGCTGAAGCTGGGTCACGCTCTTGACCCTGAGAGCGACCTCGGCCCCGTCGTGACCGCGGAGCACAGGTCTCGTATCGAGTCGTACACACAAATCGGTCTCTCTGAGGGTGCGACGATCGCATATCAGGGCACTGTTCCCGTTGATAAAGAACTTGCGGCTGGTTTTTTCGTCGCCCCGCTGGTATTCGCTGGTGTGACGAAGAAGATGAGAGTAGCGCAGGAGGAAATCTTCGGTCCAGTGGTCGTGATCATGCCGTTTTCCCACTTTGATGAGGCTATTGAGATCGCGAATAGCACGAGTTTCGCGCTGGTCGCTGGAGTATTCTCAGGGGACCCGATCACAGCACGCAAGGCATCGGATGCCATCGATGCTGGCGTAGTTTTCGTCAACAATTACAATCGATCTTTTCTGCCCACAACCCCGTTCGGGGGCAACCGCGCGAGCGGGTACGGGCGCGAGCACACTGCTGAGACTCTCAATGAATTCAGCCGCGTCAAGTCTGTCCGTAGCTCGAACGGTCTATCGCCGGTGCCGCTACTGGGATTTAGGGCGGCCACAGATTGACGCTTGAGAATCTCGGTGGTGCTCCCAAAATCGATATCCACGCGCACTATTTCGGTGAGCGCTATCTTCGATTTCTCGAGGATCAGGATGTAGATACACGGCTTGGCCGCAATTCACTCGCGAGTGCTGGCGGAATGGTTGAGAGGCTTCGCTTGCTGGACGAAGCTGAAATCGAGTTCCAAATTGTGTCTGGTGCGCCTTTATTCCCGACGTTTGACAACGCGGAAGTTGCCGCAGAAGCGGCGACCCTGCACAATGACGAACTGATCGAATTCGTGGCTTCGTCTCAGGGGCGATTCGGCGGGTTTATTGTGCTTCCATTCCCGCACATAGACGAGTCCCTCGCCGAGCTCACACGTGTCGGTAATCTGCCAGGCGTGTATGGCTGTGCGTTTGGGGTCACTGGCCTCGGCAGGTCGCTTGTGGATCCAGAATACGACTGTGTTCTCGAACGAATCCGCGACCTCGGAATCATTGTGTTTGTGCACCCCGTCGGTAATGCATGTGGTTTTTATCCAGCGCAGTTCGACCAAACCTGGCTGGTAGGCGCAGTATTTGAGGACGCCGCCTTCGTGACCGACTTACTGACATCTTCCTGGCTCGATGACCATGCGGGGATAGAGATTGTCGTGCCTCATCTGGGTGGTGTCGTGCCCTTCATCTTGCAGCGAATCGACGATCAGTTTCGAGTCCGCACGCTGGGGAAGAATGTAAAAGTTCCCAGCAGCAGGGTGTCGGCGCTTCGGTACGACACGGTCAACTCCGATCCACGCTCTTTGAAGTACGCGGTTGACGTCTATGGTGCCGACCGCGTGATGTTCGGAACAGATTTTCCGTACCTTCCCGAACCCATGTGGGATGACGCGGTCCATTACATTCGCGCTGCTGGACTAAGCGACCGCGAGGTTCAATCAATCGAATACAAAAACGCGTCTCAGCTCTTAAAGCGAAATGTGGCTCTCTGAACGTGGTGTTGGAGGCAGACTCAGCTCATTCATCGGCTCGGGTCGAGAAGGACTTTTCCCCCTACCGCGCCTGATGCCATGGCATCAAGAATCTTGCTGATCTGGTCCAGAGGCTGAACTGAGTCTAGGAGTTCCGCCCCAAGACTGGTCGTGGAAAGGATATCGAGAGCCGGCTTCATGTCCTCATCGGTGATCAGCGCAACCGTAGTTTCCAGTGTAATTTCGCGGAGGACTAGGTCGTAGATATTGAGCTCGACTTTACGCGAAGGCATGCCCACCGCGAGGACCCGTCCGCCAACGCGCGTGCTGCCGATGCACAAAGTAAGAGTTCCTGGGGCACCGCTTGCCTCGATGGTTACATCAAAATCGTTGATGGCTAGCTGACCTGCAAGGCTCACCCTCGTAGCGCCGAGACGTGTCGCCCGTTCCAACTTGACAGGATCGACATCAGTGACGGTTACGGTGATCTCCGGAATCAGATGACGCAGACCAGCTAACACGAAGCTTCCAATCGCGCCGGCCCCTGAGATGAGTACAGAATCTCCAGAGACTGCTCCTGAACGTCGCGCGGCATGGATTCCTACTGCCAGTGGCTGGGCAAGACCAGCGTGCTCAAGGCTTAGCGATGCTGGAACGGGGACCCAGGATCTGCGCGGGGCGGATACATACTCAGCGTGGCCGCCATTGGCGTTGAGACCGAGGGTGTAAAGGCGCTGGCAGACATTCACTCTGCCCTCCAAGCAGCGTTGGCACTTTCCACAGAAGACTTGTGCCCCTGACGTGACGATCTGGCCGGGCACCAACGAAGAGCCGACTGGTGCTGCCACAACTTCTCCGACGATTTCATGACCCTGAATCATGGGACCAACGTGACCGGAGTGAGGGTGAGGCTTGTGCAGAGGAATCATGAGCGGTCCGCTGACCCACTCTGTGACGTCAGTGCCACACAGGCCAGATCGCAGCACGCGAACCAGCACATCATCGGGGCCCGCAATAGGGATCGGGACCTCGTGAATGCGAATATCACGGGATCCGTGAAAAACTGCGGCGCGCATCATCGTCGGCTCCTTATGTCTAGGCGGGAGATTCTGCGGCGACGTGGGTGAATGGCTCGGTTGTGAGGTTCATCGGACCGTCAATGGTGAAGTAGCGGTGACCACCAGCGACCATGAGCTCCTGCGCGGGGAATTTAGTAATCACTTCGCACCCGGTGTTTGTGACCACAACTTCCTCTTCGATCCGAGCTGCTCCGATGCCATCCGCCGATGGCCAGTAGGTTTCGAGCGCGAACACCATACCCACCTCAAGTACCTCAGGATGATCGAACGAAACTAGTCGAGAGAAAATAGGTTTCTCCCAGATCGATAACCCGACGCCGTGCCCATACTGCAAGGCGAAGGCCGCTTCCTCGTCAGGAAATCCGAATTCCTGCGCGGTCGGCCAAACGGAAACTATGTCAGCAGTTGTAGCGCCTGGCCTTACCAGTGCGATCGAATTATCCATGTACTCCCGCGCTCTGGTGTACGCGTCTTTTTGTGCACGGGTGGCTGAACCAACCGCAAACGTGCGGTAGTAGCAGGTCCGGTACCCATTGAAACTATGGAGGACGTCGAAGAATGCGGGATCTCCGGGACGTATGAGGCGATCAGAGAACACGTGAGGGTGTGGTGAACAACGCTCGCCGGAGATTGCATTGACACCCTCAACGTACTCTGAGCCGAGGTCATACAGAGTTTTAGCTACCAGGCCCACAGTTTCGTTCTCGCGCACGCCGGGACGCAGGAACTCATAGAGCTTTTCGTACGCCGCATCAACCATCGACGCTGCAGTAGTCAGGAGCGAGATCTCGTCACCAGTCTTGATGCGACGAGCTTCCATGAAGACTTGCTGGCCGTCGACCACGGTAATCCCTGCCGCTTGAAGCGCAGAAAGAACTGGCATCTCGACAATGTCAACGCCGAGAGGCTCGTTGAGAACACCGAATTTGTCGAGTTCACGACGGATTTTTGCGGCGAGCGATTCTGCTATACCAGCATCGGGGTGCAATGCGCCGCGGAGCACAGAGAGTCCGGGCCGGGCACCAGATTCCGCGCGTGGACGTGTTGCACCGTGGTGAGGCGAGTGCGGGTCAGCATCCAGTTCCATGGTTGTCTGTCCGAGCCAAGGATTGTGAAGTTCGTGGTGGCGTGCGGCCGATCCAAAATCCCACGAAATCGGGTCTGAGTGTCTTGTGATTAGGGCGAACCGAATTGACTTGTCCATGGCCCAAGTGCCGATGTGGGTCGAAGTCATGTAGCGAATATTTCCGAAGTCGAATGCAAGTAGCGCGCCAAGATCGGAGGCTTCCAGCTGGGCACGCAACCGCGCCAGCCGCTGAGTGCGGAGGCGGTCGTAGTCGATGCGGTTCTCCCAATCAACGCCCATCATCCCTACAGTCGCGGTGTCGATGTTCATGATTACTTGACTCTCTTATTAGACGGTGCCTGCACTCGCGGTGCCTCAACGGCATCATATGTTCACTCTTACTGTACACTTTCACTGTACACTGAATGTCGATCGATGACACCCGTGGAAATCGTCGAAATCCTTGAAATATTTGAGGCGTTGAGAACTGCAGAGATGGGGACATCATGGAAGACCTTGGTGCGGCAATTCGTGCCGCTCGACTACGTACTGGCAAGAGCTTGAGATCAGTTGCGACCGCTGCCGATATTTCGCCAAGCCTGCTTTCCCAGGTTGAGACGGGAAAGACCCAACCCTCTGTGGGAACTCTCTATGCGTTGGTCAACATCCTTGAAGTCTCACTTGACGAGCTGCTGGGGAGGGCACAGTGGGAGAATCGCTCAGCAGATGCGGAAGATGCTCGCCACGATCCGATCTCCGCCAACCCGATTCAACGCGCCGAGGATAACCCGACCATCGTGATGGAGAACGGTGTGACGTGGGAGCGGCTTGCCGTGGAGGGCGCTGGATTCGTGGACGCCCTCTTGACTAGCTACGACCCGGGGAGTTCAAGTTCCGTTGAGGGAAAACAGATGAGACACTCCGGCATTGAATATGGCTACGTGATTGAGGGCGAGGTCACCCTCAAGCTTGGATTCGACACCTTTGTCTTGCGCCCGGGCGACTCGATGTGTTTCGACTCCAACAGACCTCATCTCTACGAGAATCGAACGGAATCAATGGCGAAGGGGGTCTGGTTCGTCCTCGGCAGGTCTCGTGAAACTCGCCCGATGGCGCCCGGGTTGCAACCTATGAACTCGGCCGTGGACATCTTGGGAGCTTTAGGCCGGATACCCGTGCTGACTGAAATGAACAACAAACTCAGTCTCCCATGAGTGATTCGCAATTCCTTGACCTCGCGATGAGAACCGATTCGAAGGAGCAGTCGTTTTGTCGTTCAATCAGAACAGCCCGATTCCGAAACCTTTTTCAGGAGACACAGTCATGACCAAGAACATCGAACCCCAGCCGCTTACGCCAGCGTTGGACTTCGATAATCGGATGATTCCAGCGCACGGCCACATGGGGGTGGACTTCGAGCAACGCGTCGACTTCGACCGGCTTCGCAATTATCGCCTTGCGCGCAGCATGCAGTCGCTGGAAGCGAGCGAGTGTGGCGCGTTCCTCTTCTTTGACCAGTACAACATCCGTTACACAACCCAGACGTGGATTGGTGGCGCGCTCGGTGACAAAATGTCGAGGTACGCGCTGCTGACCCGAGACGGCAAGCCGCATGTGTGGGATTTCGGATCCGCGGCGAAGCACCATGCTCTCTTCTCGCCTTGGCTGGCTGAAGGCCATAGCCACGCGGGCATGCTCGGGCTCCGCGGCGCAGTGCACCCAGACGTCGGCCTTATGAAGGAAGCTGTCAAGACTATCAAGGGGTTGCTGTCCGACGCAGGGGTGGCCAACATGCCTATTGGCGTCGACCTCGTCGAGCCCGCTTTCCTCTTTGAGATGCAAGCACAGGGCTTAACAGTTGTCGATATCCAACAGTCGATGCTTGATGCCCGCGCCATAAAGAACGTCGACGAGATCATGCTGCTCAGCCAAGCAGCAGCAATGGTCGATGGGGTTTACGATGACATCGCAAACGCGCTGCGACCCGGAATACGCGAGAACGAGATTGTCGCTCTCGCATCCAAAAAACTCTATGAGATGGGTTCTGAGCAAGTTGAGGCAATCAATGCCGTCTCCGGGGAGCGCTGCAATCCGCACCCCCACAACTTCACTGACCGAATTATTCGACCCGGTGATCAAGCCTTCTTTGACATCATTCATTCGTTCAACGGATATCGCACCTGTTACTACCGCACCTTCTCCGTCGGCAGTTCCACGCCAGCTCAGCACGATGCATACTCGCGCGCTCGTGAGTGGATGGATGCCTCGATCGAGACGGTGCGAGCAGGGGTGGGCACAGACGAGATCGCCAAGTTGTGGCCAAAAGCCACCGACATCGGGATCGCGAATGAAATGGAAGGCTTTGGGCTGCAGTTTGGTCACGGCTTGGGGCTTGGCCTCCATGAACGCCCGATCATTTCCCGACTCAATTCACTGACCAATCCGGTCGAGATTGAGGCGGGTATGGTGTTCGCGCTGGAGACCTATTGCCCTGCCTCTGACGGAATTTCAGCGGCTCGCATTGAAGAGGAAGTGGTGATCACGCGCACTGGAGCGCAGGTGTTGACGAAGTTCCCGGCACAAGAGCTCTTTGTCGCTAACAAGTATTAAGTGAACGACCGACGTTACTTTTGTGGCGGCATGGCTTTTCCATACCGTTTTTAGTGTGCGCGAGATTCGCGAAACCAGCGATGGTTGCGGGCGTGTCAATAGTCTTTGCAGACCACTCAGTATCATTCCCCGGAGCGACGAGCCAGCTTGGCGATCTCGATCAGGCCGTTGACGCACGTGCAGCTCCGGCCGCCACGAGAACGTCAGCCGCCTCCGGTGAGCTGTTCCACACGGTCATGTCCCGACCGGTGGCGGTGAGCCGCCCAACCATCGCGCTGCCCATGTTACCGAGTCTTTGGTCTGTTCGAATTAGGGCTGGGCGTTCGCGCCAGCCTCGATGAGGAGGGCGGCGTTGGCCGGATCGGGTGCGAGGTCCCCCCGCTCGATGCGTTCGGCGATCTTCAGGATCGCTTCGTTCACGGGGGCACGGGTTCCGAGCTTGTGCTGTTGGCCAACGACATAGCCGCTGAAGGCATCGAGTTCGGCGCGCCGGCTCTTGTCCCAGTCCTGAAGCACAGCCACGCGGGTGTCGGGCAATGAGTAGTGCTCTAGTACGGCGTCGAGCAGGTCGATACCGTACTGATCTGAGTCGGGCACGTCTTCGGCGGTTTTCCCAAAGATCGGTACCATCGTGATGCCGAGCGCTTTTGCCGTGCGGTAGGCCTCCCGGGACGCTTCATTCATCACGGCTCGCACGCCCGCGATGCGGGTTGCTTCGAGGAGCGGAACGTTGAGAATCGCCGAGGGGAGCATTTCGGGGATGTTGGCGATGAGTTTCATCCACTTTGATGAGCGGATGTCGTCAGAGATAGAGATACTGCCGGCGTGTCCAAGTGCTTCGGCGGCAGCCTCGAGCGCGGGGGGTCGACTACCGTCCATGGATCCTACGGTCAGCCATGTTTGTTCCCGTGCGACCTGGCGCACGACCACTCCGGGAGTGAACAGGTTGGCGGCCATGCCGAGTACCGCGCCGACAGACCGATCATGCCCAACGATGTCTGCAATGTCATCGATAGTCATTCCGTTCTGAAGTCCGACGACCAATGAAGTCTTGTGAAGGAGGGGCTTGATCAACTCTGTGACCCAGCGAGTGTCGTAGGTCTTCACTGAGGTGAAGACAAGATCAAAGGGCGTGCGAATCTCGGTAACCTGACAGAAGTGGTAGGCGGTGACCGGGGTGACTTCGGTTGTTCCGTTGGGAAGATGCACACTCAGCCCGCTCGCTCGCATGGCCTCGACGTGGGCCGGCCACTGATCGATGAACGTCACATCGAGCCCGGCGCGGATCATGTCAGCACCAAGCGATGCGCCAATCGCGCCGGTGCCGAGCACCGCGATTCTCATTCCTGCCATGCGATTTTTCTCCTGTCTCTTTTTGTGGCCCGCCCGCCTCTGGCACGCGGGCCACGTTCACTCTGGACGGACGTTACGCCTTCCAGACCGTTTTTAGGTTGCAGAATTCGCGGATTCCGGCCGCAGCGAGTTCGCGCCCGTAGCCGGAGTCTTTGATGCCGCCGAAGGGCAACTCGGGGTAGGAGATGGTCATGCCGTTGATGAACACAGCACCGGCGTCGAGGTTGCGCGTGAACCACTCTTGTTCTTCGGCATCCTGGGTCCAGACGGCGCTCGACAGACCAAAGGTGGTCTGGTTGGCGATGGCAAGTGCGTCGGCGCGGTCCGCTGCCCGGTAGAGCGAAGCCACGGGTCCGAAGGTTTCCTCCATGACGATACGCATATCGTCAGTGAGGCCGGCCAGGACTGTGGGGGAGTAGTAGAAGCCGGGGCCATCTGGCGCGCTTCCTCCCGCGAGCACCTCAGCCCCCTTGGCGACTGCGTCATCGACGAGTTCTGCCAAGTCGTTGAGGCCAGACTCTGTCGCGATGGGACCGATCTCGGTTGCTGGGTCGAGCGGGTCTCCGACGACGAGCGCTGCCATCTTCTGACTGAACACGCGAGCAAACTCGTCGTACACATCCGTGTGTACGATGAAGCGCTTGCCCGCGATACATGATTGGCCATTGTTAGAGATGCGCGCCTTGACCGCCATCGTCGCCGCGGCATCCACATCGGCCGAGGGCATGACGAGGAACGGGTCAGAGCCTCCGAGCTCGAGTACCGCTTTCTTGATCTGCTCACCAGCCGTGGATGCGACGGACCGCCCGGCGGGTTCTGACCCGGTCAGGGTGACAGCCTTCACGCGGCGGTCTTCTAGGACCGCTTTGACTTCGGCTGATCCGATGAGCAGTGTCGTGAACGCTCCAGCGGGGAACCCGGCGCGTTCGAAGAGCGTGTCAAGGTACAGCGCAGACTGTGGCACGTTGGAGGCGTGTTTGAGAAGCCCGGTGTTTCCAGCCATGAGTGCGGGAGCAGCGAAACGAATGACCTGCCACAGCGGGTAGTTCCACGGCATCACTGCGAGGACAACGCCGAGGGGGTCGTACCTAGTCCAAGCGCTCGACGCGTTGACGGCGCTCGGGTCGGCGAGCTTCTCTTCGGCAAGGAAACCTTCGGACTCGTCGGCGTAGAACCGCATGTTCTTGGCACACTTGAGCACTTCAGCCTTTGACTGGGCAATGGGCTTGCCCATCTCGATCGTGAGCATCCGCGCGGTCTCGTCGACCTCAGCGTCGAGCAGGTCGGCGGCCGCTCGCATCCACTGCCCGCGCTGGGTGTAACTGGTCAATTTCAGCTCAACGAACGCGCTCTGGGCTGCGGAAATCCTGCGCTCGACCTCGTCGGTGGTGTGCGGCTCGAAGGTCTTCTCGATGACTCCCGTTGTGGGATTTGTCGTGGCGATGGCCATTGGGGTGCTCCTCAAATTCGATGGTGGGTAGAGAATCGCGAAGATTAGTCCGCGAAGATTTCGGGATGCCGCGAGAGCTCAAAACGTGTGCGCCGGATGTGGGCAGCGAGAATGCGCTCTGCTTCGTCGACGTCGCGACGTCGAAGCGCCGCAACCAGAAGGTGGTGTTCGTGGTGGACGCTGCGGTCACTCGGTCTGAACACCTGCATGAACGCACGTCGGTAATGCTGTGTGCGATTCCAGAGTTGGTGCACCGTGTTCGTGAGCAGTGTCGTTGTGGCAGCCTCATAAGATCCGAGGTGGAACTCGCGGTCAAGGGCGAGAAAATGCTCGACGTCGTCGCCGCGCTCCATCTGAGTCGCGAGGGCGTCGAGATGGTCGATCTGAGCAGCGCTGAGTAAAGGAACGTTGTAGCGAAGGAGAAGTGGTTCGATTCGCTCTCGAATCTGATACATTTCCTCGCAGTCGGCAAGGCTCAAGTGGGTTACCCAAGCCCCCGTATTCGCCACGAGCCTGACAAGCCCTTCGCCCTCGAGCATGCGTAGTGCCTCACGAACCGGCAACCGGCTTGCACCGTAACGGTCTGCGAGATGCTCCTGTCGAATTCGTGCACCTGGTGCGTACTGACCATCGAGGATAGCTGTACGCAGGTCGTCCGCTATGCGGATTCCCGCGCCGCCGTGGGTGGGGAGCTGAGTGGTCGTCATGGTTCTCATTCTGCCGGACGCGCCGGGTTCCACAGTCGGCGCGGGGAACTTCGCTCGTAAGCCTTGCCTCCGGGGAAGCTGACGAGTTCACATTGCATCCCCCACGGGCTGCGAAAGTACAGCCAGCGCTGCCCTTCTGCTGATCGTTGGCTTGCGACTGGTTCTCCCATGATCTCTACCCCGTGAATGCGGAGGTGTTCACGAGCCTCGTCGAGATCGTCAACATAGATGGCGATGTGGTGTCCACCGATATCGCTGTTTCGCGGTTCGTCGGCTTGACCGTCTGCGGAGTCATATTTAAACAGCTCAAGATTGCTTCCATTGCCAAGGCGGAGAAACCGGATCTCGCGAATGACAGTGCGCGGATGTACTCCGAGCGTTACCTGCATCCAGTCGTCGTCGGCCTGCTTTGTGCCAAGAGTATAGATGAGCTCTGCGCCGAGCACGTCAACAAAGAACCGCTCCGCCTCGTCTAGATCGGGCACGGTCACCCCGATGTGGTCGATGCCCCGCATTCCTGGTAGACCCACGCTCATGCTCGCTCCTTTGCACAGATTCTATTGGATACATTATGACTCATCAACACGATTAGTTCGAGGTTTTTCCGAAGAATTCCCTTGGATTGGATTCAATACTGCGGTATTGTAGTGAACATGCCAAAACAGCGACGTCTTGAAACTGGTCAACCTTGGGTAGAGCTCACCACCACCGCAGCTGATTGGAAGTCTGCGGACCCTGCCCTGCTGGCAACGATGCTCGGCGAGCTTCACCTCATTCGTGCGTTCGAAGAAACGGTGCTTGAGCTCGCAGGAGAATCCCTAGTTCACGGCCCCGCGCACTCCAGCATCGGTCAAGAGGGTGGCGCTGTAGGTTCCATCGTCGGGCTCCGCTCTAGTGACGCAGTCAACGGATCTCATCGGGGCCACCACCAGTTCCTCGCGAAGGCAATCACGCACGTCTCAGACGGCAACCTCGATCTCGGGTCGCTGGTGACGGAACCAATCCAGACCGTGCTCCAGCGCACGCTCGCCGAAATCCTCGGGCTCTCGCAGGGCTACTGCGCTGGGCGAGGCGGCTCGATGCACCTCCAGTGGTTCGAAGCAGGAGCGCTCGGCACCAACGCCATTGTCGGGGGAGGAGCCCCCATGGCGGCAGGCAACGCTTGGGCGCAGATGCACTCGGACACTACCGACCTCACCATCAACTACTTCGGAGACGGTGCCAGCCAGATCGGTTCCGTGCTTGAGACCATGAACCTTGCTGCCGCTTGGAAGCTGCCGGTGTGTTTCTTCATCGAGAACAACGTCTATGCAGTCGCTACGAATATTTCGGAAAGTGTCGCTGACACCCGGCTGTCTGTGCGCGGCCAAGGTTTCTCGATCCCGTCCTGGCGGGTAGACGGAATGGATCCACTTGCCGTCTATCTCGCAATGCAACAGGCCGCAGAGGTCATGCGCTCGGGTGGTGGCCCGGCCGTCGTTGAGGCCGAGGTTTACCGCTTCTTCCACCAGAACGGTTCGGTCCCGGGAAGTGCCTTCGGCTATCGCTCAAAGAAGGAAGAGGCAGAGTGGCGCGAGCGCGACCCGCTGCTGCTCATGGCGAGGAAGATGATCGCTCGCGGCCTGATAGATGAAGCCGGCGTTAGCTCGGTGCGCGAGCAAGCGCAGACGGCAATGACCGCGGCAGTTGCACCGCTGCTTGAGGCGGATCCGGAATCAGCAGGCAAACGCAGAATTCGTCCAGAGTTGTGGCCAGACGTCGACTTCGTCAATGTTGGCGTGCGAGGGGACACCAGCGAGCTTTCGGATGCCAGAACACTAGAACCACTCGGTGCAACCGGCGAAACCGAAACCGTAAAATTCGTCGAAGCCATCGCATCTGTGATGGCTCGTCGCATGGCCGAAGACGAGCGCATCGTCGTCATGGGCGAGGACGTGCATCGCCTCAAGGGCGGCACCAACGGCGCGACAAAAGGTCTTGCCGCGAAGTTCCCCGATCGCATTCTTGGCACGCCCATCAGCGAAAACGCTTTCACCGGACTCGCCGGTGGCCTCGCGCTGGACGGCCGATTTCGCCCCGTTGTCGAGTTCATGTACCCAGACTTCCTGTGGGTTGCGGCCGATCAAGTCTTCAACCAGATCGGCAAGGCTCGCCACATGTTCGGCGGAGTGAACCCGGTGCCGCTTGTACTGCGTACAAAGGTCGCCATGGGGTCTGGCTATGGCTCACAACACCTCATGGATCCAGCCGGCATTTTTGCGACCAGCCCAGGGTGGCGCATCGTTGCCCCCTCGTCCGCTGCGGACTACATCGGATTGATGAACACTGCGCTCGCACTTCAAGACCCGGTGTTGGTCATCGAGCACGTCGATCTTTACGGTCAGACCGAAGAAATTCCCGCCGGCGACCTCGACTACCAATTGCCGTTCGGAAAGGCGGGGATCAAACGGGAAGGTTCGGATGTGACCGTCATCAGCTACCTCTCTATGGTTCGCCACTCACTCGAGGCAGTCGAGCAGACCGGAATCGACGCCGAGGTTATCGACCTGCGCTGGCTGGATCGGGCGTCGATCGACTGGGAGACGCTAGGTAACAGCATCAAGAAGACGAACAGCGTGCTGATCGTCGAGCAGGGAGCTCAGGGCACCTCATATGGTGGGTGGCTCGCCGACGAGTTGCAGCGCCGGTTCTTTGACTGGCTTGATCAGCCCATTGATCGGGTAACTGGAGGCGAGGCAAGCCCCAGCATCTCCCGTGTGCTTGAACGCGCGGCAATCGCCGGCACTGAAGAAGTCGTCGCCGGCCTAGAACGGGTGCGCCGGGGAATGGGAGGAAACTGATGTCGACCGTCGTACGGATGCCTGAAGTGCTTGCCGGCACAACCGAAGCCGCAATTCAAACGTGGATGGTCGCCGTTGGCCAGAAGATCACCGTTGGCATGCCGCTAGCCGAGGTGGAAACTGAGAAGGCGAACGTCGAGTACGCCTCCGAGGTCGAAGGCACGGTACTGAAGCTTGTGGTGGCCGAGGGAGAAGACGTGCGCGTCGGCGATCCAATTCTGCTGGTCGGTGCTGAAGGCGAGAGCGCCGACAATGCTGAACTCAACGGCTCGGGAGGAGAAAGCTCTCCAGAGGCGAACCCTCCCCAGGCTGTTCCCGCAGAGGACAGCGCCGCATCCGAGTCCTCTGTTTCGCAAGCCTCTGCTTCCGAAACAAGCCAAATACCAGCCGCACCTGCAGACTCGAGCAGAAGGTTCACCAGCCCTCTCGTTCGCCGCCTCGCTAAAGAGCAAGGTCTCGATCTCAGTGACGTTACTGGATCGGGCCCGGGCGGCCGCATCGTTCGCCGCGACCTCGAGGGGCTCAGCGCTCCCGAGCAGGCAACGGCAGCGGTGCCAGAGTCTGCACCAGAGTCGTCGGCACCCGCAACTACCCAGGCAGCGACAGCGGCCCCGGTGGTATCCACTGGCGCCACGACCACCGACGTGCCCCACACCGGCATGCGCAAGGCGATCGCCCGTCGGCTCACCGAGAGCAAGTCGACGGTGCCACATTTCTATTTGGTAGCCGACTGCCGAGTGGACCGATTAGTGGCGCTGCGAAAGGAAGTCAACGAGTCCGCGTCGGTCAAAGTCTCGATCAACGATTTCGTGCTCAAGGCGTCTGCAATGGCGTTCGTCGATGTGCCGGACGCCAACGCAACCTGGGGGGAGAGCGCCATAACGCGCTACTCAAGCGTCGACATGTCGGTTGCCGTAGCAATTGACGGCGGACTACTAACTCCGGTTCTGCGGTCAGTGGAACGCCAAACTCTCACAGAAATCGCTCGCGGAGTTGCCGATCTGGCCGAACGCTCCAAAGCAGGCCGGATTAAGCAGCATGAGCTTGAGGGCGGCAGCTTCGCCGTCAGCAATCTCGGTATGTACGGCGTGACAGAGTTCTCCGCAATTATCAACCCTCCGCAGTCGGCCATCCTCGCCGTCGGACTCGCGCGCCAACAGCCCGTAGTCGTCGACGGAGCGATCGAAGTCGGAACAATCATGACCGTGACGCTCTCCGCAGACCATCGAGTGCTTGATGGCGCGCTGGCAGCTCAATGGCTTGCCGCATTCGTTCGTCACATCGAGAATCCCCTAAGGATGCTCGTCTAGTCACCAGCACGGCCACCCCGTGGAGGGGTGGCCTGCCGCGGTCGAATTAGTTGTCTTCCTCAAACTCCAGCGACGTCGAGTTCAAGCAAAAACGGTCGCCCGTCGGAGTCTGGTAGGCGTCATCAAAGAGGTGACCCAGATGTGAGCCACACGTTGCGCAGAGAACTTCAGTGCGAACCATGCCCAGTGAGCTATCTTTGCGAAGCTCCACAGCATCCGGGTTGATCGCTTCATAAAAGCTCGGCCACCCCGAACCGGAATCAAACTTCGTTCCACTCTTAAAGAGTTCAGCACTACACGCGCCACAGCGGTAGGTTCCCTGACGCTTTTCGTCGAGAAGGGCACCAGACCACGGGCGATCGGTGCCAGCCTCGCGCAGTACCGAATACTTGAGCCCAAGCTCTTCACGCCACTGCTCTTCTGTCTTATTCACCTTGTAAGCCATAGTGGTCTCCTTAGATCGTCAGCTTCCACTGCCCAGTACATTAAACTCGTGGTTGTGCCTAATGATTCCGTGATCGCCAAGTCTTGGGGCGAATTAACAACAACCGAGCTCTACTCGATCATGAAACTGCGCACCGACGTATTTTTTGTTGAGCAAAAAGTCGACGAAGAAGAACTCGACAACCGCGATCAAGAAGACGCCACGGGCCACTATTGGATCTCCGACGGTGACGAAGTCGTCGCCTACATCCGTGTTCTCTACAACGAAACCGCCGAATACTCGGATGGCCACCGCGTCATCGGCCGTGTTGTCGTGCGCGAAGACCGTCGCGGCGAAGGCCTCGCACAGATCATCATGAAGCGCATCGTCGAAGACTTTGGAGCCGAAAGCATGATGCTGCACGCGCAGGAATACATTGTGCCCCTCTACCTGAAATTCGGATTCGAATCATTCGGTGACCTCTACGAAGAAGCCACCATCATGCACCAGTCCATGTACCGCGCGGGGCGCTAATGCGCGGACTTAGCGTGTGCGTGCTCGGCCCCGCCGCGCTCATCCTCACCGCCATTGTTATTGCGCTCACGCCGATAGTAGGTAATGCCGCGGAACGGGGTGCCGCCGGCGCTCGTACCTCAGCAGCCGACGTCACCATCGCCGCTGGCGAGAGCATCTGTCAAGTTTCGGATGCTGCAGTCACTTGGGGCGTTAAAGAGACACTGCGGTCATACATCAGCGGCACCATCGCGAATGGCGCCTGGTCGGTGAGCGACGGCGCCACCTACGAGACCCCCAACTTTGGTTGGAGTGCAGGCTCGGGCGAGCTCGACGTCGGTAACGGCACTCTCGCGTTCGCCGGAAGCCTCCGATTCATGGGCCACGACGGAATTCTCGACACCACACTCAGCGGTCTAGAACTGCGCTTTGACGGCAGCACCACCGCGCATCTCATCTTTGACGTATCGGGAACCACCCAAGACGGAACCCCGGTAGACGAAAGCGGCGTCAAATTTGCCGACATCGACACCTCCGAACTCACCGTCACCAACGACACAGCAACACTGGATGCAGCACCCGTGACCCTCACCGAAGCCGGGTCCGCCGCATTCGGCACCTACCCGGCAGGCGAAAAGCTTGACCCCATCACCGTGTCGTTCAGCGCCACCAGTGACTGCATGCCCGCACCCCGCGCACCCACCACGGCGCTCGAACGGAACGCGATAGCGTTAGTCGCAGTCAGCGCTTTAGCTCTCGGAGCCGGCGTAGTGTTCTATGTAACTCGCCGACGGGGCGCGGTCTACGACCCAGAACCCGGCGCATAGATAGCCCGAGCGAGAGCATCAAGCACCGTCACCGTTCTCGGCCCGAAGCTCAGAATTTCCCCGTCATCCATTTCAACAAAACGCTGATTCTTGCCGGCCTCAGTGAGAGCAACCGCGGGACGAGCTTCAAGCAGTCCGCCCACGCCGCCAACACTCGCAAGACCATTCGTCATCACCAAAATAAGGTCAGGGTTCGCCGCAACCATTGCCTCATCTGTCATCGGCCGCATGCCCTCCAGGCCAATCTCGGCCGCAACATCCACACCACCAAGCGCACCAATTAACACATCAGAACCCGACTCCTGGCCAAACAAGTAATAGACCCCCGAGGTGCCGCGCAGGTAGAGGAACATCATGCGCAAGCGATCCCCGCGCGGAACAATGCCCGCGATCTCGCTGATCTTCGCCTCAATCTCAGTGCTCAACTGCGTCGCAAGCACCGCACCCGCAGCGGGAGCACCCAACGCCGCTGCAGCCTGACGTGCCAACTCGGCAACCCCATCAACAGACGGGGACGTCTCAACGAACACCACAGGGATGCCCGCATCACGCAACTGCAACACCACATCAATGGGGCCAATCGAGCCATCGGTCAGAACGAGATCTGGCCGCAACGCCAAAATTGCCTCACTGTTAACAGTGTGCGCATTCGACGTAATCACCGGTAGCGACGCAGCCTCATCGAACGTCGTCGAAATGTCACGCGCAACAAGAGAATCGAGCAAGCCCAACCCCGCAATCGTCGCCGCAATCGACCCCGAAATGTCCATCGCGATCACGCGCTCAGTTGACTCGACCGTCACAGACCTATCGCCACTGAGGTCATGCGAAATCACCGTCGTCGGCAACACCTGGTCAGGCGTCACAGCCGGCGCAGAAATCCCCGATGTCGGCAATGCAGCGCGCACTAGACCGCTGTAATCCTTCGCATCAGTCAGAGTCGCTAACTGAGCCAGAGGAGCGCCGAGATCAGCCGTCACGGTCACCGCCGGATTCTCGGCAATAGTCGCCGCTGTGCACCCGCTAGTCGCAAACAGCGCGCCAGACAGCACCACAGCAGTGGCAAAAAATCGTACGCGCATGAAGGCCAATCGGAGACATCGGGTAGTAAGGCAATCCTAACCTTGACGACCGCAAATTGGTCTCCTAAGCCGCGTCGTTAGGCAATCACCTAGCAAGAACACCCTAGGATTGCCAGCATATTGGAGGTCTTGTCGTGTCTGAAACCGAATCCACATCACACACCCCGAGCAACCTGCCCGAACGCTCGATCCACATCCTCGACTTCGAACGCGAATGGACCCGACACGTCGGAGCCAAAGAAGAAGCCATCAGCACCCAGTTTCACGTATCAAGTGCGCGCTACTATCAAATGCTCAACGCCGTAATCGACACACAAGACGCCGTGAAATACGACCCCATGCTGGTCTCACGACTACTCCGCAACAGAGACACACGCACGAACACCCGCGCAGTACGCACAACCAACCACCACAACGAAGAAGCGACAAACTAAGCAATGGCGAGTTACCCGAAAGACCGATTCGACGAAACACCCGAAGACGTCGAACGCATAGGCGCACACCGCGGACCCAAACGACGCGGACGCGGCTGGATCGGCTTTGCCTGGGCACTACTCGCCACCGGCATACTGGTCTTCGGAGGACTCTTCGCCCTCAGCCAATACCTCGACGACGACCTCGGAATCCCCTTCTTCGCCACCCCCACAGAACCCGCGGCAACCCCCGAACCCGTCGAAACCGTAGAACCCATCACCGACCCCACCACCATCGACCCCGCCCGCACACTCACCATCGACATACTCAACGGAAGCGCCGAAAGCGGACTACAAACAACCGTGCTCGACGAACTCACCACCGCCGGATGGCCCATGGGAAGCGCCGCACCAGCCTCAGCCCGCGACATCGAAACCACCTACGTCTACTACAGCAACCCCGAAGACGAAGACGTAGCCTCCGGCCTCGTCACCGCCCTCGGAGTCGGAACAATCCGATTCGTCGAACCCGACGTATTCCCCGCCGCACAACTCACCATCGTGCTCGGCTCCGACTACCTCACCCCCGCCGCAGCACCAAGCGAAGAACCCACCGAATAGCTGACGTCACCTCCACGAGCTCGCCCCTGTCGAGTGCGCTGCGCCGTCTTGCACTCGCCCCTATCGAGTGCTAATTTTGACCTTGGCACTCGCGTAGGTCGAGTGCCAACTTATTCGCTTGTACGACGTCCGGGAGGGACGAGAAACACACATGGCAAAGATCATTGCTTTCAACGAAGAGGCCCGTCGCGGCCTCGAGCGCGGCCTGAACATTCTCGCTGACGCCGTAAAGGTCACGCTTGGCCCACGAGGCCGCAACGTAGTTCTTGAGAAGAAGTGGGGCGCTCCCACCATCACGAACGACGGTGTATCCATCGCCAAGGAGATCGAGCTCGATGACCCGTTCGAAAAGATCGGTGCTGAGCTCGTAAAAGAGGTAGCAAAGAAGACGGATGACGTAGCCGGCGACGGCACGACCACCTCTGTTGTTCTTGCACAGGCTCTCGTTCGCGAAGGCCTCCGCAACGTAGCTGCTGGTGCAGACCCCATCAGCCTCAAGCGCGGTATCGAAAAGGCCACCAACTCGGTAATCGAAGCACTCGTTGCGAGCGCCAAAGAAATCGAGACCAAGGAAGAGATTGCGGCTACCGCATCCATTTCTGCTGGTGACCCTGAGATCGGTGCACTTATCGCTGAGGCGATCGACAAGGTCGGCAAGGAAGGTGTTGTCACCGTTGAGGAGTCGAACACATTCGGCACCGAGCTTGAGCTCACCGAAGGTATGCGCTTCGACAAGGGATTCCTGTCGGCATACTTCGTCACCGACCAGGAGCGTCAGGAAGCAGTCTTCGAAGACCCTTACGTACTGATCGTCAACGGCAAGATCTCAAACATCAAGGATCTTCTCCCCATCGTCGACAAGGTAATTCAGAGCGGCAAGCAGCTGCTCATCATTGCTGAAGACGTTGACGGCGAAGCGCTTGCAACTCTCGTCGTGAACAAGATCCGTGGCATCTTCAAGTCGGTTGCTGTCAAGGCTCCCGGTTTTGGTGACCGTCGTAAGGCTCAGCTCGCTGACATCGCGATCCTCACTGGTGGACAGGTCATCTCAGAAGAGGTCGGCCTCAAGCTGGAGAACGCAACACTTGAACTCCTCGGTCGCGCCCGCAAGGTCGTTATCACCAAGGACGAGACCACGATCATCGAAGGTGCTGGTGAAGAAGAGGCAATCGCAGGTCGCGTAAAGCAGATCCGTGCCGAGATCGACAACACTGACAGCGACTACGACCGTGAGAAGCTCCAAGAGCGTCTCGCGAAGCTCGCCGGCGGTGTGGCAGTAATCAAGGCTGGTGCGGCAACAGAGGTTGAACTCAAGGAGCGCAAGCACCGCATTGAGGACGCTGTTCGCAACGCAAAGGCTGCTGTTGAAGAGGGAATCGTCGCCGGTGGTGGCGTGGCCCTGATTCAGGCTGGCAAGATCGCCTTCGACAGCCAGGCAATGGCTGACTTGGTCGGCGACGAAGCAACCGGAGCGAACATCGTTCGTGTTGCTATCGATGCACCGCTCAAGCAGATTGCACTCAACGCCGGCATGGAGCCTGGTGTTGTTGCTGACAAGGTTCGTCACCTTCCCATTGGTCACGGCCTCAACGCAGCAACCGGCGAATATGTCGACATGCTCGCTGCTGGCATCAACGACCCGGTTAAGGTAACCCGTTCGGCTCTGCTCAACGCATCGTCGATCGCTGGGCTCTTCCTCACGACCGAAGCTGTTGTTGCTGACAAGCCTGAGAAGAACGCGGCCCCGATGGGTGACCCGTCAGGCGGCATGGACTTCTAAGTCCCACCGCTGCACAGAGCTTTACCGCTGCACAGAGCTTTACCGCAGTACAGAGCTTCACCGCAGTACACAGAATGGGCGTCTCCTTCGGGAGGCGCCCATTCTGGTGTTAACGACTGCAAGCCGCCAGAGACCTTTTAGCGTGCAAAGAGGCGAGCGTTGGCTGCCTCGATCTCCGCATACTGTTGACCGGCCTGCGTGAGGGCGTGATTGATGGCTGCGAGGTTCTCTTCTACCCGCTGCTGGGTTGCCTTCCAATCGGTGACGACGGTGGAGAAGGCTGTCGCGGCCTGACCCGTCCATGACCCTTGAAGGTTAGTGAGTTGGCCGTGTAAGCCGGCAACTTCTGCTTGGATGCGGCCGATGGAGTTTTGCACTGCTCCGGTCGCGCTGAGGACGGCATCGCTATCTACTTGGTATCGAGTCATGTCTCGACGGTAAGCGGCGGCCGCAGGCATCCTGAAGGCTAGTCCTCTTCGGTGCCCTCTGGGGTGTCTGGCGGGCTGGGGAGGAGGGGAAGCTCCACTCGGAACGTTGCGCCGCCGCCAGGGGTTTCCAGCGCCTGCACGGTGCCCTTGTGGGCGTGCACTATCGCAGCAACGATCGCGAGTCCGAGGCCACTGCCGCCGGTATCGCGGTTGCGGGAGCTATCTGCGCGCCAGAACCGTTCGAATACTTTGTCGCGAATCTGCGCTGGGATGCCCTCGCCATGGTCAATCACAGACAGCACAGCCATTTGGCGTTCGCGATCAACGCCGACACCAATTTCCACCGGAGTATCAGGCGAGGCGAAGCGTAAGGCGTTTGTTACAAGGTTGGTGAGCACTTGGCGGATTTTGTTCTCTTCTGCCATCACCACGGCATGCAGATCTTTTGGTGGTGGGGCAGCTACCTGCGTGATCCGTGCCGCAGCCTTGGCAGCCGCGACGGATTTCTTGCGCGAGGCAAGGCGCGAAAGACGGGCGCCGGCAGCGGCGATGGAGCCGGTTGCGAGAGCGGCGACACCGCGCGCCGGAGTGCCCGGTTGAGGCTGCGAAAGTTCGGGCAACTCAATGTCTAGGGTGCCGGTGCCGGGTTCGGGCGTGACCTGGGGGTGTGCGCTGATTGTGGGGTGGGTGTTGATGACGTTAACAGTGCGTCCGGCGGAGGCGAGGGCATCCATAGCGGCATCGTTTGCCAGCGGCAGCAGGTCGACCTCGGTGAGTTGTAGTGGCTTGGTCTCATCGATGCGGGCTAGTTCAAGAAGGTCTTCGACGAGTCCACCCATGCGGATGGCTTCTTTTTCGATTCGCTCCATCGCCTGCAAGACGTCATCCGGTTGGGTGATGGCGCCCATGCGGTAGAGCTCGGCGTAACCGCGCACCGTAACCAAGGGGGTGCGCAGTTCATGGCTGGCGTCACCGACAAAACGACGCATCTGGTCGATGGTGCGTGCCCGGTCGGCGAAGGCGCGATCGATTCGGCCAAGCATCGAGTTGAGGGAGCGGTTGAGGCGTCCGACTTCGGTATTGGGCGTTGCTCCTGAGAGTCGCTGGTCGAAGTCACCGTCAGCGAAGCGCGCAGCGGTGGCTTCGACTTCACGTAGTGGCGCAAAGGTGGAGGTCACCAGAAGGCGGGTGAGGGCGCCACCGACGATCACGACCGTCAGGCCAAAGAAGAGAAAGATTGCGGCATAGCGGGCGACGAT
Source organism: Salinibacterium sp. TMP30 (assembly GCF_038397785.1). Taxonomy (NCBI): domain Bacteria; kingdom Bacillati; phylum Actinomycetota; class Actinomycetes; order Micrococcales; family Microbacteriaceae; genus Salinibacterium; species Salinibacterium sp. TMP30. Next base: position 2,079,400 of record NZ_CP151642.1, on the reverse strand, counting down.
CCCATTGGAATCAACCAAATCCCGTGCAATCACGATTGTCACAAAATCGGGCCCGATGGTGCTGATCGCGGGGTAAGCAATAACGCGCCATTGGCCTCCGACGGCGGTGCTCGGGAGCGTGAATGCGCCGGTCTGAGCGTTGGCTACCGCAATCGTTATGCCTTCAAGGATGGGGCGTGCGGCATCCTCTTCGCGGCTATTGCACCGCATGCTTCCATCGTGGTTGAGAACCGCAAAATAGAGGTCGTTGGGCAGGCGAGAAACGCTGCACTGGGGGTCACGTGTTGTTCCGGTGTATTGGATTCGGCCATCGAGCCCATCGGCGGCGGCGGTGATCTTTTCATCCGTTTGTTGCAGCAGATAGTCGCGCAAGACTGCGGCGGTGCCGACACCGGCAACGAGGAGTCCCATGGTGAGCAGAAGCACCGTGACGCCGGTGACTTTTGTGCGAAGCGAGATGCGGCTCCACGCGTCGGGGATGTTCTCCTGCATGATAGTGAACGGTACCTTGCGTGGCTGGGAATCGGGAACCAGATATGGCCAGCTGACGACTCACATGAGTCGGGCTGGCCACAAGGTTTAGCTAGACCTTGGCTGCTTTCAACATGTAACCAAAGCCACGCTTCGTCTGGATGAGCGGCTCTTCGGTATGGATGTCGAGCTTGCGGCGAAGGTAAGAAATGTAGCTCTCCACAATGCCGGCGTCGCCGTTGAAGTCGTATTCCCACACGTGGTCGAGAATCTGAGCCTTCGAGAGCACGCGATTGGGGTTAAGCATGAGGTAACGCAGAAGTTTGAACTCGGTGGGGCTGAGCTCGATCTGCTCGCTCCCGATCGAGACCTCATGGGTGTCTTGATCCATGGTGAGGTCGCCGGCACGGATGATCGTTTCTTCGTCATCGGCCATTGTGCGGCGGAGGATTGCCTTGATGCGCGCAACGATCTCGTCGAGACTGAACGGCTTCGTGACGTAGTCGTCCCCACCAACGGTGAGGCCCATGATCTTGTCTTCGGTGTCGTCCTTAGCGGTGAGGAAAAGAATGGGGGAGGTGTACCCAGATGCACGCAGCCGTTTTGTCACCCCGAACCCGTTCATGTCGGGCAACATTACGTCGAGGATGATGAGGTCGGGTTCTTCTTCAAGAACTGCCGAGATCGTCTGTGCCCCGCTCCCTACCGCACGCACTGCGAATCCTGCGAAGCGCAGGCTCGTGGTGAGGAGGTCGCGAATGTTGGGTTCGTCGTCAACAATCAGAATTTTGGGTCCGTCAGCCATCTTCTCATTATCTGCGTGTTTCCTGAATGGCACCTGATAGGTGTCGGCGTGTTGGGTGCACAATAGATGCGTGAGCGAATTTGCCGACGACAGCGCGGATGGCGGTGCCCACGTCAGACATGGCGACTCGGCGTGCTGGCTGCCGCAAGTCTGCGCTGAGTGTGGTGCCCTCGTCGAAGTCGAACTGCCTGCCCCTTGTTGGCGCTGCGGTGCGACGGTCGGGGAAGGTGATGCGAGTGCCGCAGTGTCACCACTCGACTACTGACGCAGGCAGAGGCGCAACCGTGCCTTTGCGCGCGCCACCGGCGAGTCGGCGACTTTCTCTACAGTGTCACGAGACTGATAGGGGGCGCACATGGCCGGACCTGGGTTCGCGGTAATCGACTTTGAGACGACGGGGCTGTTCGCTGGTGGGCACGACCGCGTCATTGAAATTGCGGTGGTCCATGTCGACGCCGAAGGAACTGTCGAAGGACGATGGGAGACACTCGTCAATCCGCAGCGTGACCTCGGTCCGCAGCGCATCCATCAGATCCGTGCTTCTGATGTTGTGGACGCCCCAACCTTCACCCAGATCGCCGCACACCTCATAGAGCTACTCGCCGGCCGCGTCCTAGTTGTAGTTCCCACTGAGGTTGTGGACGCGGTCTGATGGTGTTTGGCCGCCGATGCCGGTGTGGGGTCTGTGAAAATTGTAGTGGTGGAGCCAGATCGGATATTCAGCGGCTCTAGCTTCGTCGCTGAGGTAGGTAGCGGCGTAGGCCCATTCCGTGGCGAGTGTTCGGTTGAATCGTTCAACTTTTCCGTTGGTTTGCGGCCGGTAGGGACGCGTGCGAACGTGTGTGATCTCGCCGAGAGCAGCCGCGAAGTGTTGTGACCGGTAACAGGCGCCATTGTCGGTCATCACGGCGGTGACAGTGATGCCCGCCGCGGCGAAAAACTTGTTGGCGCGGATCCAAACCTGCTGCGGTTTCCTTCTTCTCGTCGGTAAGGATCTCAGAGTAGGCAAGCCTGGAGTGGTCGTCGACGGCATGGTGCAGGAACGAATAACCGCGGCCGCCGTGGTGTCCCTTGTTGGGACGGCCGACCGCGCGGCCGAGCATCCGGTGACCGCCACCGTCTGGGATGCGGCCCTGTTTCTTAATATCGACATGTACCAGCTCTCCCGCGATGGCCTTCTCGTAGCGGACCGGCCTCGGCCGCCGAACAGGAAGCCCGGTCGCTTGGTCCAGCCACGCCAACCTCGGCATCCGATATCGGGCCAACACCCGTTCCACCGTCGATCGATTCAGATGCAGGTGATAGCCGATCCGGTGTGGTCCCCAGCGACGAGTGAACCGGAGGGCAATGATGCGTCGCTCGATGCGAATCGGGGTGCGAGCGGGTGAGTATCTCGGCCGTGAGGATCGGTCCGTCATCGGCTGGCCAGCCCGGAAACGGGCAGCCCACTTTGCTGCCGTCGCTGGCGAGCACTGGAATCGTTCCGCGGCGCGTCGGGACGACCAACCGTCCTCGACGATCAGCCGCGCAAGACGAAGGCGTCCTTGCGGGGCAAAGGGAGCATTACTGTGAGTCACGAGGACCTCCGGTTAGAGATATGAGTGTGGTAACCCACATCCTGCCGGAGGTCCTCGCTAACTCAAACGATCACAACGTCCCTGGGAACTACACCTAGGTCTTGTCTGCCGGGCCTGTTGGAATCACGGCGGGCCCGGGAATGAGCCCCATCGAGCGCAGCAGAGTTTCGGTGCCGTTGAACGCGATTGCGTAGCATTTCCAGCCAGGTTCTCCCTGCCCGAATAGCTCAAAGCGGATGTCGAACGACACCGCTTGAGGCGCCAGATACTCGGTGTAGACACCACACGTTCGCGTCGCGGTGTTGTTGGCGGTGCCGACAGCAGACACGATACCGGGCACTACGAGGCCCACAAGCCCGAGTACCACAACGACCCGTATGACGTTCATGTAGGCGCGTGAGCGCAACGGGCGATCACCGTGTGGCACATAGCCAGCCAGTTCCGGCTCGTCGTCATATTCGCTCATCGTTCACCCATTCTGTCACCGCGCGCTGCACGCTGTGTTCTGCGTGCAGTCCCAGCGCTGTGAGGGCGCTGGTGGCCACGAGGGAGGTGGCGCGCAGGCGGCCCGCCGCCAGCAGGTTTAGTGCGAGTCGTTCGCTTCGATTTCGGTGCGATCGCCCGACCATAGCGTGTGGAAAGTGCCATCCATGTCAGTGCGCTTGTACGTGTGAGCGCCGAAGAAGTCACGCTGACCCTGAACGAGGGCAGCAGGCAGGCGCGGTGCGCGCAGGCTGTCGTAGTATGCGAGCGATGACGAGAACGCGGGGGTCGGGATGCCGGCAGCGGCTGCCCCAGCAACAACACGTCGCCAAGAATCCTGCGTGCCACCAATCGCGTCAGTGAAGTATGGTGCTGCGACGAGTGCCACGAGGCCGGGGTTTTCGGCATACGCCTCGGTGATGCGGTTCAGGAAGCGTGCACGAATGATGCACCCTCCGCGCCAGATCTTGGCAATTTCGCCCTTTTTGATGTCCCAGTTGTACTCTTCAGCCCCGGCAACGATGGCGTCGAAGCCTTGGCTATACGCGATGATCTTTGATGCGTAGAGGGCCTGGCGAACGTCTTCAATGAACGCAACCTTGTCAGCAACGGCCGGAATTGTGCTGGGGCCTGGCAGTGCGCTGGATGCCGCACGCTGGGCGGGCTTCGAGGAGACGGCGCGCGCGAACACGGCTTCGGCAATTCCTGAGACGGGAACCCCCAGATCGAGCGAAGTTTGCACGGTCCACACGCCGGTGCCCTTGGATCCGGCCTGATCCAGGATGACATCCACGAGCGGCTTGCCGGTCTTCGCGTCAATCTGGCGCAGAACTTCTGCCGTGATCTCGATGAGGTAGCTTTCGAGTTCGCCCTTGTTCCATTCGGCGAAGATGTCGGCAATCTCGGCGGGGGTAGCGCCGGTGCCCTGACGGATGAGGTCGTAGGCTTCAGCGATCAGTTGCATGTCGGCGTATTCGATGCCGTTATGAATCATTTTGACGAAGTGGCCTGCACCGTCGGTGCCGACGTGGGTAACGCACGGCTCGCCTTCGGCAACGGCGGCGATCGATTTGAGGATCGGGCCCAGAGTTTGCCACGCTTCGGCAGAACCACCGGGCATGATCGAGGGGCCGAGAAGTGCGCCTTCTTCGCCGCCAGAGATGCCGGCACCGACGAAGTTGATACCCGTTTCGCGTACCGCTTTCTCGCGACGGATGGTGTCAGTGAAGAGCGCGTTGCCCCCATCGACGATGATATCGCCGGGCTCGAAGGCTTCGGTGAGGGCGTCGATCACGGCGTCAGTTCCTTTGCCGGCCTGAACCATAATGATTGCCGTGCGCGGCGTCGAGAGCGATGCGGCGAACTCTTCATAAGTGGATGCTGGAACGAATCCTGCCTCGGGGTGCTCAGTGAGCAGCGTCTCTGTCTTCGAGTGGGAGCGGTTGTAGATCGCAACGGTGTTGCCTTCGCGGCTTGCAAGGTTGCGGGCGAGGTTAGAGCCCATAACTGCGAGCCCTACTACGCCAATGTTTGCGGTTGCTTGCTCAGCAGCGGTCATGTGGTGCACTCCTTGGCTCAGGGACAAAGTGGTGGGTCGTGGCCCAATCATCAAGCCTAGGGCACCGCGTGGGCAGGGTTTGCGGCATCCCTTCAGCTGGCATTGTGCACGTCGATTGGGAAGCGTGATTGTTGAGAAACTAGGGAGTAGCGTGAAGATATGAGCCAGCCTGTGATCGTTACTGCCGTATTCCACTTTCGCCCCGAGAGTCGCGACGTTGTGCTTGCTGCACTCCGCCCGGCCATTGCCGGCGTGCACGATGAACGCGGCTGTGAGCTGTATGCGATTCACGAAGCTGCCGATGGTTCTCTCGTAATGATCGAGAAGTGGGGGTCGGTGGAGTTGTTGGATGCCCACGGCTCAAGCCCTGCTGTTGCAGCCCTCGTTGCCGAAATTGGGGAGCACCTTACGGCTCCGGTAGACGTCACTCGGCTGACCGCGATTCCGATGGGCACCCCGGCGAAGGGGACGCTTTAGGGGGCCAGGTAAGCACCCGTTCGAGTTCAGCGTCGTTTGGCGCTCACTACCGTTTGGCGCTCAGTACCGTTCAGGTTCAGGTCCCAGCGTGAAGCGGCGGCCCGAGATCTCGGTGGGAGTGACCTCAACCCACACGTATTTGAGGGTGGGGATGAGCGGCTGCAGCGGCAACTGGTCGGCCTCGAAGATCTCTTCCTGAGACTCGATCACTCGCGCGGTTCCCTTGACCACGATGCTCCACGCCGTTTCTTCCCCCACCGAGTCAGTCTCTAGCGCGACTTTGTCGTTGATCGTGAGCTTCAGCAGTTTGGTTCCTTGCGCAGTGCGCAGCAGTAGCCGATTACCGACCGCGATGAAGTTGACCGGTGTGATTTCTGGCTCTCCCCGAAAGCTGACTGCAATCCTGCCCAGACTGGCAGTGCGCAGTAGCTCCCAGCAGGTTTCCAGTTCTAATACCTCGACTGGGTCATTCAGGTTCTCGCTCATGGCGTCATCCTTCCGTGTCGTCATCCTCCCACGGTGCTCGGTGTTCTACCAGTGTTTGAGCGAATAGGCAGGCGCTGGGATGCTGGTAGGCGCAGCATCAAATCCCCGAGTTACGGAGATATCTTTTGCCTGACTTTGTAATAAGTCTGCTTTAAGGCACACTGGTCAGATTGATATCAGACGTAACGTCGCGTCGACTGTAAGGAAAAGTGTGGCTTCGAAATTTCCGCCCCTGATCGTCATGGGCGTCTCCGGTTCTGGAAAGTCGACGGTCGGCGCTGCCCTCGGGAAGACGCTCGGCATGAAGTTCATCGATGGTGACGACCTGCACCCGAGTGCCAACAAGGCAAAGATGGCCGCGGGGCACGCTCTAACTGATGAAGACCGCGCACCCTGGCTAGAAATCATCGCCGACAGAATCGGCGCCGAACTCGCCGAAGGCAATCCGATAATCGTGGCCTGCTCGTCGCTAAAGCGCTCATACCGGCAGCTCCTCACCTCCCACGCCCCATCCACTGTCTTCGTGCATTTGCAGGGTGATCAAGAGGTCATCGCTGAACGCCAATCGCACCGCAACCATGAATACATGCCCAATAGCCTTCTCGACTCGCAGTTCAGCACGCTTGAACCGCTATCGAGCGATGAGCGCGGCATCCGTGTCGACCTCACCCAGACTCCGGACGACATTATCCGGTCGATTAACAAAGACCTCACCGACAACTTTGTCGACTGAGCTGCACAACAGAAATTAGGACAATGATGACCGACCTCCAATTGCTCTGGGAGTTGCCCACGTGGGGCCTTCTCCTTCTTGCCGCGGGAGCTATCGCGCTGCTGCTGCTGCTGATTATCGTGGGGCGCGTACACGCGTTCCTCTCGCTGATCATCGTGAGCCTCGTGACCGCGGTAGCAGCAGGTATCCCCACGAACCAGATAATCCCGACACTCTCGTCGGGGTTCGGGGGTACCCTCGCCAGCGTTGCCCTCTTGGTCGGTCTGGGCGCAATGCTGGGTCGGATGCTCGAAATGAGTGGTGGAGCTCAAGTGCTCGCCGACTCACTCATCCGACGCTTCGGAGAAAAGCGGGCGCCGCTGGCCTTGGCCGTAGCCTCGCTCATGATGGGTTTCCCCATCTTCTTCGACGCTGGACTCGTTGTCATGCTGCCGATCATCTTCACCGTTGCCCGTCGCCTCGGTGGTTCGCTGCTGCTGTACGCTTTCCCCGCCGCCGTTGCATTCTCGGTCATGCACATCTTCGTTCCGCCGCACCCAGGCCCCGTCGCCGCAACCGGACTGCTCGGTGCTGACGTTGGCCTAGTACTGATCTTCGGACTCATCGTCGCCATCCCCACCTGGTACGTCGTCGGCTACAAGTTCGGCACCTGGACCGGTAAGCGTTTCGACATTGCCATCCCCGACATCCTGTTCGGAAATGCGGATGACGAGAAGGCAGCAGAGTTCAAGTCAGACCCCAAGCTCGGAACCATCCTCTTCTTGCTTCTTCTTCCGCTCGTCCTAATCTTCATGAATACCGGACTCAACGCACTAGCAACAGCCGGAGCAGTCGACCTCGAGAACCCCATCGTTCAGGTTCTTCGTCTACTGGGAGAAACTCCGATCGCTTTGCTCATCACTGTCGTCTTCGGAATGTGGCTGCTCGGGTGGAAGCGCAACAAGAAGCGCTCACTCGTCGAGACCATCGTCGATAGTGCTCTCGGCCCAGTTAGCTCAATCATCCTGATCACCGGTGCCGGTGGAATGTTCGGTGGCGTATTGCGCGCCAGCGGAATCGGTCAGAGCATTGCTGCTTCGCTTGACTCAATCGGCATGCCGCTAATCGTTGCCGGATTCGTGATCGCCGCCATTATTCGCGTCGCACAGGGTTCAGCAACGGTCGCCCTCACCACCGCGGCAGCGCTCGTTCAGCCTGTCGTTCTGGCTGACTCAAGCCTCAACCCGGTAGAGCTCGCGGCTATCGTGCTCGCACTTGCCGCCGGATCGGTTTTTGCTGGTCACGTGAACGACTCTGGTTTCTGGTTGGTCAGCCGCTTCTTCGGTATGGACACCCAGACCACGCTCCGCACCTGGACTGTCGGTCAAGCACTGATCGGTGTTATGGGCTTCGCGATCGCGTTCGTCATTTTCATCGCCGCCGGAATGTTCTAGGAGGCAGCCGTGGCATCCACGCTGTTTGACCTCAGCGGGCGCATTGCCCTCGTTACCGGATCCAGCCGAGGAATTGGCCGTGTTATCGCCAAGGCTTTGGCTGACGCCGGTGCAACGATCGTGCTGAACGGTCGTGACGAAGAGCGGCTCGCCGCAGCGCGCGACGAGTTCAGCGCGGAATTCGGGGCCGAACGCGTCTACGCTCGAGCGTTTGACGTTGCGGATGCCGCGGCTGTCGCCACCGCTATTGCCGAGATCGAGGCATCCATTGGTCCGATCGGTGTGCTCGTGAACAACGCGGGCATCCAGCACCGCGAACCGATGCTCGATCTCGACGTGGAGGATTGGAACCGGGTTATCGCAACCAACCTCACGAGCGCGTTCCTCGTCGGTCGCGAGGTTGCGCGTCACATGCTTCAGCGTGGCGAGGGCAAGATCATCAACATTGCGTCGGTGCAGGCCGACCTTGCTCGCCCCACTATCGGGCCGTACACGGTCTCGAAGGGCGGCATCCGCAATCTCACTCGTGCCATGACGGCCGAGTGGGCGAGCGGCGGATTGCAGATCAACGCGATCGCCCCTGGCTATATCCACACCGAGATGACGCAGGCGCTCGTTGACGATGACACCTTCAACAACTGGATTCTGGGCCGTACGCCTGCTCGTCGCTGGGGAACTCCCGTCGACCTCGGCGGCCCCGCAGTGTGGCTAGCCTCGAGTGGCTCGGACTATGTCAACGGCCAGGTCATCTTTATCGATGGTGGCATGTCGGTCGTCGTCTAGCTCACCACGAGCTAGTCGAGGAAGATGCGCGGTTCGCCCGCCCAAATAGGTTCAACCTCGTCACTAGTGCGGTTCATGATTTGCGCCATTGAGGTGTAGGCGTCTGCGGGGCGCTTACCCTGAATGGCGTCAGCAACATCCACGTGCCATTGCAGTGCCTCTTCGTGTGGTGTCGATGGCATGAGTCCGCGATTGGTGCGGCCCGTCAGCACTTCGGCGATCACACGATCGAGCCGTGCAAACATTTCGTTGCCGCTTGCTGCAAGAACGAGTGAGTGAAAGCGGATGTCGAGCTCAAGAAACAGTTCGAGGTCACCTGAGCGACCCACTGACCGCATTCGCGCGGCCAGCGACAGCAACTCGCTGGCCGCGTCGTCGGAGGCATGTGTGGCGGCAAGCTGTGCGGCCTGAGGTTCGATGGCATTGCGCAGTTCAGTGAGGGAGCGCAGTTGCTGGCCGTTCTCGGCCTGTTCAAGTCGCCAGCGGATGACGAGTGGGTCGTAGAGGTTCCACCGTGACATGGGCTGCACGCGCATCCCGACCCGCTTCACCGAGGCAACCATTCCGAGTGATTGGAGCACTCTCACGGCTTCGCGCATGACCGAGCGGGAGACTCCGTAGCGTTCCTCAAGCTGTTCGGCGAGGACTATGGATTCGGGGTCAATCTCACCCGAGACGATGTGTAGTCCCAGTTCGTTGAGCACGCGTGCGTGAAGACCTCCGGACATGCTCCAAGAGTACTGGTTTGTGTCAACGATTCTTTGGCAGCGCGACCGTGTACACTAAGGCGTTGAACTTCGGCGAGGGAACTTTCGAGTTCCGTTATCGACGCGGCGGGCAAGTCACAGGGCTTTTCCTCACGTGGCAGACGAAAAGTCTGCCGGCGTTCGAGTTGAATTACAGACATCGATCTGGGCACTGCGCCAACACGCACTGTGCCCACCCACGGACCACTGGTCCTTTAGGAGACAACAATGGCTAAGCCAACCGTCAACCACGTCGTCACGGATGCCCGTGACGCCTTCGGTAAGGGCGCAGCCCGCAAGCTTCGCGCTGCAGGCAAGATTCCCGCAGTGATCTACGGTCACGGCACCGACCCCATCCACGTTGCCCTCCCGGGTCACGAGATCGGGCTCATCCTGCGCAAGTCGAACCAGATTTTGGACCTCGACATCAACGGCAAGAGCCAGCTTGCTCTGGTCAAGGACGTGCAGAAGGACCCGGTTCGCCAGATCATCGAACACATCGACCTCGTTGTCATCCGCAAGGGTGAGAAGGTCATCGTTGACGTACCGATCCACGTCACTGGTGAGTCGGCTCCCGGCACCATCGCCAACCTCGACGCACCGACCGTCTCGGTTGAGGCTGAAGCAACTCATATTCCTGAGTACTTCACCGTCGACATTGAGGGCCTTGAAGAGGGCGAGCACATCTACGCCAAGGACGTCACCCTTATTACCGGTTCGGTCCTGCTTTCCGACCCAGAGCTTCTCGTTATCGGCGTGAGCACCCCGCGCTCGTCGGTCGAGGCTGAAGCTGCTGAAGAAGAAGCCGCGGCTGTTGCTGCCGAGGCTGTAGCGACCGAGGAATCCGAATAATTCGATTCTTTCGCAAGCGAGAAATCGTGGATGACCAATGGTTAGTAGTCGGGCTCGGTAACCCCGGGCCCGGCTACGCCGGTAATCGCCACAACGTGGGCCACATGGTGTTGGCCCACTTGGCAGACGAGCTGTCTGCCACTTTCAAGAACCACAAAGCCAACGCAGCGGTTGCTGAGGGCCGCAGTTTTGGTGAGGGGCCCAAGCTGATTCTGGCTAAACCCCATTCGTTCATGAATCTTTCGGGTGGGCCGGTAGCTGCACTCATGCGGTTTTACAAGATTCCGATCGAACGCCTCATTGTGGTGCACGACGAGCTCGATATCGATTTCGATACTGTGAAGCTCAAGAGCGGTGGCGGCCACGGCGGTCACAACGGCATCCGCGATATCGCTGCTGCTGTTGGCTCGCCAGACTTCACGCGCGTAAGGGTGGGCATTGGTCGGCCTCCTGGCCGTCAGCCTGCCGCCGACTTTGTTTTGCGCGACTTCTCCAGTGATGAGCGCAGCGAGCTGCCCAACCTTCTCAGCGATGCAGCGGATGCCGTTGCTCTCGTCGCGAGCGAAGGCCTCGAAGCCGCACAACAGCGCTTCCACGGACCGCGGTAGTTTGCTGCGCTGTGGGTGAACTCGCACCGTGCTGTCGGCAGCCGCGAGTAGACTCCTCCGGTGACTCTCGACGGACTTATCTCAGCGCTCTCGCGCGCCCAAACTGTGGAGAACGCACTTCGTTTTTCTCAGCAGAGCGCAGACTTCTCACTCGTTGAGGGCTTACGGGCGCCCCTGTTAGGTGGTCTGCTCACGAAGACGGCTGCGCCACGATCTCTTCTCGCCATCACCGCGACGGGCCGCGAATCCGAATCGCTGCGCCGTTCGCTCACCAGTTACCTTCCCGAAGCCCAGATTGTCGAGTTTCCGGCGTGGGAGACTCTCCCTCATGAGCGATTGAGCCCGAGCGCTGAGACTGTCGGAAAGCGGATGCAGGCACTGCGCGATCTGGCACGCTGGCAACAGAACCCTGTCGGGCAGTTTGTGTTGGTGGCTTCTGTGCGAGCAGCGCTCCAGCCCATCGCCGACAACCTCACCGAGATTGAGCCCATTGGATTAACGGCCGGTGCCCGCAACTACGATCTTTCAGCGCTATCCGAACGTCTTATCGCATTGGCATATTCCCGCGTGGACATGGTCACGCGTCGTGGAGAATTTGCGGTGCGCGGCGGAATCCTCGACGTGTTTGCACCCAACCACGAGCATCCACTGCGGCTGGAATTCTTTGGTGATGAGCTTGAACAACTGCGTGAGTTCTCCGTTGCCGATCAGCGCTCCATCGAGGGCGAGATTATGTCTGCTGAGCTGGTGCCCAGCCGCGAAGTTCTGCTGAGCGAGTCGGTGCGCCAACGTGCCCGCGAGATGCAACACGAGTTTCCCAGCCTGTCGACGATGCTCGCCAAGATTGCCGAGGGCATCCCTGTTGATGGAATGGAGTCGCTCGCGCCCGCTCTCGTCGACAAGCTGGTGCCGCTCACTCACTACCTCCCTGCGGATGCAGCAATCGCGGTCCTGTCCCCAGAAAAGGTCGCCTCGCGTGCGGTGAATCTCGCTGAAACGAACCGCGAATTCTTGAGTGCCGCCTGGAACGCGGCAACTGCTGGAGCCGAAGCACCCATCGACTTGGATGCCGGTGATTTTCTCACCCTCAACTCGCTTCGTGAAGCTGCTGGCTCGCGCCCGTGGTGGACGCTCAGCACCTTCGATTCTGGTGAGGCGGATGCCACAAGCCTGCTCGATTCTGCCGAAGAAGCATCCGAGTACGTGCGCATTGATGCCTCAGCGATGCCCTCATTTGCCGGAACAGTCGATGGCGCTCTCGATCATGTTGCCCAGTTGCTGACCGATGGGTGGACGGTGGGAATCATTGCCGAGGGCAGCGGTCTCGTAGAGCGCACCGCCGACCTGCTGGCTGAACGCGAGCTATCGGGGCGTGCCGTGGAGTCGTTCCCTGCCGCGGCGGAACCGGGCGTTGCATACCTGTTGCAAGCATCCATCGATTACGGTTTCTCAGTTGACGGCATCAAGTTGGCGGTGCTGAGCGAGGGCGAGTTCTTTGGTCGTTCGGCGGGTTATGCGTCACGCCCGACGCGCAAGTTGGCGACGCGACGCAAAAACGTTGTCGATCCGATTCAGCTCAAGAGTGGCGACTTTGTGGTGCACCACACTCATGGCATCGGCAAGTTCCGTGAGCTGGTGACCCGCCAGGTGAGCACCGGTGGCCGCAATGCGGTCAAGACTCAGCGCGAATTTCTGGTGCTCGAGTACGCACCAAACAAGCGCGGATACCCCGGAGACAAATTGTATGTTCCGACAGATCAGCTTGACCTGTTGTCGCGCTACGTCGGTGGTGAAGCTCCCACGCTTAACAAGATGGGTGGCAGCGACTGGTCGGCCGCCAAGACGAAGGCGCGCAAGGCTGTGCGCGACATCGCGGTCGAACTCGTGAAGCTGTACAGCGCGCGTATGGCCAGCAGAGGCTACGCGTTTTCGGTGGACACTCCGTGGCAGCGCGAACTCGAAGAAGCGTTTGCATTCGCCGAGACCCCCGACCAGCTGACCACGATCGATGAGGTCAAGGCCGACATGCAGAGCCCGGTTCCGATGGACCGGCTGCTGAGCGGTGACGTGGGCTACGGCAAGACCGAGGTTGCCGTGCGCGCCGCATTCAAGGCCGTTCAGGATGGCAAGCAAGTGGCGATGATTGTGCCGACTACGCTACTCGTGCGCCAGCATATAGAGACCTTTGCTGACCGTTTTGCCGGTTTTCCCGTGCACTTGCGAGCGCTCAGCCGTTTCCAATCCGACAAAGAGGCTCGCGAAACCATTGCCGGTCTCACCGACGGAACCGTGGATGTCGTCATCGGCACCCACCGTCTGCTGTCGAAAAACATCTCATTCAAAGACCTCGGGCTCGTAATCATCGATGAAGAGCAACGCTTCGGCGTTGAGCACAAAGATGCTCTCAAGAAGCTCAAGACCAACGTCGATATCTTGGCGATGACGGCAACCCCGATTCCTCGAACCCTCGAGATGGCTGTCACAGGAATCCGCGAAATGTCGACCCTGGCGACACCGCCAGAAGACCGACACCCTATCTTGAGCTTCGTCGGGCCCTACTCCGAGCGCCAGGTTTCTGCAGCAATTCGGCGCGAACTGCTGCGCGAAGGCCAAGTGTTCTATGTGCACAACCGAGTGAGCTCGATCAACCGGGTGGCGGCAAAGCTTGCCGAGTTGGTTCCGGATGCTCGCATCGCTGTTGCCCACGGGCAACTGCCTGAGGCAGTGCTTGAGCAAGTGATGGTCGATTTCTGGGAGCGCAAATTCGATGTTCTCGTGTCAACGACCATCATTGAGACCGGACTAGACATCGCTAACGCGAACACGCTGATCATCGACCGTGCTGACAAGTATGGGCTGAGCCAACTCCACCAGCTGCGGGGACGTGTCGGTCGTGGTCGCGAACGGGCATACGCCTACTTCCTCTATGACGAAGAAAAGCCGCTGAGTGAAACCGCTCATGAACGCCTCGACACCATCGCGGCCAATAATGAGCTCGGTGCTGGAATGCAGATCGCACTCAAGGACCTCGAAATTCGGGGAGCCGGAAACCTGCTCGGTGGCGAACAGTCAGGCCACATTGCCGGGGTCGGATTCGACCTCTACTTGCGGATGATCGGTGAAGCCGTGTCGGCCTTCCGGGGAGACGTTGCCGAGGGGCAAACCGAGCTGCGCCTCGAGCTTCCGGTAGACGCGAACATTCCCGAAGACTATGTGGAGAGCGAGCGACTGCGACTCGAGGCATACCAAAAGCTATCGACGGCCAGTGCACCCGCGGCATCCCCTGACAGCATTGATCGTGTGCTCGAAGAGTTGAGCGACCGCTATGGAGAGCCGCCCGAGCAAGTGCAGCATCTCATTGCGGTATCCCGACTGCGCCGCATGGCACAGAAGGCGAGCCTCAGCGAGGTGGTCGTGATGGGCGACAAGCTTCGCGTTGCGCCGGCACACCTTCTCGACTCCATTCAGGTGCGATTGCAGCGCATGTATCCGGGATCGAAGTATCACGCCGCAGCATCGGCGGCGATTATCCCGCTGCCGCCAGGTGCCAACGATGGTCAGTTGATCGAGTGGACCAACGACCTGCTGATATCAATCTTTGGTGGGCGAGACACCGCCACAGAGCTTGCCGAGCTTGCGGCAGCTGAGAAAGCTGCAGTGGACGAAACCGTAGCTACAGAGGCAGATTCCGCAAAGTCGTAGTGCGTGACGTCAGTGGCGAAAGTCAGTTTTCGGTCGGGGTGACGGCTGGTGGCTCAGCGCGTGCACCACTGGCAGCCGTTTCCCTTTTCGGAGTGAATGCGAACGGATTGAGGCGTCCGTCGATGAGGTGGACGCGGCTAACAGCCATCGGAATCACGACGAGCGACCGCAAATCGACCACAGCATGGGCGATAATAGCAACGAGGATGCTGCCGCTCAGCACATAGAGTGCCATGAAGAGCGCTCCGATCACCGTCGTGATGACGATGCCCGCAACCCCCTGATACGAGTGCAGGAGACCAAACAGCAGCAGGCTTCCCACAACCGCAACAATGGCGTTGCCGGTTGTCGCGAAGAGCAGTGCGGGCAGGGCGAGCCTAAAGAGAAGTTCTTCGACCACCCCGGCGTTGATCGACAGGAGCCCGCCCAGCACAAGCTCTTGGCGGTTACGTGGCAGGATCGCCTGAATGTCACCAACGCTGACGATCTCATCACCCTCTTTTCGCACCGCGACGACACCGACGACCGTGAGGCCGACCACGCCGATGATGACGCCGATGATGACGCCGGACGTCACCGATGGCCTGGCGGCGAGCACAGAAAGTAGCCACGACACCCAGGGCCAGGCCTGCACCTCTGCCAGTAGGGGAGCGGCGAAACTGCCACTGGCTACGAGCGTCACCGCAGCCATTCCACCGAACAGGGTAAACGAGATGATCAGCCAGCGACGCAACATGAGTTGGCGACGTTTCGTGGTGCGAAATCTCTTGAAGCGGCGATACTCGCGCTGATCCCGGCGGAACGTGCGCAGGGCAAGTGCTGCAAGCACCCCGACGAGGGTGAGCCACAAGAGCACGAGCATGACGGGATTGGAGGGGTCGAGCATCCACCAATCGTGCCATGCGTTGGCTGAGTTGCCGGCTAGCAGGTACCCCACATTCCCCGTTGCGCAGCGTAGGCCTGGTCTTCGGCCTCGCGCAACTGAGGCCAGAAGCGGTCGTTGAGCCCCACCTTGAGCGATTCGGCGGCGCCCAGTTCAATCATGGCAAGGTTTACGAAGGTCCCGTCGTTGAGATACACATAGAGCAGCGAGCGGCCGTAACGGTCTTCAGACTCACGATCCTCGAGCGCCCAGACCGTTGTGCCTACCGGGAGAAAGTCGCGGAGAAGTTGGCGTGCCTCTTCGCCATAGCATTCGCCGGCATCGGGGTTGTACTGGCTGTCGAGTTCGGGGGTATCGATTCCGATCAGTCGTACCTTCAGCTCGGTGTTTCCGTTATCGAGGTAGAGGGTGTCGCCATCGCGCACATAGTTGACGGTCGCCTCGAAAGCGCCAGAGGGGATCCCGGATGAGGAGCCCTCAGACACGGCATCGCCGTCGCCTGTTTCGCTGTCAGACTCTGGATCGGCGGATGTCGCTGGTGCGCTGGGAGATCCGCTATGGGTGTCAGGGAATCCCGGCACTGAAACTCCGGAGCATCCGGTGATCACGACGATTCCGACGACCGCAGTAGCGATAGCGGCAGCGACACGTCGGGGGCGTTTGTGCTGGTCGGCCACCGGATGATTCTCGCACGCCTCGGCCAGATCGACTGCATGGTCCTGGTGAGGTCAACGGCGCGGAGGGGCTAGTTTGCTTGGTCGCCCGAACCCACAACCAGTGAGACATCTCTTCCCAGCTGCTTGCCCCAAAGAGAATGAATTGTGCGCCAGCTCAACACTTCCATGATGAAAGTCCCGTCAGAGCCCATCGGGGGAAACCGAGAATAGCTGACCCGGGGGAGCGTGTCTGCGACCGCGCGTGAGGTGCGGTTGAGGCGATGGGTTTGAAGCGCGAAGACGCGCCGAACAAAGTCCGGCATGGGGCGAAACCGGTACATCGGCGGAATTGCGGCTAGAACCACCGGGCAGTTGGAGTCGGGGGCCTTTCGCACTTGCTCGACGACGCGTGTCAGGCTCGACGCCCATTCCTCCGCCGCTGTTCCCACCAGCACATCGGGGGCCCGAGGAGCACAACCACAACATCGAAGGTGATGTCGGTCGTGACACTGGCGAGTTGTGTTGCACTGCGGATGGCTGTGAGTTCTGGGTCGGTGATGGTCGTCCACGAGCACCCTCGGTTGTGGTCGCTTGCGACATAGCGCGCGGTCTGGGAGACGACGGCGAGTCCGTGGTTGAGCACACCATAGCCAGATGCGGCGCAGTCCCCTATGAAGAGCATTCGTATCGGATTGGCTCCGGGAACCTCGCCCTCGGGCGGCCCATCAGGAAAGAGCGAATTGGCCATTTCAGCGCGATAGCCCAACAGGTTGACCTTGAGCAGCGGTCGAACAAGACGAATCAGAACGCCAGCAATCCGGCTCCTCGATTTTCGCGTTGGAGGTTTACGCGCGGCGGCCGAAGGGTTTTTATTCGTCGCGGCCACACCCACATGGTGGCTCATCTCGCAGTCGTTTTTGAGTGCGACATACTCGAATCCGTACGTGACTTTCACTTATTTTTGAAGGTGGGAAGATAGTGCCATGACCGAGCCTTCCGCACCCCACCCCGAGCTTGAGAAATTGATCGGCACGCTAGAGCGACTTCGTGCGCCTGGCGGCTGTGCATGGGATCGCGAACAAACCCATGAGTCTCTCGTGCAGTACCTCGTCGAAGAGACTTACGAACTCGTCGAGGCAATTGAGGCGGGAGACCCGGCCGACATGGTCGAAGAACTCGGCGATGTTCTCTATCAGGTGCTTTTCCACTCCGACATTGCAGCTGAAGCAGGAAAATTCACCCTCGAAGATGTTGCGGCGAACATGACCGCCAAAATGATCGGCCGCCACCCCCACGTCTTTGGCGACACGACCGCAGAAACGGCTGACGACGTCATCGCGGTGTGGGACGACCTGAAGAAAACCGAGAAACCGCATCGCACGAGTGTCGTCGATGGTATTCCTCAGGGGATGCCCGCGCTTGCACTCGCGGACAAACTTCTGGGGCGGGCCCACAAAGTGGGACTGTTGGATGCCACAGCGCCGGGGGCGATCAACGTCACGGAAGAAGACGAACTCGGCCCGCTATTGCTGGCAATTGTGGCATCCGCGAAAGCTAACGGTCTTGATTCGGAGCGGGCCCTGCGCACAGCTTTGCGCGGGTTGAGCAATGAGATTCAGGCGCACGAGGGTGAGTCTGCGCGGGCAGACCTCACATCGCCGACGACAGACGACAACTAGCGGGGCCCCGGGTAAAGGGTGGTGCCCTCCCTAACCCGAATAGAGAGGGCACCGGCGCGACACCCGTAGATGAGACATGTGATCGCACGTCGATCATCTAGTTATGGCATCGCGCGCTGAGGGATCGGTGGGATTACCCGGCCAACCGATCCAGCGTTGGAGAAGCCCCTGGTGAAGGGATTTCTAGTTGAATGGGCGCCGCAAGCGGACTGTTGGCACAAGGAGAAATCATAACCGTTACCGACTTGATAAGCAAACACCCGTTATGTTAATGATTATGGCTCGCAAACCCGACCCGACCCGCAAGCCAGCACTGATTAAGCAAGCACTCGAATTCCTTGTTGATCGGCCGCTGTCTAGCCTCACCTTCCGTTCGCTCGCGAAAGCTCTCGACGTCAGTACCTTCACGCTTGTTTACCATTTCGGCACCCGTGCTGAACTCGTGCGCGAGATCGTTCGTGCCAACGTGAGGGGAATGACAGCACAGGATGCCGCGGATTTGCCGGCCGCTACCGTCGACGAGTACATAGCGAGTCTCTACTCGGCGTGGCAGTGGACTCAGCTGCCCGAAAACCTGCACCGCCAACGGCTTGAACTGGAGGCAGGACTGCTAGAAGCAGTCGAGCGCGACCAGTTCGCCGTCACACGCCACTCTTTCCATCAATGGGTCGACCTTGGTGCCCGTGCGCTCGTCGCATTAGGCGTCGACCGGGAGCAGGCGGTAATCGAGTCTCGACTGCTCGTCAATACGTTGCAGGGAATGCAATTCGATCTCATGGTGAACGAGAACCTTGTCGCCTCAAACGCCGTCTTTAACGCTGCGGTGCAGCATCATCGAGACCGCATCGAATCCCACATTGGCGAAGTAACACGCTAGCCACGAAAAATTGCCACGTACGAGAGAATAGAAATCATGGCGTCAACTGTTAACCCTCCTCGCGGCATGCGCGATTTCCTCCCCGCAGATAAAGCCCACCGTGAGCGGGTGCTCGGTGTGATCCGGGGCAGCTATCGCGCACACGGGTTCGATGAAATCGAGACCCCGGTGATGGAAGACAGTTCACGGCTTCACTCCGGTTTGGGCGGCGACAACGAGAAGCTCGCGTTCGCTGTCATGAAGCGGGGGCTCACCGCTGACAAGCTGCAGGCGGCATCCGAAGCTCTCGATCTTGCCGACCTAGGGTTACGCTTCGACCTCACGGTGCCGCTCGCCCGGTTCTACGCCACCCACCGTGCTGAACTGCCAAAAGTGTTCCGGGCAATTCAGATTGCCCCGGTGTGGCGAGCTGAACGACCGCAAAAGGGGCGCTACCGCCAATTCGTGCAGTGCGACATCGACATCATGGGGGAGCCTGGCGCGAGCGCCGAGATCGAGCTGATCACAGCCACTGCCGCAACGCTCGACGCCCTCGGTATCGAGGGGTGCACCATTCGAATCAACGACCGTCGCCTTCTCACGAGTGCGCTCACTGCGCTGGGGTTCCCGTCGAAGGAACACGAGTCCGTGTTGATCACCGTCGACAAGCTCGACAAGCTCGGCGCTGACGGCGTGGTCGCAGAACTACGCGAACGTGCGTTCCCCGATGCACCGGTTGCGGCGCTCGCCGAATTTCTCACACGCCCGCAGCCAGAGACAACGCCAGAATTCACGGCGGATGCCATCCGGGCTGCCCTCCCCGCGGGCGTCAACGAGGCGGTCATTGCCGAAATC
Organism: Salinibacterium sp. TMP30; assembly: GCF_038397785.1. NCBI lineage: Bacteria > Bacillati > Actinomycetota > Actinomycetes > Micrococcales > Microbacteriaceae > Salinibacterium > Salinibacterium sp. TMP30. The sequence continues at coordinate 2,059,757 of NZ_CP151642.1, read as the reverse complement.
GCGACTATTGGTCACGCGGTCGAAGCCGGTCGAGGCACTTCGGGGGCCCTCATCGAGTTCGATCCATGGTTGGTGCGCGGAATGGGCTACTACACGGGGGCAATCTTTGAGGTGGCTCACCCCTCTCTCGGCTATTCGCTGGGTGGTGGTGGTCGCTACGACGGCATGATCGGTCGCTTCCTCGGCAGCGAAGTTCCCGCCGTCGGGTTCTCGCTTGGCTTCGAGCGCCTCGTTGATCTCGTCGAATTGGATGACGCTGACAGCGACGATCAGGTTGCTCTCGTCTACGACGCGGATGTCGACGCGGCGACTCTCGTGCGTCTGCAAGCTGAACTCATTCGGGATGGCAAACGTGTGCGACTCGAGCTGCGGCCACGCAAGTTGCCGCAGCTACTCGATCAGCTGAGTGAGAGCGGATTCACGAGTTTCGCAACAGTGCGCACAGATACTCTCAGCGTTGCTAGCCTTGAATTCAAGCCGCTCAGTGGGCAGTAGTTCAGAGCACAACAACTCAGCACGCGGCAGCTCACTTGGGGGAAGAAGTTGTAATGCGCAAGTCCGCTCCGATCGTCACCTATGTGGTCATCAGCTTTGGGCTGTCGTGGCTCATCGCAATCCCGTTGTGGCTGGGCGAGGGCCTCGCTAGCCCACTGCCACTGTTTTATGGGGTGACAGTCGCGATGATGTTTACTCCCGCAATCGCCGCTCTCATTGTGGTGTTCTTTGTCGAGAAGCACCCGGATGGGCGCTCGCGACGTCGCGCGCTCGGCTTGGGTTCGGTTCGGCCGGTGGGGCGGTTCTTGCGCTATCTCGGGCTTGCCCTCGTGGTGCCGCCGGCACTCATTCTCGCTGCGCTGGCTGTCGGTGTGGTGTTCGGTGTCTATCCAGCGGATTTCGTGAACTTTTCCGGCTTTCAAGAGACCGTGGATGCCCAACTTGAGGCATTCGGGCAGGCACCCGTTGCCATCCCCATTGGTCTTCTCGTCGCAGCCCAGTTCCTCAATGTGCTGATCGGTTCGATCGTGAACGTTATTCCCGCCCTCGGTGAAGAACTTGGATGGCGTGGCTGGCTTCTGCCCAAACTTCTACCGCTAGGAGTCGTTCCGGCGATCCTGATCTCAGGCGTGATCTGGGGGCTGTGGCACGCGCCGCTCATCCTGCTCGGTTACAACTACGGTGATGCTCCCGGCGCGCTCGCGCTCGCGGCAATGGTGGGCATGACAATCGTGATCGGTGCGGTGTTCTCGTGGCTGCGCATCCGCTCGGAGTCTGTATGGCCCGCGGCTCTAGCTCACGGTGCGTTCAACGCTGCGGCCGGGTTCTCGCTGGTGTTTGTTATGGCGGGCGAAACCTTTAGTCCACTCGAAGCAACCATTCTTGGCTGGACCGGGTGGTTAGTTCCTCTTCTCCTTGTCACTGTTTTGTTAGCAACGGGTCAGTTTCGCGCCCCCGCAGCGCGAGACTCCGCGTTACCTGCGGAGTCGGCATCGCTTGCTGGCTCGGAGTAGGCTTGTCGCTCGGACATCCACCACTAATAGTCCAAACAATCTTTCTTGAAGGAGATCCCCTGTGGCTTTGATCGAAGCAGTTGGCGCCCGCGAAATTCTTGACTCCCGGGGAAACCCGACCGTCGAAGTTGAGGTTTTGCTTGAGGACGGCGTAGTGTCGCGCGCCGCAGTTCCTTCGGGAGCATCCACCGGTGCGTTTGAGGCTTACGAGCTTCGCGACGGTGACACGAACCGATACCTCGGCAAGGGCGTGCAGAAGGCTGTCGACGCGGTAATCGACGAGCTCGGCCCAGCAATTGAAGGTCTGGATGCTTCTGACCAGCGCCTCGTTGACGCCGAGCTCATCGCCGTTGATGGCACCGAAAACAAGAAAAACCTGGGCGCAAACGCGATCCTCGGAGTATCGCTTGCCGTCGCCAAGGCCGCAGCGGATTCCGCAGACCTGCCCCTCTTCCGCTACCTCGGCGGCCCCAACGCACACGTGCTGCCCGTGCCGATGATGAACGTCATTAACGGTGGCTCGCACGCCGACAGCAATGTCGACATCCAAGAGTTCATGATTCTTCCGCACGGTGCAGACACCTTCAGCGAGGGTCTCCGTTGGGGTGTCGAAACCTACCATGTGCTTAAAGGCCTCCTGAAGAGCAAGGGACTCAGCACGGGCCTCGGCGACGAGGGTGGCTTCGCCCCCGATCTGTCCAGCAACCGCGCAGCCCTCGATCTGCTCATGGAAGCAATCGAGAAGGCTGGCTTCACGCCGGGCAAGGACATCGCTGTTGGGTTGGACGTCGCAGCAACCGAGTTCTACAAAGATGGTGCATACAGTTTCGAAGGCACCTCGAAGTCCGCCGGAGAAATGAGCGCGTACTACGCAGAGCTCGTGTCTCACTACCCGCTGGTGTCGCTCGAAGACCCGCTCGACGAAGACGACTGGGAGGGCTGGGCTCAGCTCACCGCCGAGATTGGCACCAAGACTCAGATCGTTGGCGATGACCTCTTCGTGACCAACCCGAAGCGTCTCGCCAAAGGAATCTCAATGGGCACCGCAAACTCAATCCTCGTCAAGGTGAACCAAATCGGTTCGCTCACCGAGACCCTCGATGCGGTGTCCCTCGCTCAGCGCAGCGGTTACGCGGCCGTCATGTCGCACCGCTCGGGGGAGACAGAAGACACCACGATCGCTGACCTCGCGGTTGCCCTCAACACGGGCCAGATCAAGACCGGTGCACCGGCCCGTTCAGAGCGCGTAGCTAAGTACAACCAGCTGCTGCGTATCGAAGAAGAGCTCGGCGATGCCGCAGTTTACGCCGGCCGTTCCGCCTTCCCGCGGTTCATCGGCTAGCGCCCATCAGCGTCGTCTAGCATCGAACGCATGGCTAGGCGAGTGCGAGCAAAAAAGGTAGCGGTAGCGCTGCCCGAGGAGAGCGCGCCCGAACACTGGTTGCGCACGATCCGCTTCTCGGGCTTCACCGTGCTCATGCTTGGTTTACTCATACTCGCCGTGATCGTTCTCGCCCCCAACCTGCGCATTCTCATAGAGCAACAGCAGACCATCGCCCAGTTGCAGACAGAAGTGGATGAGGCCCAAGAGTCCGTCGACAGCCTCAACGAGAATGTCGCCCGGTGGGACGACCGAGCCTACATTGAGTCCCAAGCTCGCGACCGGCTGTACTACGTGTATCCCGGCGAAGTGAGCTACCTGGTGACCGGTGATGCTGCCGACGTAACCACCAACGATGGGGTACCGGTGAGCACGAGCATCCAGACCACCAAGATCGATTGGGTGCAGACTCTCGTGTCGTCGATCTACACTGCCGGTCTCACCGAAGACGCCCCTGCTGAGCTCACAGTTCCCGTTATTGAAGGACCAACGCAATGACCACCCCACCGTTTGACACCGTCAGCGATGAAGATGTGCGCATTGTGTCGCGTCAACTGGGTCGCCCGGCCCGTGATGTGATCGGAATCGCCGCACGCTGCGTGTGTGGCGCGCCGACCGTTGTCTCGACGAAGCCGCGGTTGAGCGATGGAACGCCATTCCCCACCATCTATTACCTCTGTCACCCGGCTGCTACGGCATCCGTGTCAACGCTTGAGGCCGAAGGACACATGCCTGAACTGGCTGCACTGCTTGAGGGCACAATCGGTGAGCAATATCAGGCAGCACATGATGCGTACATTGCTGATCGCGAAGGTGTAGAGGTCGTTCCCGAGCTTGCTGGGGTTTCTGCTGGCGGCATGCCCACTCGCGTGAAGTGTCTTCACGCGCTCGTCGGGCATTCGCTCGCCGCGGGCCCCGGAGTGAACCCTATTGGCGATATTGCTCTTGAGCGTGCCTCGTGGAGCCCCTCCGTGTGCCAGTGCCCCGACTACTCGGAAGCTGCGACTGACAGTGCTGCGACTGACAGTGCTGTGGCGAACGCGGTTTCGGCGAAGGCGCCAGAGGAGATGGGCCAATGAAGCGGTGGGCGGTCGGCGCTGTACTGATGGCGAGCTTGGCGTCGCTGTTGGTGGCTACACCTGCCTCTGCGGATGCGGTTCGCGACCAAGAGTATTGGCTTCAGGAGTACGGTATTGAGGCTGCGTGGCAGACCACGAAGGGTGCCGGCGTCACGATTGCGGTGATTGATACCGGAGTTGATGGAAGTGTCAAAGAGCTCGTGGGCGCAGTGACGGGTGGTACCGACTTCTCGGGTAAGGGCGCACCCAATGGGCAGAAGCCTGTTGGCGATGAGAATCCCGCACACGGCACACTTGTTGCGTCGCTGGCTGCCGGACGTGGCACGGGGGCCGGCACTGGCGTGATCGGTGCAGCACCCGAAGCCAACATTATGGCCATCTCGATCGGGTTCACGGGCGGGGAAATTAGTTCAGACGACCAGATTGCACAGGCCGTGCGTTACGCCGTGGATCAGGGGGCGGATGTCATCAACCTGTCGCTCACTCGCGAAACTTTGGATTGGCCCCTCAGCTGGGACAGCGCGTTCCTCTATGCCATGGACAACGATGTTGTTGTTGTTGCGGCTGCAGGAAACCGCGGAAGCGGAACTACCTCGGTTGGTGCGCCCGCAACGATGCCCGGAGTTCTTACGGTTGCCGGCGTTGATGTTAACGGTGTGGCGAGTTTCAACGCATCCACTCAGGGCATCACGATCGGTGTCTCGGCGCCGAGCGAAGACCTTGTGGGGGTTGCCCCTGGTGGGTCGCATGTGCTCTGGAATGGAACAAGTGGGGCAACCCCGATTGTGGCGGGCATTGTTGCGCTGGTGCGTGCTGCGCATCCGGAGCTCGATGCGGCCAACGTAATCAACCGAATCGTGAAGACCGCCCACGATACTGGTGCTCCGGGCACCGATGCGATTTACGGTTTCGGGCTGATCGATGCCGAGGATGCGGTGAAGGCACAAGTGCCGCTCGTTTCGCGCAACCCCATGGGCAGTCTTGCCGAGTGGATCACGATCTACCGTCGCGCAGAGTCACCGGCCGTGCCGCTACCCACGTTTAGTCCGACCCCAGCGCCGGTTCCGGATGCTGCACCGGATGCTGCTGGCCCCGTCAGCCCGCTCGGAACCCTGCTTCCTACCGTGAGCATGCTTCGCAACGTGGGCGTACCGCTTGCTGTTTATGGCATATTTCTGGCGATTATGGCCGTGTGGGGCCTTGCCGGTTGGCGTCGGTTTAGGAGTACGCGCGAGACAGAGTAAGTTTGGTGGCGAACTTCCCTTTTAGGAGACTCTAACTCGTGCCAAAAATCTTGATTGTCGGCGGCGGTTACGCCGGTTTTTACACTGCCCGTAAGCTCGAAAAATGGCTGCGCCGCGGCGAAGCTGAGGTCACCATGGTTGACCCGCTTCCCTACATGACGTATCAGCCATTCTTGCCTGAAGTCGCTGCAGGCTCGATCGAGCCTCGCCACGCGGTTGTTCCCCACCGTCGCCACCTGAAGACCACCACGGTCATCACGGCGAAGGTCACCGGAATTGACCACGCAACGAAGACTGCAACGATTCAGCCCGAAGTGGGCGACTCCTGGCAGATTGACTACGACCTGGTCGTCGTTACTGCCGGTGCTGTGTCGCGCACGTTCCCGATTCCGGGAGTCGCGGACCAGGCGATTGGTATGAAGACTATCGAAGAGGCCATTGAGGTGCGGGACCGCATCCTCACCAACTTCGACAATGCCGCTAACCTGCCTGCTGGCCCTGAGCGCGATCGTCTCCTGACCTTCGTTGTCGTCGGTGGCGGCTTCGCCGGTATCGAGGCCTTCGGTGAGATGCGCAGCCTTGCTTCGTCGCTACTGCCGCTTTACCCCAACCTCAAGTTTGAAGACACCCACTTCCACCTCATCGAGGCTATGGGTCGCATTATGCCCGAGGTTTCGCTTGAAACCAGCAAGTGGGTTATCAAGAACTTTGATCAGCGCGGCGCCAAGATTCACCTTGAAACCCAGCTGAAGTCTGCGGTGGATGGCGTGGTTGAGTTGTCGACCGGCGAAAGCTTCGAGTCAGACACCATCGTGTGGACTGCAGGCGTAATGGCTAACCCAGTGTTGCGTGGCACCGACCTTCCCACCGACGAGCGCGGACGCATGCGCGTGCAGGCTGACCTCCGTGTCATCAACGACGACGGTGTTGTCGAGGGTGCTTGGGGTGCTGGCGACGTGTGTGCTGTTCCGGACCTCACCGGTGGTGGCGTTGGCGGTTTCTGTGTTCCGAATGCTCAGCACGCTGTTCGTCAGGCCAAGCTCATGGCCAAGAACATTACTGCGTCGCTTCGTGGAGAAGGCACCAAGGACTACTTCCACAAGAACCAGGGTGCCGTTGCCGGCCTTGGCCTGTACGAGGGTGTCTTCCAGTCCGGAAAGCTCGCAGTCAAGGGCTTCCCAGCGTGGATCATGCACCGTGGATACCACGGCTTGGCAATGCCGATGTTCGAGCGCAAGGCTCGCGTCTTCAGCAACTGGATCACCAACTTCTTCTGGGGTCGCGACACAATTTCGCTTGAGGCACGGGAAGAACCGCGCCGCGCATTCGAAGAGTTCGCGTCACGCCCCAAGTAGTGTGATGCTGTACCCCACGCACTGCGTGGGGTGCGCCCCGGTAGCCCAATGGCAGAGGCAGATGACTTAAAATCATCCCAGTCAGGGTTCGAGTCCCTGTCGGGGTACCCTTTTTTATCGCACGACGGCGCGACTTTGTGCGCACCTAGCGGTACTTAGACGGGCAGAATCTCCGCGAGGAGCTTCTGGATGCGCGCCTTGATGTCGTCGCGGATGGGGCGCACCTCGTCGAGGCCTTTGCCCTTGGGGTCGACGAGTTCCCAGTCCTCGTAGCGCTTGCCGGGGAAGATGGGGCAGACGTCGCCACAGCCCATCGTGATGACAACATCCGACGACTGCACCTGGTCGGTCGTCATCAGCTGAGGGACTGCCTGCGAAATATCGATGCCCTCTTCGGCCATAGCCAAGATTGCGGTCGGGTTGATCTCATTACCCGGCTCGGAACCGCCCGAACGCACCTCGACAGCGCCATTCGACAGCGCGTTCATGTAGCCGGCAGCCATTTGCGAGCGACCCGCGTTATGAATGCAGACGAAAAGAACAACAGGCTTCTGGGGTGCGACAGTCTCAGTGGTCATGACCTAAGCATAGATGAGTGTCTATGCATTGCGCGAGCGGCAACGATGCTGGCTGCGATGAGTTTACCCAGCGTTCACCGGCGGCAGCGACTGCAACAGTTCGCGCACCCGTCGATCGATGTCATCGCGCACGGCACGCACGCCATCCATCGACATGGCGGCAGGGTCGGGCAGTTCCCAATCGAGGTAGCGACGACCGGGGTAGATGGGGCAGGCGTCGCCGCAACCCATCGTGATAACGACATCCGCACCACGCACGACCTCATCGGTCAGCGGCTTCGGGTATTCGCCATTGACCGAAACGCCGATTTCGTCGAGTGCCGCCACAATCTTCGGGTTGATGGTTTCGGTCGGCTGCGATCCGGCAGTCAATACCCGCACCCGATCTCCGGCCAGAGAGCGCAGAATCGCGGATGCCAGTTGCGAACGGCCCGCATTCTGCACGCACACGAACAGCACGTCAGTGACAGAACCGGCTGCTGCGGCATCCGCTGCGGAAAGAGACCCCAGTCGGTCGGCGGCGAACCGCGACGTATGCGACGACAAGTGGCGATCGTGCGGAGCCCCCTGGCGCAACAGTTTGTAGCTGCTGGCGACATATTTGGCCACAGTTTCGCGAGAAAAGACTCCGGCAAAACGCAACGCGAGGTCGTTTGTGATGCGCTCGAGCACGATCGGATCGACGGCAGCGGCCGGGGCATCCGCGGGGGAGCGCTGCACAAAGTCGAACACGTCAGCGAGCCGCGATTGCACAAGTGAATACCAGACCTGGCGACCCTCCTGCGTGCTCTGCAGAATGCCATCGTTGGCCATGATGCGCACGTGATGGCTCACGGTCGGTTGGGTGAGACCTAAGCGACCGGCGAGGTCGGTAACCCCGCGGCGGCCATCCGGGGCATCCATCAGCAGTCGAAGAATCTGCACCCGGGTCGGATCAGCAATCGCCCGCATGCTCTGAGCGATGCGCTGGGCGACGGCGCGTTCGGAGGCTTGGGGTGCGGTCGCTGACATAGCAAGCAGTCTAAACGCCGAACGCTGATTCATAGACAGTTATCAATGTTTCGGTATGATCACCCCATGACCGTGCCCCATCGCTTTGCCCTTGCCCGCCGGCTGACCGCAGAATTTGTGGGCAGCGCGGGCCTCGCCGCCGTCGTCATCGGATCCGGCATCGCAGCCCAACAACTGTCGCCCGGCGACGTCGGGCTGCAACTGCTCGAGAATGCCGTCGCGACCGCATTCGGGCTCGGCGTGCTCATCCTCGTGTTCATGACCGTCAGCGGCGCCCACTTCAACCCGGTCGTCTCGATCGTCGATTCGCTCAGCGGGTTGCGGTCGTGGCGCGACACCGCCTTCTACATTCCCACCCAGATCCTCGGATGCGTCGTCGGCGCCATCCTCGCGAACCTCATGTTTGCGCAGCCTGCCGTCAGCTTCAGCACCACAGCGCGCCTCACACCGGGCCACTTTCTCAGCGAGGTTGTGGCAACCGCCGGACTCATCGTCGTGATCTTCGCCCTCGTACGCACGGGCCGTTCGCACCTCGCGCCCATCGCTGTCGGCACCTACATCGGCGGCGCCTACTTCTTCACCAGCTCCACGAGTTTCGCCAACCCCGCGATCACCATAGGCCGCATTTTCAGCGACACTTTTGCCGGAATCGCGCCAACCTCCGCTCCCGGCTTCATCGCCGCACAACTCATCGGTGCCGCGATCGGGTTTGCGCTAGTGCGGTGGCTATTTCCCGAGCGTCGCATCGCATAGTCGCAGCAGCGGGAGTACCCTCAAGGCAAAGTCAGAGCAGGGTTTCGCCAAGGAGGAAACAACATGGTCGACTTCGCGGGTGTACAGTTCGCTATCGTGCTGGGCATAATCGCGTTCTACGTCGTCACTATCTGGGCGATCGTTGTCACCGTTCGAGACGGCACGGTTCTGCCGCTAATGACAGCGCTGTGGGTTGCGGCCCTCATCCTGTTTCCTGGTTTTGGGCTGCTGGCGTGGATCTTTTGGCGCATGCTGCGCAAAAGTAGCGGCCTGCCGGGCTTCACTCGCGCCACCCATCGCAAACACTAAGCCCGCAACGGCGACCCAATTACCTCAAAACGGTTGCCGCCCATTTGTCCGTTGAGCAACGGCATGGCTTCCTTGATTGCTGCCTGAACGCTCGCGAGTTGCAGCGAAGCCTGGTGGGCTTCGGCCGAGGTCCAGAGTTCAGAAACGAACACAGTGTCGGGATGCTCGTCGCTGACGCCAACCTCATAGCTGAGGCATCCGGCCCCATCGAGGTCGGTGCTGCGACGCGTGAGAATCGCGACAACGGCATCGCGATTGCCGGGCTGTACCCCGAGGGTGCCTACGTTTGCAAAAGTCATTCCTTTACCTAAGGTCACCGCCCACAATCCGTCAAGTCGAGAGTGATAATGAGCTATGGCCAAGAAATCACGCGCTGAAGCTGATGTGGATGCTCAGCAAGACAAGCTCATCAAACGGCATGCGCGAGGCGAGCACCGGTGGCCGGCCGCAGCCGGAGTGCTTGTTGTTCTTGCCAGCTACGCATTTCTTCCGACCGCGATCATGCCGCTGCCTGTGCGAATCGTGGTCGTGACGCTCGGGCTCGCCATGCTGATCCCCGTGATCGCCCTCAACCCTGTGCGCTTGGTGAAACAAACGTCGTGGTCGCGCGCGCTATCAGTGGGGCTCGGGCTGCTGCTGGCAACCGCAAATGTGGCGGCACTCGTCCTTGTCGTCATTGAGCTCATCACCACCGGCACTCAGGATGGACCGTCGATGTTGATCGCGGCCACCCAGGTATGGCTCACCAATATGATTGCGTTCGCCATCGTCTACTGGGAGCTCGATCGTGGTGGTCCGGTGACGCGGCACACCAGCGAACGCTCCGAACTCCCGCTCGCAGACTTCCGTTTTGCTCAAGATGAGGATCACGACGCCATCGAGGAGGTCGCGGGCCGCTCATCCGCACGCATCGACTGGACTCCGTCATTCGTCGACTATCTGTATGAATCGGCGATTAGTTCGATGGCGTTTAGCCCTGGGGCCGCGATGCCGCTCTCGCCGAGAGTGAAGGGTCTGTTGCTGGTGCAGGCCCTCGGCGCGTTCGTGATGCTTGCCCTCGTGATCGCTCATGCGGTTGGGCAACTCAGCGCCTAGCAGCCGACGCCGAGGTGCCGGGTGCCGAAAGCCCGCCGCGTGCGCGGGTGTCGTTGTGTTGCGCGTGTGGTTCTGGGAAAGTTGAACAACCAAGGCGCTGATTCCGCACTCTGGCCAACCGCCGTGCACCCGAAGGAACTTTGTGAAGCTGCTCAGCACTCCCGCAAGCCCCTGGCGCACACCCGAGCACTACTGGAAGCAACTCAGCGAAGCAACCGCAGCCCTCGACACACCCTACGGTGTGCTGTCACTCGATGCGCTCTCGCACAACGCTGCCGATCTGGTGAGACGAGCATCCGGTCTCCCCATCCGTGTCGCCAGTAAATCGATTCGTGTCCGCGAAGTAATGGATGCCGTACTCGCCTTCGATGACTACCGGGGCGTTCTCGCCTACACCCTCGCCGAGGCACTCTGGCTTGCCGACACCATCGACGATGTCGTGGTCGGTTATCCCACAGTGGATCGTGCCGCTATCGCTGCACTCGGCACAAGCCCGGCGCTCGCGGAACGCGTCACCATCATGATCGACTCTGTTGAGCACCTCGACTTTGTTGATTCGGTTCTTTCACCGCACCATCGCGAAACGATTCGGGTGTGCATCGACATTGATGCCTCGTGGCAGTCTCCTCTGCTCGGCCACGTCGGTGCACACCGTTCGCCGGTGCACTCGGCGGCTCAAGCGCGCAGCCTCGCGAGCACGGTGGTTGATCGTGACGGCTTCACTCTCGTGGGTGTTATGGCTTACGAAGCGCAAATCGCGGGTGTCGGCAATCGTCCGCCGAGCCGACCTCTCTATGGGCAAATGCTTGATGTCGTTCAGCGGTCATCGGCTAAGGAGTTGCGTACGCGCCGCGGTGAGATCGTCGCTTCGATCCGCGAGATAGCCGAGCTTGAGTTCGTCAACGGGGGAGGCACGGGATCGCTGGAATCCACTGCCGACGATCCCGCTGTTACCGAAGTCGCTGCCGGCAGCGGGTTGTTCGGCCCACACCTTTTCGACCAGTACAGCCACTTCGCTCCGGCCCCAGCTGCCGCATTCGCGCTGTCCGTCGACCGCAAATTCTCGCCACACATCGCCACGGTTCACGGTGGTGGGTGGATCGCCTCCGGAGAACCGGGCCCCGACCGGATGCCCCAGCCGGTGTGGCCCGCGGGTCTCAAGTATTTGCCCCGCGAGGGCGCAGGCGAAGTGCAGTCACCGCTCACTGGGCCCGCAGCCGAAGCCTTAGAGGTGGGAGACAGGGTGTGGTTTCGCCACACCAAAGCGGGTGAGCTGTCTGAGCATTTGAACGAGTTTGCGGTGGTCGACACCGGTCGCATCATCGAAACGGTGCCCACTTACCGTGGAGAAGGAAAGGCCTTCCTGTGACGGCACCTGTGGGCATTCGCCCCGGCACCGAATGGAGCAATTGGGGTCGTTCTCAGCGCAGCCGCCCAGAATTCACTGCCCAACCGGCGAGCGTTGACGAGGTCATCGCAGCGGTGAACTTTGCGCGCGATCGCGGGCTCACCGTGAAAGCGTGGGGTGCCGGCCATAGCTTCACCTCGATTGCCGCGACCGCCGGTCTCCACCTCGACGTTGGGGCACTCGATGGTGTTATCGCGGTTGACGAAAACCACGTCACCCTCGGCGCGGGCACCCACCTCCACCAACTGCCTGCCCTTCTCGAACCTCTCGGTCTCGCCCTCGCCAACATGGGAGACATCGACTGCCAAACGATTGCTGGCGCGATCTCCACGGGAACCCACGGCACCGGTGCACGCTTCGGCGGTATTGCCGCCCAAGTGCGCGGCGTCACGCTCGCCACCGCCGCGGGCGAGGTGCTGCACATCAACGCCGAAGAAAACCCAGAACTACTCTCGGCCGCAGCCCTCGGGCTCGGCGCACTCGGAGTGCTTGTCGACGTCACTATCGAGTATGTTCCCACCTTCCTCCTGCACGCGGTCGAACGGCCAGAACCCGCTGACACCGTCCTGCAGGAGTGGCTGCAACGCAGCGCCGAAACCGACCACTTCGAGTTCTATGTCTGGCCCCACACCACGACGGCACTGACCAAGAGCAACACGCGCTTGCCCGCAGATGCGCCGCGGCATCCACTTACCAAGTTTTCTCGCTGGTTTGATGACGAGTTCATGGCCAACGGTGTGTTCCGCGCGATCGTTGCTGCGGGAACGGCAGCTCCCGCGGTTATCCCTCCCATCAACCGACTCGCCGTGAAGCTTTCGGGCAACCGCGAATTCACTGACGTCTCCAGCAGCGTATTCGTGACAGATCGCACCGTGCGCTTTCGCGAGATGGAATACGCCCTGCCGGTGGAAGCGGTGCCGGATGCCGTACGCGCCATCCAGAAACTGATCGCCGGCCGCAATTGGAGAGTTTCATTCCCGATCGAGGTGCGCTCGGCGGCGGCGGACTCTCTGCTGCTGTCAACCGCGTCAGGGCGGGCAACCGGATATGTCGCGGTGCACCGGTATTGGCGCGAGGACCCGAGCGAGTACTTTCGCGAAGTTGAGGCGATTATGGTTGCTCACGATGGGCGCCCTCATTGGGGAAAACTGCATAACCGGCATGCCGAGTCGCTGGCGGCAACGTATCCGGGTTTCAATGAGTTCCTGGCGGTTCGTGACCGACTAGACCCTGGTCGAATGTTTGCGAACGATTATTTGTGTCAGGTGTTAGGGCAGTAATGAAAGGGCGCGATTATTAAAGCCATAGTGTGTGGAGCAGGAATTGCGGGGCTGACGGTCGCCGGTCAGTTGGCGAGCAATGGCTGGGAGGTGACGCTCCTCGAGGCCGCACCTGAGCGTCGCACTCAGGGCTACATGATCGATTTCTTTGGCCCGGGCTTTGACGCTGCGGAGAAGATTGGCATTCTCGAGCGGCTGCGTGAACTTCATTACCCGATTCGTGAGGCACGTTTCGTGCGGCCCAATGGTCGCAGCCGGTCAGTCGATTACGGCATCGTCGCCGCCAATGAGGGCGGCAAGCTTATGAGTCTTATGCGCCAAGATCTTGAGCAGACACTCTTCGAGGTACTTCCCGACAGTGTTGATGTGCGTTTTTCAAGCGCGGTGGTCGATGTGGAAGATCGCACCGATTACGTGACGGCGGTGTTGGCGGATGGGTCGCGGATCTCTGGCGATATTGTGGTGGCGGCTGATGGCATCCATTCGGCGGTGCGTCACAGCCTGTTTGGCGATTCGGCGGCTTTTGATCGGCAACTGGGCATGCACACGTGCGCCTATATTTTCGATTCTCCGCGACTGCACGACACATTGGGCGACGCGCTAGTGTCAACCGATGAGCTGGATCGCATGGTCGGGCTTTATGGTTTGCGCGATGGCAGGGTAGCTCTTTTTGCTGCTCACCGAGTCAGCGATCCGGTTCTCCCTGCTAGCCCGCGGGAGGCCATTCTCGCGGCCTATGAGGGAATGGGTGATGACGTCGCCGAGGCTCTCGAGAAGTGCCCTGACCCGCAGCACGTGTACTACGACCAAGTTGCCCAGGTGGAGTTGCCGGTGTGGAGCCGTGGCCGTGTTGTCTTCGCTGGCGATGCGTGCCAGGCAGTGTCGTTGCTTGCGGGGCAGGGCGCTTCGCTCGCGATCGCCGGAGGAGTGCTTCTGGTCGAGAAGATCACGAGTGGTGTTGAACTCAGCGCCGCATTCGCCGAATACGAAGACGAGTGGATGCCGGTTGTCCTTGAGAAGCAGGCCGCCGGGCGTCGTGCCGCTAGCGGCTTCCTTCCGCGCACTGCGTTTCAGTTGTGGGGGCGTCGCGCATCTCTCGCGCTGTTGCGCTCGCCATTCTTCGGCAAGTTCGTGAGCTCGGCGATCACGGGTACCAAGCCGAGCAAGTAGCCGAGCGAATAGCTTGTTCGCCCGCGATTGGGGGCCAGCGTTGCCCCGATTTATCGGTGGAGGCACAGCAGTACGTCCTATAGTTGAGGCATGGAATTCCTGATCGTAATTGGCGTCATCGTTCTGCTCGTCGTCATTGTGGGTATTTACCTGTGGTCGACCTATAACTCGCTCGTTACTCTCAACGTTCGCGTTGATGAGGCGTGGAGCGATATTACGGTGCAGCTCAAGCGCCGTGCCGATCTGCTGCCGAACCTTATCGAGGCGGTCAAGGGCTATGCGGCTCACGAGAAGGGCGTCTTTGAGGCGGTCACGAAGGCTCGTGCTGAAACGCTCAACGCGCAGGGTCCGGTAGATGCGGCTGCCGCGGAGAACCACATGCAATCTGCCCTCAAGAGCATTTTTGCTGTCGCTGAGGCGTACCCGCAACTGCAGGCCAGCCAAAACTTCCTTCAGCTTCAGGGCGAACTGGTTGACACTGAAGACAAGATTCAGGCCAGCCGTCGCTTCTATAACGGTGGTGTGCGCGAGCTCAACACCAAGATCAAGGTCTTCCCGAACACACTGTTCGTGCGCAACCTTGGCTTCACCGAGCGAGACTTCTTCGAGGTTGCGGATGCGGCATCCATCGCCGAGCCGCCCCGCGTTCAGTTCTAATTCTCTGCGTGACTGAGAGCGTGACCAGGAAGTTTAGATGTATCGCGCCATAGCAAAAAACAAGCGCAACACCGTTTTTATCATCATCTTGTTCGTCATCATTATCGGGTTTCTCGGCTTTGCGCTGAGTTTCCTCATGGGAGGCGATCCGCTGACGGTCACGATCGGAACGGTCATCGGCGCCGGGATCTTCACGGTGATCCAGTACTTCGCGGCGTCGCGCCAAGCGTTGTCGATGAGTGGTGCGATCGAGATCCAGAAGTCAGACAACCCGCGGCTGTACAGGATCGTCGAAAACTTGTCGATCACTACGGGAACGCCGATGCCGAAGGTCTACATCGTCAACGACCCTGCGCCGAACGCGTTTGCCACCGGGCGCGACCCTGAGCACGCCGCAGTCGCTGCGACCACGGGCATCCTGGAGCTGCTTGACGATTCCGAACTTGAGGGCGTCATGGCCCACGAGATGGGTCACGTGCAGAACTATGACATCCGAGTGTCGATGATCGTGTTTGGCCTCGTCGTCGCGGTCGGCTTCATTTCTGACATTGCGCTGCGATTCACCCTGTTCGGTGGCCGTGGCAATAACAACAACAACTCCAACCCGATCATGATCGTCGTTGGTCTTGCAGCGCTCGTCATTTCTCCACTCGTCGCCGCGGCTGTGCAGGCATCCATTTCGCGCCAACGTGAATACCTAGCGGATGCGACGGGGGCACTCACTACGCGGCATCCGGATGCTCTCGCCAGTGCCCTGCAAAAGCTCTCGGATTACAGTCGACCGATGAAGAAGCAGAACTCGACGATGGCCCACATGTGGATCTCTGACCCCACCAAGCCGGGCATCATGGATCGCCTGTTCAGCACTCACCCGCCGCTCGCCGAACGCATCACGCGCCTCGGCAAGATCGGCGGCGGCTTCTAACTAGCGCTGCGGCGCGAGCCGGCATCGACGGCAGTCGCTGGGAGATTGCTAGCGCAGTAGTTCTGCCTCAATTGCGGGCGAGAGCGTTCCGCGACCAGCAACCGTGATGGGGTCCATGCCTTGCCACTGCGCGATCTCGCGGAGGGTCGGCACGATGCGCTCCGCGAGACCGCCGAGACCGCCGAGACCGCCCGCGCGTGCCTCGAGGCCTTCCTCATGCCAGGCCGATTGCACGCGCAGCACACGCGCCTGCCGATCGGTCTTGACGTCGATGCGGCCCACGAGCGCATCATCCACCAGCACGGGCAGCGAGTAGTAGCCAAACTGACGCTTGGGCTCTGGTGTGTAAATCTCGATGCGGTAATGAAACCCAAACATGCGTTCGGCCCGTTTGCGATCCCACACCACGGGGTCAAAGGGGGAGAGCAGCGCGACGTGGTGAATGCGTCGCGGGATTCGAGCATCCCGGTGCAGCCACGCAGGCTGATTCCAACCCTCAACGGTCACGGACACAAGCTCGCCGCTGTCGGAGAGCTCGTCAATAGCGGGCCGCACGTCACTGCTTTTGAGACGAAAATAGTCAGCCAGATCGGATGCCGTACCGACTCCTAGAGCTTGCGCGGCCTGTGCGACCAGGCTTCGATGCGCGTCGGCGCGAGAGACCTCACGCTCGCGTAACTCCGCGGGGATAGCATGCGCGGTGAGCGCGTAGCGGCGTTCGAAGCGCGTGCGCCCGGCACTCACGACTTCGCCCCAGCGGAAAAGCATCTCTAAGCCCTGCTTCACGTCTGACCAGCCCCACCATGGGCCGGTGCGGCGATTGGCGTCGTGCTCAATCTCGCGAGCCGAGGTGGGGCCGGTGCTGGCGAGCTCGTCGCGCAACCATTGGAGCATTGCTTGGTTGTGGCGCACCCATTCATATCGTTCAGCATCATGTTGGCGGAGGGTATCCATTTTCCACCGCCAGAGCGGCCACGATTCGAGCGGAATGAGCGCGGCCTCGTGGGCCCAGTATTCGATGTAGCGACTCGGTCTGCTCGGGGTGGCCGGGCCAAAAGTGAGAGCGTCGAGCCCGCTCTTGTCATAGTGGCCGAGGCGGGCGAACACGGGCTGGTAGTGGCTGCGCTCATAGACATTTACGGAGTCGAGCTGAAGCAGTCGGATGCGGTCAAACAGCAGGTTGAGCTGCCGCGTGCCTGCGGGCTTCGCCGCTGTCGCGGTGGGCCGGCCGAAGCCTTGAGCAGCCAGAAGTACGCGGCGCGCTTGGGCTGCAGAGAGTGAGTCGACCACGAAGCCGACTCTACCGAGGAGTGAGGACATCGGGCACGAGCGAAGCCTGCGGAGAGTGTGTTTGTGTCGTTCATAGATCGTTTACCCGTGGGCAACGGAGCACACCAAGCCGCTGAGTACGGTCATCAACGGATCGTTTCGGCTCCCTCAGCCCGCTCACAGCGCGGGCGGTCGTCACGATCGTTGGAGGAACTCTTGTTCACTAAGCGCACTCTCGCCGCTGTCGCACTCGTTGCAGCTTCGGCGATCACTCTCAGTGCCTGCAGCACGCCTGAGGCAACAGCTGGCGATGTCGACGCATCGGTAGCAACCACCGTTGAAGACTTCGGTGGCATGGACGCTCTCATTGCGGCCGCGCAGGCTGAGGGAGAGCTCAACGTCATCGCCCTTCCCGACAACTGGGCAAACTACGGCGAGATCAAAGCTCTCTTTGAAGAGAAGTACGACATCATCGTCAACTCTGCTGACCCCGATATCTCGAGTGCCGAAGAAATCGCCGCCGCCGACAACCTCAAGGGCCAAGACACCGCACCCGACGTCTTCGACCTCGGAACAGCTGTAGCGCTCGACAGCCTTGACTACTTCGCCCCCTACATGGTAGCCAACTGGGATGAGATTCCCGAGGGCAACAAGGAAGCAACCGGCCTCTGGGTTAACGATTACACCGGCAGCATGTCAATCGGTTATGACTCCAACTCGGTTCCCGAGCCCACGAGCCTCGACGACCTGCTCAAGCCCGAGTACCGCGGTGCCGTTGCGTTGAACGGTGATCCAACGCAAGCAGGAGCCGCGTTTGCTGCTCTCGGACTCGCCACAGTCCAGAGTGGCGGAACGCTTGACGACTTCACCCCCGGCATCGAGTTCTTCAGTGAACTTAACAAGGCTGGCAACTTCATTCCGGTCAACGTTACGGGAGCAACAATTGCTGCCGGCGAGACCAAGGTTGCTTTCGACTGGAGCTACAACAACCTCGCTGCTGCAGCAACGGTCGACGGCTGGAAGGTCACCACGCTTTCCGGTCCGGTGTACACGAGCTTCTACAACCAGGCCGTCAGCAAGGATGCCCCGCACCCTGCCGCTGCTCGCCTGTGGCAAGAGTTCCTCTACAGCCCCGAAGCGCAAAACCTGTTCATCGTCGGGGGCGCTTACCCCGTAACGATCCAGGCGATGCAGGATGCCGGAACGGTTGACACCGACGCACTCGACGCCCTTGGCGCGCTTGAGGGTGAACTTGTGACTCCGACGCCGGAACAGGCAGCGAAGAACGCAACCATCCTGGCGGAAAAGTGGGCTGCGGCAATCGGCTAACGCCCATTCCGCTAGAGCTCATCTCACAAAATACATCGTGTCGCTAGCAACTGCGCCAGCGCCCGAACAGGATGGTGTCGAGCACTCCGCTCGGCACCATCCTCGGGTGGCACCGGCCAAGCCATCGAATCGGCGTCGACGCCTCGCCTATGTGGGGCTCACGCCATTTGCGGCCTACGTTCTCATTTTTCTTGCTCTCCCCACCATCCTCGCGGTCGTCACGGGCTTCTTCTCCGACGACGGTACGCTGACTTTCGATAATGTGACGGGGTTATTTACCCCGACCATCCTCGCCACCTTCGGTAGTTCGTTCTGGCTCTCGGGAGTCACCGCCGTGATCGGCGCCGTCGTGGGCGCCATCATTTGTTACGCGATGCTCGGCACCAGAGTCGGCGGACTGCTGCGAACCGTCATCGAGTCAGCGGCAAGCGTGCTCGCCCAGTTCGGTGGCGTGATGCTCGCTTTTGCGTTCATCGCCACGATTGGCGTTCAGGGACTCGTCACGGTTATCCTGCGTGACACCTTCGGTATCGACATTTTTGCTGATGGTGTTTGGCTCTACCAAGTGCCGGGCCTCATCCTGCCCTACGTCTACTTTCAGGTTCCCCTCATGGTAATCACGTTCTTACCTGCACTCACCGCGCTGCGACCGCAGTGGGCTGAGGCCAGCGCAACTCTCGGCGGCACACGCTTTGCCTACTGGCGACACATCGCGGCGCCGGTGCTCACCCCCGCCTTCTTGGGATCGTTGCTGTTGCTCTTTGCCAACGCGTTCTCGTCCTTCGCAACCGCCGCTGCCCTCATCAGCCAGGGGTCACAAATCGTTCCGCTGCAGATCCGTTCGGCGCTCGTCAGCGAGACCGTACTGGGCCGCGAAAACATGGCCGGTGCACTCGCGCTCGGGATGATCGTGGTCATGGTCGTCGTCATGTGGGCATACTCAGTGCTGCAGTCCCGCACCTCACGGTGGCAACAGTGAGCGCCAACGTCGCGGCCCCCGTGCATCCGGTCGAGCCGCCGCGCACACGCACGAAGCCAGCAAACCATGCCGTGCGCATCGGAGCCGAACCCAGCGCCCTCGCTCGTCGTATCATCCTCGGCAGTATTGGCACGATCTTCCTGATTCCCGTAATCGCGATGATCGAGTTCACGTTCCGGGACGGTCTCGCCGGCGGCTACACCGTCGTCCACTGGACGGGACTCTTCAGCGAAGACAGTGCGCGCACCTACCGTGGCCTCTACCAAGCGATTGAGAACTCACTCGTGCTGGCCGCCGTCACCGTCGGCATCGTGCTCGTACTGCTGCTGCCGACCATGGTGCTCGTACACCTGCAGTTTCCGCGCCTCAAGCGCACGCTCGAGTTCATCTGCATCATCCCCATCACGGTGCCGGCCATCGTTCTCGTTGTGGGCCTCGCCCCGGTCTACTCGGTAGTCGTGCAAGTGCTCGGTGGCTCAACCTGGACTCTCGCTTTCGCCTATGGCATCACCGTGCTGCCCTACGCGTATCGCGCTATCCAGTCGAACCTTGACGCGATCCCTGTGAAGACCCTCAGCGAAGCGGCCAGTACTCTCGGCGCCGGCTGGATAACCGTGCTCTGGCTCGTGTTGCTGCCGAACCTGCGTCGGGGAGTGCTGGCAGCATCCTTCATCTCCATTGCAGTAGTGCTTGGCGAGTTCACGATCGCCAGCCTGCTCAACCGTCGCAACCTTCAGACCGCGCTGCTGCAGGTCTCGCAGTCCGACCCCTGGGTTGCGGTGATCTTTGCGCTCTTCGCGCTCGCCCTGGCCTTCGTATTGCTACTCATCATTGGTCGACTCGGATCAGCGACGCCCTCTAGGAGAAAATCATGACCACAACGCTCACCGAGAGTCGTGCAACGAGTGCACTCGTTACCGGAGCGACCGTTCAGCTCAGCGCCGTCGTGAAAGCCTTCGCTGGACACACAGCGCTCAATAGCATCGACCTAAGCGTTGCCCCCGGTGAGCTCGTCGCACTGCTCGGGCCCTCGGGTTGTGGAAAGACCACGGCGCTGCGCAGCATCTCGGGCCTAGAGAGCATCGACGGCGGGCGCATCCTGATCGATGACGAGGATGTCGCAGACACCCCCACGAACAAACGCGACATCGGGATGGTCTTTCAGGCCTACTCGCTGTTCCCGCACATGACGGTGCTGGAGAACGTGGAATTTGGGCTCAAGATGCGCAAAGTCCCGGCCGCTCGTCGTCGTGAGCGCGCCCTCGAAACACTCGACATGGTCGGTCTCACGAAGCACCGCGACCGCTTCGCCCACCAACTTTCCGGCGGACAACAGCAACGCGTTGCCCTCGCTCGTGCCCTCGTCACGCGGCCAAGAGTGCTGCTGCTCGACGAGCCGCTCAGCGCGCTGGATGCCAAAGTTAGGGTGCAGTTGCGCGAAGAGATCCGCCGCATCCAAACCGAGCTCGGAATCACGACCGTCTTCGTGACCCACGACCAGGAGGAGGCGCTCGCCGTCGCCGATCGCGTCGCCGTCATGCGAGATGGTCGCATCGAGCAGATCGGCACTCCAGAAGAGCTCTACGCGACCCCCACCAGCGCCTTCGTTGCTGACTTTGTTGGCCTCAGCAACCGGATGCCCGCAAACCTCATCGACGGCACAGTCACGCTGCACGGCTGCAACCTCAATCTTCTCGGCGATCCGATGCCCGATGGCCCCGTCATCGCGCTGGTTCGGCCGGAGGACATGGTTCTCGCAGCGGACGGCATCGCGGGCACCGTCATTGCCTCAAGCTTCCTCGGCTCGTTGCGGCGCACGCGCGTGCGACTGAGCGACGGAACGGTCGTCGCGATCCAGCATGAGGTGGAACGGCATCCCCTGCCCGGGGAACCAGTGTCGGTGCGTTTGAAGGGTGCACCGGTGAGTGTGCTGCCGCCGAAACCGAAAAAGTAGCTGCGCGCGCGAGCACAAAGTAACGCGCAGCAGGAGCACACGCAAGCACAACTAGGATGGGCACGTGCTATTCGGACGACGTACAAAACCAACCAGCCGGGTACAGTCACGCGCCAACACCGCGGAGCCGGCAGCCGTGCCCGAAGCGCTCTCGATCGCTGCTGCGTACTCATGGCGACTGCTCGTAATTTTGGGCCTGCTCGCGGTAGTCGTTTATTTGATCATCACGCTCAAATACATCGTGATCCCGTTCCTCATCGCGACCCTGATTGGTGCGCTTCTCGTGCCGTTGGTCCACTTTCTCGAACGTCACCAGTGGCCCAAGTGGCTCGCAGTCACGGTTGCCCTGCTCGGATTCTTTGCGATTGTCTCTGGTCTCATTGTCGTGGTCGTCAGCCAGGTGCGTTTGGGGCTGCCCTCACTTCAGCAGCAGTCAATTGCGGCCTACGAGAGTTTCCGCACGTTCTTGAGCGATTCGCCGCTGCAGCTCAGCGATAAAGACATCGATGGCTATCTGACACAACTGACCGATGTTATTCAGCGAGACAGCGAAGCACTCGTTTCGGGCATCCTCTCCTTCGGGTCCACAGCCGGCCACGTGTTGGCAGGAGCACTTCTCAGCGTGTTCGCCACCATCTTTGTGCTCATCGATGGCAAGCGCATTTGGGCGTGGACCGTGCGACTCTTCCCGCGTCGGGCGCGTGCCGCGGTTGACGGTTCAGGCCAAGCGGGTTGGCTCACACTCACCACATTTGTCAAGGTGCAGATCTTGGTTGCCGCAGTAGATGCCGTGGGCATCAGCGTTGGTGCGTGGATCTTGGGATTGTTCTACGGTGGTTTTCCTCTTGTCATCCCGATTGCTGTTGCCGTCTTCTTGGGTTCATTTATTCCCGTTGTTGGTGCCCTCATCACGGGAGCGCTCGCGATCTTTATCGCACTCGTATTCTTGGGCCCGATTCCTGCAGTGATCATGCTCGGTATTGTCTTGCTCGTGCAGCAACTTGAGGGGCACATTCTTCAGCCACTCATCATGGGCACCGCCGTGAAAGTTCATCCCCTCGCCGTCGTGTTTGCGGTAGCCGCGGGTTCCTTCATCGCAGGCATTCCGGGGGCCCTGTTCGCAGTTCCGCTCGTGGCCGTAGTGAATGTTATGACCGAGTACATTGCCAGTGGCGACTGGCGCACGAACCCTCGCCCCACCTTGAGCTATGTCCTCGACGATGGTAGATAATCGGATGCCCGGCCCCACACTTGCTGATTATGAGAAAGCACGTGAGCGGGTCGCGGAAGTTGCTGATGTAACGCCCATGCAAACGTCGCGGTTTCTCGCGGAGATTCTCGGTTCACCTGTTTTCTTGAAGTGTGAAAACCTTCAGCGAACGGGCTCGTTCAAGATTCGCGGTGCCTACAATCGACTTGCTGGTCTAACGGACGAAGAAAAGGCCCGGGGCGTGGTCGCAGCTTCGGCAGGCAATCATGCTCAAGGCGTCGCGTTCGCGGCTCGTGAGTTGGGCATCAAGTCCACCATTTTCATGCCGGTGGGTGTGCCCCTTCCCAAGCTGCAGGCAACTCGTCACTACGGGGCCGAGGTCATCTTGCGAGGCAACACGGTAGACGAACCACTGCGCGCAGCCGCACGGTTCGCTGAAGAGACCGGTGCCGTACTCGTCCACCCCTTCGACCACTTCGATATTGTTGCCGGCCAAGGCACCCTGGCGTTGGAGGTCTTTGACCAGGTACCTAACGTCGATACGGTCATTGTGCCTATTGGGGGCGGCGGACTCGTTTCTGGTGTTGCTGGAGCGATTAAGCTTCGCGCGCGTGAGGAAGGCCGCACTGTTCGTGTGATTGGCGTGCAAGCGGCCAACGCAGCCGCCTACCCACCCTCGCTCGACAAGGGCGAGATCGTAGAAATAAAGACGTCACCCACCATCGCTGACGGTATCGCGGTCAGCAAGCCTGGCGAACTGAACTTCGCCATGGTGCGCGATCTCGTCGATGAAGTCATCACCGTTACCGAAGACCAGACCGCCTACGCGCTAGTGGTACTTCTGGAGCGCGCCAAACAGGTGGTGGAGCCGGCGGGTGCCGTCGGAGTAGCCGCCATCCTCTCGGGCAAGATCCCGCCGAGCGGCAACACGGTTGTTCTGTTGAGCGGCGGCAATATCGACCCCATGATCATGGAACGCATCATCAGTCACGGGCTCTCTGCATCCGAACGGTACTTGCGTTTGCGCATTCCGCTCCCTGACCGACCCGGCCAGCTTGCGCGAATCTCCGGCATCATTGCCGAGGCGAATGCGAACGTGGTTGAGGTGCTGCACAGCAGACACAACAACAAAGCGCAGTTCAGCCAGGTTCAGCTCGAACTGCACATTGAAACCCGTGGCCCTGAGCACGCGGAGTCAGTGCTCTCACGGCTCAGGGACGAAGGCTTTGACCCTCAGGTCGACTTCTAGCCTGAGTAGGTTGCTACTTTCAGGATTTCAACGGTGATCTCTTTGCCGTTGGGCGCAGTGTACGTGGTCGATTCGCCCACCTTGAGACCGTTGATTGCCATGCCGAGCGGGCTCTTCTCGCTGTAGACGTCGAGGTCGCTGTCGTCAGCGACAATTTCGCGGCTTCCGAGCAAGAAGACGTTTTCGTCGCCCATGATGTTGGCTGTGACGAGGATACCCGGCTCGACGAGACCGTCAGCATCTTGCACATCGCCGACAACGGCGTGACGCAGTAGTTCGGTGAGAACGCGGATGCGGGCCTCAATCTTGCCCTGCTCTTCCTTGGCAGCGTGGTAGCCACCGTTCTCCTTGAGATCGCCTTCTTCGCGGGCGGCCTCAATTTTTTTGGCAATTTCGTACCGTGCTTCACCCGTGAGCTGCTCCAGTTCGGCGGTGCGACGATCGAACGCCTCCTGGGTCAACCACGTGACGTTATCTTGTGCAGCCACTGTGCTTCTCCCTATACAAAAGAGAAACCGGCCGCTATTGGCCGGTTTCGAGATGATTTGCTCCAGCCTAGGTGAGCCAGCACCGGTAGATCAAGCCAGACACTGCTTGTTCCGTTGTGCGAATTGTTTCGCTGAGCGCCCGGTTGCGCAGATCGCTGGCGGGAACGTCGACGACTTTCCAGCCCACGATGGCGAATGTTGAGTTGAGCGCTTGGACAGCGCAGCGAGCATCCGTGTTTTCTGGCACGTTGAATTGCCAGCGAACGGTGACAGTGGAATCGTCGATGAGGTCAAAGCCAGTGTCTTTGGCTTCGAATTGGGCGGGCGCCTCCAGCAGTCCGCCCCAGACCAGCCAGGCAGTGAACACGGCAACGAATCCAATCGCGACAGTCACGACAATGAGGCGGTTGTTGCGTTTTGCTTTCGGGCTTCGGCCATACCGTGCGTCGAGATCGGTGCGTGCGGGCCCCTCAACTGGTGTGGCGTCAGCGCTGTTAGCGGTGCCTGAGTTGCTAGTGGATGATTCGGGCACGCGTTGCTCCTTGTGGCGACGGTATTCTGGTGATTACAAGGCTATTCGCAAACTCGGATGATGGAATCATCGGGTGTACATTTCAGAGGACAACAGTTGATTTCTTTCACTTCGCTCGCCCACAGCGCGATTCTCTGGACCGCGACTCCGAGTCCTGAGCCGAGCCTGTACCCGGAGTACAACGGTGACGTTAATTTGGTTACCCCCGGCGTTGTGGGCTTCGTCGCGACGCTCTTTATCGCGGTTGCGACGCTGCTCATCATCGTGGACATGAATCGCCGCGTTCGACGAGTCCGTTACCGGGAGCTCGCTCAAGAAACCATTCGCAATGAGCAGACGCTTGCTGATGGTGCGATTGAGGGAAGTGGCGATGTCGAGGGTATCGACACGAGCCGCGCGCCTGACACCGATGGTCCTCCTACACAACGGGCGGATTAGTCGCCACAAGGAAGATTCCTGCCCAGTGGCATAGGAACGCCAATAGCGTCAGCGTGTGAAAGATTTCGTGGAATCCAAAGACTCCGGGGATCGGGTTGGGGCGCTTGAGGCCATAAATGACGGCTCCGATGGTGTAGAAGAGTCCGCCGACCAAGATCAGCGTCATCATGATCCAGTTGGCTTGGAAGAAGTCGACGATGAACATCATCGCTCCCCACCCGAGCAGAATGTAGAGGGGAACGTAGAGCCAGCGTGGGGCGCCAACCCAGAAGATGCGGAACCCGATTCCGAGAGCCGCTCCCGTCCAGACAATCGTGAGCAGTATGGCTGCCTTCTCTGGCGGTAGGGCGAGCACCGTGATGGGCGTGTATGAGCCAGCGATCAACAAAAAGATGTTCGAGTGATCGAAACGCTTGAGCAGCATTCGCGTCTTCTCGCTCCAGTTGAAGCGGTGGTAGAGCGCCGAAATCCCGAACAGCATGAGCGACGATGCAACAAAGACTGCGGAACTCACCTTAGCGGCGACTCCTTCGGCCAGTACCAGCAGGATTACGCCAAGGATGATCGCCACGGGAAAGGTGCCGGCGTGAATCCAGCCACGCCACGTTGGCTTCTTCTCTACGGCGTCGAAAGCGATCGCGTCCTCGACGAGAGGGAGCTGGGGGAGACCTGCAGCATCCTCCTGGTCGACGGCCTCGAGCGCGGCAGTTTCTGAGGCGTCATAATTCATGTGCACAGTTTACGCCCGGCGCACTTTCACTCGCTGCGCACCGCAGTGGTCTAACGTAGTTCCGTGAGTCAGCGAAAGTTTCCCCTCGGTCGTGGTTTTCTTTACGGTCTCTACCAGAAGAAGTTGCGGCGCCAACTAGAGGGCCAGCAATTGCCGCGCCACGTCGCCATGATCATTGATGGCAACAGGCGTTGGGCGAAGTTGAAAGACCTCGAAACGGCAGCGCACGGTCATCGTGCCGGTGCTGCCAAGTACCGAGAATTTCTGGTCTGGTGTGACGACCTCGACATCTCGGTTGCCACTCTCTACTTGCTGTCCAATGACAACCTCACGGGGCGTTCCCCCGAAGAGCTGGGCGAGTTGTTCACGATCATCGGCGATTTGGCTGAAGATCTTTCGCACTTTCGCGACTGGCGTGTGCAACACGTCGGATCGGATGCCGGGCTCCCCGAGCAACTTAAAGCTCAGCTCACTGCGGCCCGTGATCGAACAGCCACGAACACTGGGCTCCACGTGAATTTGGCGATTGGTTATGGTGGCCGCCACGAAATTGCCGAGGCGATGCGCAATATCGTGCGCAACCACAGCGATGAGGGTCACAGCCTTGAGGCGTTGGCGGAGTTATTGACTCCCGAACTGATCGGCGAGCACCTGTATACGAGGGGTCAGCCCGACCCCGATCTCGTGATCCGCACATCGGGTGAGCAGCGCATTAGTGATTTCATGTTGTGGCAGACGGCGCACAGCGAGTTGTACTTTGTTGAGGCACTCGGCCCCGATTTGCGTGAGGTTGACTTTTTGCGAGCGCTGCGAGACTTCGCGCGTCGCCACCGCCGTTTTGGCCAATAGTCGGCGACATGAACTTTGGCCCCAGTTTGTGACGCAATGGTTTCTCATGGCGTGTCGTTGCGCCCAGATTGCACGACAGGTTTAGCGTTCACACATCAGGTATGGCACCTGATCGAGACGGCCACGTAAGTTCGTTTTCGTAAAGTACTGGCCGTCTTCGCAGACTGGATCCGAGTGCTCGCGCACCCGGGGATGGAGTGCACGTTGGCCGAGCTAGCTACCCCCAAGACCACGAACACCACGTCGAAGGCGGGAGGGCGGGCCCAACGACAAGCCGAGCGCACCTACGTGCTCGACACTTCCGTATTGCTCTCCGATCCGAGTTCGATCAAGCGGTTCGCCGAACACAATGTTGTTTTACCCGTAGTGGTGATCACCGAACTCGAAGCCAAACGAAATGACCCTGAGATTGGGTATTTTGCGCGGCAAGCGTTGCGCAATCTTGACGAGATGCGGGTGAAGCATGAGCGCCTCGACTTTCCGATTTCGGTCGGTGAGGATGGCGGAACTCTGCGCGTCGAGCTCAACCACTCCAACATGTCGGTGTTGCCGTCTGGGCTGCAGCTCGGCGACAACGATTCGCGAATCCTTGCTGTTGCGCTGAACCTCGCAAACGAGGGATTGGATGTCACGGTCGTCTCAAAGGATCTTCCTTTGCGGGTAAAGGCGGCATCCATCGGTCTCGCCGCTGAGGAGTACCGCGCCGAGCTTGCGGTTGACTCTGGCTGGACAGGGCAGGCGGAAATCGAGTTGAGTGGCGAGCAGGTCGCCGAACTATACGACAAAGAGGAACTCCATTCACGCACTGTCGGTGACATGCCGATCAATACGGGGCTCATCGTGCACTCGGAGCGGGGGTCGGCACTTGCGCGGGTAACGGCGCGAGGCAAGATGTCGCTCGTACGTGGCGACCGCGACATTTTCGGTCTTCACGGGCGCAGCGCTGAACAGCGTCTGGCGATCGAGATGTTGCTCGATCCGGAACTCGGAATTGTTTCCCTCGGTGGTCGGGCAGGAACCGGCAAGTCGGCTCTCGCGCTTTGCGCCGGCCTCGAGGCTGTGCTGGAGAAGCAGCAGCACCGCAAGATCATGGTGTTCCGGCCGCTCTACGCGGTGGGGGGCCAGGAGTTGGGGTACCTGCCCGGTGATGCTTCCGAGAAGATGAACCCGTGGGCTCAGGCGGTGTTTGACACTCTGGGTTCGGTTGTTTCTGAGAATGTTCTTGAAGAGGTGCTTGATCGTGGCCTTCTTGAGGTGCTTCCGCTCACGCACATCCGCGGTCGCTCGTTGCACGATGCCTTTGTGATCGTGGATGAGGCACAGTCGCTCGAACGTAACGTTCTGTTGACAGTGCTCAGCCGTATCGGTCAGAACTCTCGTGTCGTTCTGACCCACGATGTTGCACAGCGTGACAACCTCCGTGTTGGACGCCACGATGGTGTCGCTTCGGTCATTGAAACGCTGAAGGGCCACTCGCTATTCGGGCACATTACTCTCACTCGCTCCGAGCGTTCTGCGATTGCGGCCCTCGTCACCGAGCTCTTGGAGGGTAACGAACTCACCTAAGAATTGCCTTTCGAAGTCTGAGCGTGCCGTGCGAGTGTCAGCGAGTCACGCTCAGACAACGTAAGGTTTTTTCGTGGGCTGGGTCTGGTGGTTAATCGCGGTTCCCTTAGGGGTGGCCGCTGCGTGGGCGATTTTTGCTCCCCGAAACCAGTGGCGCAGCCTTTTTTCGTGGTCTGTAACCGACGTGCACAGTTCTGAACCGGGCGGTGCCGCCTACGCCTACCGTCGGCTCATTTCCGCGATAGCCCTTGGCGTAGCGCTACTGACAATTGTGCTCGCGATGATGTGGTCTGCCGGTCGAGAACCTGTTGAGTTGCCACGCACCAACGACATCGAGCAGACGTGGGGAACGCCACAGCCGCTGCTCGTGTACCGCAGTTTTCAAACGAACCAGTCGACAGACGACACTCTCGTTGATGTGCCGATCGACAGCTATTTGCCGGTGAACGACGAAGAACGAGCGCCGCTATATCTGCTCAATCTCGAGCCGTTCTCCCGCCTCGGAACCACCAACATCCCGGGTTATATCGGCAGTCCGCCCAACGAGACAGATTCGACGATTAGTGGCGCGGATGTGGTTGTCAAGGTGCGGGGGCCGCTGCTGTGCATTCCGCGACGTGTAGTGGTGATCGAGACGCCCGAACGGGTTCAGCTTGCTGTGCTCTACGGGCTTCCCACGCCCAGTGATGGTTCGACGCCTGACAACATTGTGGGGTGCCCGGTGGGTGACGACCTCACCGGATCAGTGTTAATTCCCATCTCGTTGAGTGACCCCATAGGAGAACGCACCGTCGAAGCTCTCGACGGTGCGCCCCTCACGCTGGTGGATCTCGGAGACTAGCCGGGTGTAGTCATCGACAGTACGTCGAGTGCGGCATCCAGCTGGTCGATGGTGACTTCGCCGCGTTCGACGAAACCGAGGTCAATTACTGCTTCGCGCACCGTCATCGATTCTGCAACCGAGTGCTTGGCAATCTTGGCGGCGGCTTCATAGCCGATGATCTTGTTGAGCGGTGTCACAATTGACGGCGACGACTCGGCCAATGCGAGTGCACGCGGCAGGTTCGCTTCGAGGCCGTCGACGGTTTTGTCGGCGAGTGCTCGCAGCGAGTTAGACAGCAGTCGGCTCGACTCGAGCAGCGAGGTTCCCATGACAGGAATAGCCACGTTGAGTTCGAATGCTCCGGATGCTCCACCCCAGGCGATTGTGGCATCGTTGCCGATGACGCGTGCGCACACCATCAGCACGGCTTCGGGAATGACGGGATTGACCTTGCCGGGCATGATCGAAGAGCCGGGCTGGAGGTCGGGGATGTGTAGTTCGCCGAGGCCCGTGTTGGGGCCTGAGCCCATCCAGCGCAGGTCGTTGCAGATCTTGGTGACGGAGACGGCGATCACTCGCAGTGCGCCCGATGCTTCAACGAGGGAGTCGCGCGCACCCTGAGCTTCGAAATGATCTTCGGCTTCCGTAATCGGCAGCCCTGAGTTCTCGGCAAGAATTGCGATCACGCGTTGCGGAAAGCCCAACGGGGTATTGATTCCGGTGCCGACTGCGGTTCCGCCGAGCGGTACTTCTGCGACCCGCGGGATGCTCGACTGCACGCGCGCGACACCGAGACGAATTTGGCGAGCGTAGCCCGCGAATTCCTGGCCGAGGGTTACGGGGGTTGCGTCCATGAGGTGCGTTCGGCCAGCCTTTACCGCACCTTTCCACAGCTCTGCCTTGACGTCGAGCGCTGCAGCGAGGTGTTCAAGGGCAGGGATGAGGTCACCAATCAGCGCACCGGTCACGGCGAGGTGCACCGAAGTGGGAAACACGTCATTTGATGACTGCGAAGCGTTCACATGGTCGTTGGGGTGAACGACGCTGCCGAGCGAGTCACTCGCGAGACGGGCGAGCACCTCGTTCATGTTCATGTTCGAGGAGGTGCCGCTGCCGGTCTGGTAGGTGTCTACCGGGAACTGGTCGTGGTGCTGGCCGTCGATGATCTGGTCTGCGGCGCCGACGATGGCGTCTGCGATGGCCGGATCAAGCTTGCCGAGTTCGTTGTTGGCGATCGCTGCTGCGCGCTTGACGCGCGCGAGAGCGACGATCTGGGCTGGCTCTAGACCAGTGCCCGAGATGGGAAAGTTCTCAACGGCACGCTGGGTCTGAGCGCCGTAGAGGGCATCCTTGGGCACGCGTACCTCGCCCATGGTGTCGTGTTCGATGCGGTATTCGGTTGAACTCGTCACAGCGTTCTAGTCCTTTGTTTGCGAGCGAATTGGTGTGAGAACGTGGTGGAGAGCGCTAGACCATGCCGACGACGACGTCAGGCACAGCCCTACCTTCAAGCAAGCGATAGTTTGCGCCCACTACTGCAAGCGTACCCGCGGCGATCGCATCACTGATGAGTTCAGAGGAGCTCACTAGTTCGGCGATCGTTTCGCGCAAGTGTTCGCGGCCGACATCAGTCGAGCTGATCGTCGCCATGTCGATGGCGCCAGTTTCGCTACCGGCCACTCGGCGCACGGCGGGCACGATCTTCGCGATGAGTGACTCGATGTGTGGGGGGAGCACAGGAGCGTCTGCCACCTGCGACTCGATCGCTGCCGCAACCGCACCGCACTCGTCATGCCCGAGCACGAGGATGAGTGGCACGTTGAGCACGCCGACTGCGTACTCGAGGGAGCCGATCACGGAGTCGGAGATGATCTGGCCGGCGTTGCGTACAACAAAAAGATCGCCGAGACCTTTGTCAAAAATGATCTCAGCAGCGAGGCGAGAGTCACTGCACCCGAACAGCGCAGCGTGAGGCGCTTGAGCCAGCGCGAGTTCGGTGCGACGCTCAACGTCTTGGCGAGGATGGTGGGGCTCGCCAGCAACGAAACGCTCATTGCCGCGCGCCATCTCGTTCCACACCTGTGCCGGTGTTTTGGTGGGATTCGTCATTCACTCTCCGACTCGGCAGCGATCGCGGCCGCCAGTAGTTCGAATTCTTCGTTTGTGGCCGTTCCGTGCAATACAACCGTGCTGCCTGCAATCTGCGCTGACATGGAGTATGCGTAGTTTCCGGTGTCTGAGGACGAGCGACGGTCGTAGATTGTCCAATCGATTCCACCGATCGTCGTGGTGTCGGTCGCGAGCGCACCGTCGGTAACGATTGAGAGCCAGGTCTCGTTCGAGTCGATGCCCTGCTCAAGAGCAACAAACTGCGACGACGGTGATGCCGGTGTCACGAAGCCGACATACCAGGTCTGAACTGACGAGGTGGTACCGAGCCGAGCCGAATTCGCGTACCACACAGCGGGCAGGGTCGGCGCGAGAAGGGGCTCGCTGGCATTCGTCTGGGCGTCAGCGGCAATGGTTTGGTAGTCCGCAGTGACAGGCTCCTCGCTGGTCGGGCGGACCACGACCAACACAAGAAATAAGACAATGCCGAGAGAAGCAACCGTTGCGATGACAAGGTTGAACAGCGTCTGGTTCGCTCGGTGCTTGCGCGAGTTCTCGGCCTTACGTGCGAACGTCTCGTCAGGCGTTTCGGGGCGGCCCAGTTCTGCGACGACGCGTGGTCCAGTGCTCTTTGCCATTATTGGTCAGCACTCGTGTCACCCGTGGCATCAGCACCCGTCGGCGCAACACTTCTCGCGGCATCGAGGCGAGCACGCGCTCCGATCAGCCATTCCTCACACCGCTGTGCCAGCGCTTCGCCGCGCTCCCACAGGGCGAGTGACTGTTCAAGCGTCGCAGAACCCTGCTCTAGCTCATTGACAACGGAGATGAGTTCATCCCGAGCTTGTTCATAACTGAGGTCACTGACGGGAGTCTCACTGGGGGTAGCCACGATGTAATTCTACTGTTCTCTAGGTGTCTGCCGGCTGGCCGGTGACAGTGGTGGAAATCTTGCCGTCGGCCACCGTGAGTAACAACTCGGTGCCGTCGGGGGCATCGGCGCGCGAACGCACGGCAGAGCCATCCGGAAGCTGCGCAATCGCATAGCCACGCTGCAGAGTGCGCTGTGGAGAAAGGGCACGCAATTGACCCGTGAGTTCGGTCACCCCGGCATGCGCCTTCTCGATCGCACGCTCAACCAACTCGTTGCTGCGAGAAACGTAACGGGAAAGCTCATCGGCGTGCGCATCAACGAGCGACACCGGATTCGCCAGCACCGGTCTGGTGCGCAAAGACTCCAAGCGATCACCCTCATGCCCCAAGCGTTGAGTGATGCGCAGCCGCATCCCCGCGCGTGCCTGCTGCACCCGGCTCAACTCTTCAGCAACATCGGGGACGACCCTTTTGGCGGCATCCGTGGGGGTGGATGCTCGCAGGTCGGCGACCTCGTCGAGCAAGGGCCGATCATTCTCGTGCCCGATCGCAGAAACTAGAGGAGTCTGGCAGGCCGCAGCCGTGCGCACTAACGATTCGTCGCTGAACACGAGCAGGTTCTGAAAGTCTCCACCTCCGCGGGCGATGATGATGACATCGACCTCAGGGTCGGCATCCAACACTCTGATCCCCTCAGAGACTTCCTTGACGGCGCGTTCGCCCTGCACCGCCGCGTAGGCCATGCGGAACTTTACGGCCGGCCAGCGCAATTGTGCATTGCGCAGCACATCTTTTTCAGCGTCACTATCTTTCGCGGTAACAAGGCCGATGCAGTTGGGCAAGAACGGCAGCGGTTTCTTGTGGTCGAAGAGACCCTCCGCGCGCAGTTTCTGGCGCAACAGTTCGAGGCGTTCAAGCAGATCGCCAAGACCAACGTGCCGCATCTCGAGCACCTGCATTGTGAGCGTTCCACCCTTGACCCAATAGTTGGGTTTGACGAGCGCGACGACGCGGTCGCCCTGCTTCAGGTCGTTGGGAAGTTTGGTGCGCACCGATGACCAAATCGTGAACGAAATGGTGGCATCCACGTCGAGGTCTTTGAGCTTGCCGTAGATGTTGCCGCCCGAACCACCCCACTGGGTGATTTCACCTTCAACCCAGGCGGTGCCCAGACGTTCGATCCAACCGCGAATCTTGTGCGACAGCACCGACACCGGCCACGGAGTATCAACGGTGGGCGGGCCCTCTGTGATCGTCACCTAGCCTCCTCAAGCTCGTCATTACAGGGTAGAGGATGCCGCCGATACCGCAGTGCGCTCGGCGTTCGTGCAGCACTCTTCGGTAGAATCAATTGGGTGAGCACCATTTCTAACGGAAGCGCCCAAGCGCTAGCGATGCCCCAGATGCCTGCACGCCGCGAACAGTTGAAAGATCTACCGGTTGCCGGTGTCAAACGTGTGCTGCTGGCTGCTCCTCGCGGCTACTGTGCAGGAGTAGATCGGGCGGTCATCGCGGTCGAGAAAGCGCTCGCCAACTATGGCGCTCCCATCTACGTACGCAAGCAGATTGTGCACAACATTCATGTCGTGACCACCCTTGAAGCACAGGGCGCGATATTTGTGGATGATGTCGACGAAGTGCCCGAGGGGTCGACGGTCGTATTCTCTGCCCACGGTGTCTCTCCTGCAGTGGTCAAGGGCGCTGCCGACCGCGAGTTGCACGCAATCGATGCGACGTGTCCTCTTGTCACCAAGGTGCATCGCGAGGCCACTCGCTTCGCACGCGACAACTACCAAATCTTACTAATCGGCCATGACGGGCACGAAGAGGTTGAAGGCACGATGGGTCATGCACCCGAACGCACCATCCTCGTGAACAGTCCCGCCGATGTGCCCAATATTGTCATCGACAACACCGACAACCTCGTGTGGCTATCACAAACCACGCTGAGCGTTGACGAAACCATGGAAACGGTGCGCTTGCTGCGCGAACGCTTTCCCACTCTGCAAGATCCGCCGAGTGACGACATCTGCTACGCCACCCAAAACCGTCAAGTCGCGATTAAGAAGGTCGCCGAAGAGGCAGAACTCGTCATCGTCGTTGGGAGCGCAAACAGCTCAAACACCGTGCGACTGGTGGATGTTGCCCTCGAGTACGGCGCCAAGGCCGCTTATCGCGTTGACTATGCGAGCGAAATCAAACAGGAGTGGCTCGACGGCATCTCGACCGTCGGTGTCACGAGCGGCGCATCCGTTCCCGAAGTTCTTGTTCAAGAAGTGCTCGCCGACCTTGCGGACGCAGGTTACGGTGATGTGTCTAGCGTCGTAACCGCCGAGGAAGATCTCATGTTTTCGCTCCCTAAAGAACTGCGCACTGATGCCGCAGGTAACCCTGACGAACGTGGCCTCGGCGGGCGCAATCGCAAACTCGATTGGCAATAAATAATGACTGACCCGCGCCCCCGACCAAAATACGGCGAGTACGCACCGCTGCCAATCGCTGCGCCGTCACACCCTAGTGATGGTGCCGTTGATTCGCAGAGCTCGGATGCATCCGTGACACCGCAACAGCCGGCTCCTCCGGTGGCACCGCGAGACCTCGGCTCGGCTTCGTCCACTCACCGTCCCGATGCAGCGCAGCCACATTTTGCCAACACGGCGAATGCTGCGATCGCGCCCGAGCGCAAACGACGCATGTGGGACGTCTTGCTCACCTCAACCCTGTTGCTCTTCGGCGTTGTGGATGTCATCAATACCTTCAGCACCGTCTCCAACTTGGGCCCTGCGTTGCGGGAGGGACTTGCGGGTCAGGGCGTCGAGTCATTCTCATCAGAGGCCTTGGCGGCCGAGGCGGGAGGCGCAGCCAACATCGTTCGCCTTGTGGTGCTGGTGCTCGCCATCGTTTTCTCGCTCATTCAGATTCAACGCAAACGCATCGCGTTTTGGATCCCCATCGTCGGTGCCGTAATTGCTGGAATAGCCCTCGTCGTCGCGATCCTTGTTACGGTCATGAGCGATCCGGGATTCATGGCATACGTCGACGGCCTTCAGCAGCAGCCGTAGTAATCGAGAGCTCTACACACACTGCGTTGTCGGGCGCGTTAACGACGCAACGGGGCCCACCCGAAAGTCGACCCCGTCTAGCGTGAATGATTACTTGCCGGAGTGGCCAGCCGAGCCGAGCTGCTGAGTCGCCTCAACAACACGCTTTGCGACGGCGGACTCGGCGATCTTGCCCCAGGCGCGCGGATCGTAAATCTTCTTGTTTCCGACTTCGCCGTCGACCTTCAGGAAGCCGTCGTAGTTACGCAGAACAGTGTCGGCGATTGACCGGCTGTAGGCGTATTGGGTGTCGGTGTCGATGTTCATCTTGATGACACCGTTCGCAACAGCGGTAGCGATTTCGGCGTCGGTCGAACCTGATCCACCGTGGAATACGAGGTCGAGAGGGTTCGCGCCCGTGCCATACTTTGCGGCAATACCGGCCTGAATTTCGCCCAGCAGTTCGGGGCGCAGCTTGACGTTTCCTGGCTTGTACACACCATGCACGTTGCCAAAGGTGAGGGCGGCGATGTAGCGACCCTGGTCGCCCAGACCGAGCGCTTCTACAGTGGCGATGACGTCATCCAGCGTGGTGTAGAGGCTGTCGTTGATGTCGTGGCTCACGCCATCTTCTTCGCCGCCGACAACACCAATTTCAACTTCGAGAATCGAGTTGATTGCCCTCATGCGAGGCAAGATTTCGCGCGCGATAGCGAGGTTCTCGTCGAGTGGAACAGCCGAGCCATCCCACATGTGCGACTGGAAGATCGGGTTGCGACCGGCTTTGACCTCAGCTTCGGATGCCGCGATCAGCGGGTAAACAAAGTCATCGAGAGCGTTCTTGGGGCAGTGGTCTGTGTGGAGCGCGACGGTCACCGGGTAGTTCTTGGCAACCTCGGTGGCGAATGCTGCGAAGGCGAGAGCTCCGGATGCGCGTGCCTTAACCGACTGGCCGGCAAAGTAGTCGGCGCCACCGGTAGTTACCTGAATGATGCCGTCAGAGCCAGCATCGCTGAGTCCTTGCAACACGGCGTTGATCGTCGAGGACGACGATACGTTGATGGCGGGGTAGGCGAAAGAGTTCTTCTTAGCCTTGTCGAGCATCTCTGAGTACTGATCTGGGGTTGCGACGGGCATTGTTGTCTCTCCTCATACGGTACCGACTACCGCTCTGGTCCGGCTCGCGTCGATTCTATCCACCCCCACTGGGCGGGTGCGAACTGTTGCGGCGCGGGACGGCGGTACCAGTGGCTGGCGAGGGTGAACGTTGATTCCGGTAGGCTGGGCGCTGCGCTGACCACCACCGGCGCGTCCCCAGTCGACCACTATCTACGAAGGATGCCTCTAGGTGAGTTTAGAAACCGGCACGCTTTTCCTCCACCCCGATCGCAACCTCGCTCTTGAGCTCGTGCGAGCTACTGAAGCGGCTGCGATTCGCGCGGTTCCTTTTATTGGCAAGGGCGACAAGCTCGGTGCCGATGGTGCCGCAGTTGATGCGATGCGCAAGTTCTTGGGCACCGTCGATTTCGACGGCCTCGTGGTGATTGGTGAGGGGGAGAAAGATAAGGCTCCCATGCTGTTCAACGGAGAGCACGTGGGCACCGGTCGTGGCCCCGCCTGTGACATTGCGGTAGACCCTATTGACGGCACCTCGCTGACCGCCGCCGGAAGGCAGAATGCGATCTCAATGATCGCGGTATCTGACCGCGGAACAATGCTCGACGCCTCCAGCGTTTTTTACATGGACAAGATTGTTACCGGCGCTGAGGGTGTCGGTGTTATCGATATCCGCAAGCCGATAGCTGAGAACATTCGGGCGTTCGCGAAGGCAAAGGGTAAGCCGGTCGAGGATGTGGTGGTTGCGGTGCTTGACCGCCCTCGTCATGCTCAACTCATCGAAGACATCCGTGCCAGCGGTGCGGGTTCTCGGCTCATGCTCGACGGCGATGTTGCCGGTGGAATCAACGCGGCGCTATATGGCACTCGTATCGACATGTGTGTGGGTATCGGTGGCAGCCCGGAGGGTGTTGCGACCGCGTGTGCCATCAAAGCTCTGGGCGGCGAGATCCAGACAATTCTGTCCCCGCAGACTGACGATGAACGTCAACGGGGGGTGGATGCCGGCCTGAAATTTGACCACGTCTATACCGCGAACGAGATGGTCTCCGGTGACAACACGTTCTTTGTGGCGACGGGGGTTACCGATGGCGGACTCGTGAAAGGGGTGCGCCGGATGGGCCCCATTATTCGTACGGAGTCGATTGTTCTTCGGTCACATTCGGGCACGATCCGTCGCATCACTGCAGATCACCTCGCACAGAAGTGGCTCGACCACTAGTCCTGTTGGTGCGGAGCGACTGACCTAGGCGCCTTCTTCGGGTAGTTCGAGTTCCATTTCGACTGCCGTGATGTGCTTCGGCGTTCCCTCGACCGTGTTCGTGGTGCCGATGACTTTTGATTCGTCGAGTGCGTTGAGCTTGCGGGCGGTCACGAGCACGCGAGTTTCGAGAGAGTTCGCGAACTGGTTGTAACTGTTCACGGTGGTGTCGATTGAGCGACGCAGTTTGTCGGCGTGATCGGCGAGGGTGGCTAGTCGCTGGTAGAGCTCTTTGCTGAGGTCGAACAGGGTCTTGGCCTGATCGGTGAGCACGTCTTGCTGCCACGAGAACGCGACAGTTTTGAGCACCGACCACAGGGTCACGGGGGAGGCGAGGGCGACGCGTTTGCCGAAGGCGTAATCCATGATCGAGGGGTCAGCTTCCATTGCGGATGACACAAGCGATTCGCTGGGGATGAAGGCGATGACGAGTTCGGGGGAGGCGTCGAGTCCGGCCCAATATGCCTTGCTGGCCAGGGTGTCGATGTGGCCGCGCATCACCTTGACGTGCTGCTTGATGAGGGCCTCACGGCGAGCACCTTCTTCGCCGGTGGCGGTGACGGAGATTTGGCTTGCCTCTAAGAAGGCGGTGAACGGTACTTTGGCGTCTACGGCAATGTTCTTGCCGCCGGGGAGGTGCACGACCATGTCGGGGCGGCCAGCGCCAGCATCCGAATTGATGCTCGACTGCACGTCGAAGTCGACGCGCTCGATAAGGCCTGCCGCTTGCACGACGTTGCGCAACTGAGTCTCGCCCCACACGCCACGGGTGGAGTTGTTGCGCAGAGCCGATGCTAGTGACTCGGCGGTGCTGCGCAAACGCTCTTCAGATTCTGTTGCCGACTTCAGCTGTTGGCTCAGTTCACCGTGTTGCAGGCTGCGCTGCGACTCCAACTCGGTGACCTTGTTTTGCATTGTGCGCAGCGTCTCCTGCACAGGAGTGAGCGCCTGGAGGACTTTTGATTCTCGGCGCTCGCGCTCAGCCAAAGCTTGAGCTTCATCACGCTGGCGGTCGATGGTCTCTCTATATTGCTGTTGCAACGAAGCAACCTGTTCGCCCAGTGCGCTAGCGCGGGCAGTGATGGATGCCAATTCAGCCGAAAGCCGAGACTGCTGCTCCTTCTCTGTGGCGGTCACTTGCGCGATCGCAGCTTGGTGGCGTGCCTCAAGCACTTCGGGGTCGACATGGTCTGTCGGCGTTGTCGCGCGCACGCGGGCGACGAGCAGCCCGATAACGATGCCAAGAACAGCGCCGATGAGCAGACCGATGATGAGTGCGAGGAGGGGATCCATTCCGCCAGTGTGCCAGCCTGCGCGGACATTTCGGGGAGCAATGCGGGAGGGCAAGCGGTTCCCCGCTCTAGGCTGGGGGAATGGCCAGCGATTCCGTGCATCCGCTTGATGTGAGCACCGACGATTTGCGCTACCTCATCGCCGTCGCAAGGGCCGGGCGGATGGTATCGGCCGCAACCCTTCTTGGCGTCGATCACACCACGGTGCGCCGCCGTATTGACCGGCTCGAAGCCGCGCTTGGGGTGAGGTTGCTCGACCGCGGGGCCGACGGCTGGGAACTCACCGCCATCGGCCGCGAAGTCGCCACCCGGGCTGCCGGACTCGAAAACATTGTCGAAAACGTGGTCGGCGCAGCCAGCGGGGGAGCCGATGAAGTGCGCGGCACCGTACGCATCGTTGCGCCCGATGGATTCGGGGCCACCTTTGTCACCGCAGCGCTCGCGGCAGTTCAGGCGGAGCATCCGGCCATCACCGTCGAATTGGTCACGTCGACCCGCCCGCTCAGCCTGCGCGGCGCCGGATTCGATTTGGCGATCACGATCGGCTCCGCGGCGACGTCGCGTCTCGCCTCCGAACCTCTCGCGGCCTACGCGCTGCGGCTGTACGCCTCGCCGGACTATGTGGCTGCGCATCCGCCGATTCGTTCTGTCGCTGACCTCGACAGGCATCCGCTCGTTTTTTATGTGGATGCACTGCTCACGGTTCGCGAGCTCGACCTGGCCCCGGTGCTCGGCGGCATGCGGGTGGGCTTTGGTTCCACGAGTGTGTTTGCGCAACTGGAGGCTACACGCCGGGGAGCCGGGGTTGGGCTGCTGCATGTGTTCATGGCAGCCCACGATCCGGGGCTGGTTGCTGTGCTGCCTGACGCGGTGGATTTTCGTTTGGAGTTTGCGCTTTCGGTGCGAAAGGAAGCTGCGGAGGTCGAAGCCGTGCAGTTGGTCCGTGCTGCGTTGCATCGTGAGGTTGCTCGGCGCGGTGCTGAATTGTTGCCGCCGCGCTAGCGGGCCAGACACAAATGTGCGTTTTTGCAGATTGTCCGTGCATGACTAGGTCTTGATTGCAGATCACTAGAGTCGCAGACTGGGCACACCTCCGATCGAAAGTAGGCCCATGTACTCCACTATTCCGCACTGGATCAACGGCTCCGCGACCGAGGGCGATTCGCCCAACCGCGGCGATGTCTTCAATCCCGCTACGGGCGCTGTTGCTCGCACTGTTCCTCTGGCATCCGCCGCTGATGTCAACACTGGTGTTGCCTCTGCTAAGGCCGCCTTCGCCGACTGGAGCACGACCTCACTCGCGAAGCGCACGAGCGTGATGTTTGCGTTCCGTGAGCTGTTCAACGCTCGCAAAGATGAGCTTGCCGCGATCATTACGGCCGAGCACGGCAAGGTGCTGTCGGATGCCGCCGGCGAGATTGCTCGTGGCCTTGAGGTTATTGAGTACGCGTGCGGGATCTCCACGCTCAGCAAGGGCGAGTACAGCGAAAACGTGTCGACGGGTGTTGACGTTTATTCCCTGCAGCAGCCGCTGGGTGTAGCCGCGGTCATCAGCCCGTTCAACTTTCCCGCAATGGTGCCACTCTGGTTCTTCCCGATGGCAATTGCCGCGGGTAACACTGTTGTATTGAAGCCGAGCGAAAAAGATCCATCGTCCGCGATTTGGATGGCCGAACTCTTCACCGAGGCTGGGCTCCCTGACGGTGTGTTCAACGTGGTGCACGGAGACAAGCTCGCCGTCGACACCCTGCTCGAGCATCCCGATGTTGCCAGCGTTTCTTTCGTTGGTTCCACGCCGATCGCCAAGTACATATACGAGACCGCAGCCCACCACGGCAAGCGCGTTCAGGCTCTCGGTGGTGCTAAGAACCACATGCTGGTGCTGCCCGATGCCGACCTCGACCTTGTTGCAGACTCTGCTGTCAACGCTGGGTTTGGTTCCGCTGGCGAACGCTGCATGGCGATTTCGGTCATCGTTGCGGTCGAACCCGTTGCTGACGAACTCATTGCAAAGATCGGGGAGCGGATGTCTGGCCTCACGGTCGGGGATGGAACCCGCTCTTGCGACATGGGTCCGCTCATCACGCAGCAGCACCGCGACAAGGTTGCGAGCTACATCGAGTTGGCCACGACTGACGGCGCAACGGTTGTTGTTGATGGACGCGGCATCGAGATTGATGGCGACGCGAATGGTTTCTGGTTGGGCCCGACGCTAATCGACGGTGTCTCAACTGATTCTGATGTGTATAAGCACGAGATCTTCGGGCCTGTGCTCTCGGTTATCCGGGTCGCCAGCTACGACGAGGGTCTTGAACTGATTAACTCCTCGCAGTATGGCAATGGCACCGCGATCTTCACGAGCGATGGGGGAGCGGCTCGCCGTTTCCAGCGCGAAGTGCAGGTCGGCATGGTAGGCATCAACGTGCCGATTCCCGTGCCTGTTTCGTATTTCTCCTTTGGTGGGTGGAAGGATTCGATGTTTGGGGACGCTAAGGCGTATGGTCCCGACGCGATCCGTTTCTTCACCCGCCAGAAGGCTGTGACGAGTCGTTGGCTCGACCCCAGCCACGGCGGAATCAACCTGGGCTTCCCGCAAACCAACGGCTAGCTTCTGCTCGGCGATAGCGGCCCCGTTCCTCGGGGGCGCTATCGCCGGTAGGATTGACTTCTGTGGCTCTCACTATTGCAATCGTTGGACTCCCGAATGTCGGCAAGTCCACCCTCTTTAACGCCCTGACCAAGAATTCGGTGCTCGCCGCGAACTATCCGTTCGCAACCATCGAACCTAACGTGGGCATCGTCAACCTGCCCGACCCGCGCCTCAAGGTGCTGGCCGAAATCTTCAAGAGCGAGCGCATTCTGCCTGCTCCAGTCTCCTTCGTTGATATCGCTGGCATTGTGCAGGGCGCCAGCGAGGGTGAAGGTCTGGGCAACAAGTTCTTGGCGAACATCCGCGAAGCTGACGCTATCGCGCAGGTCGTGCGTGGCTTCAGCGACCCGGACGTTATTCACGTTGACGGCAAGGTGGATGCTGCCTCCGACATGGAGACCATCAACACTGAGCTGATTCTGGCTGATCTTCAAACTCTCGAGAAGGCGATTACTCGCTACGAGAAGGAGCTCAAGACTAAGCGCATCGAACCTGCTGTTCTCGAGGCTGCACTCGCCGCTCAGACGGTGCTGAACGAGGGCAAGCCGTTGTCGTCCGCGACGAAGCTTGATTTCGAGCCGATTCGCGAATTGGGTTTGCTCACGTCCAAGCCATTCATTTACGTTTTCAATGTGGATGAAGCGGTGCTCGGCAGCGCCGATAAGCTCGCCGAACTGGCAGCCCTTGTTGCCCCCGCGAAGGCAATCTTTCTCGATGCCAAGTTGGAGGCCGAACTCATCGACCTCGACGAAGATGATGCCGCCGAACTTCTCGCCAGCACAGGCCAAGAAGAGAGCGGTCTCGACCAGCTCGCCCGCATCGGCTTCGACACTCTCGGCCTGCAGACGTATCTCACTGCTGGCCCGAAAGAGTCGCGCGCCTGGACGATCCCGAAAGGCGCCAAGGCACCCCAGGCTGCCGGTGTCATTCACACGGACTTTGAAAAGGGCTTCATCAAAGCTGAGGTCATCGGCTTCGATGACCTCGTCGCCACCGGCTCCATCGCTGAGGCCCGCGCCAAGGGTAAGGCGCGCGTTGAGGGCAAGGAGTACGTCATGAACGACGGCGACGTCGTGGAGTTCCGCTTTAACAACTAGCGGACTCCACGCGCCATCGAGTGTTAGGCGTTGACGAGTACCGATTCAGCAGCTGCACGTCGTGCGCGGGGTGTGGTTTCGCGTTCGTGAAGGTGTTCCGGGATCGTGGACGGATCGCCAATCGCGCCGATGGCCATGATGGTCGTTGGGGTGAACCGGCTCTCGACTTCGAACGCTGCCGCAAGTGCGTCGGCATCGAACCCTGACATCTGGTGGCTGAAGAGTCCGTGGCTTTGCGCCTGGATCGTGAAGTAGGCGGCGGCCTGACCGGTGTCATACGAGGCAGTAGGTTGCGGCTTGCCATCAGCGTTGGTGCGTTCTGTGACGAAGGCGACTAGCGCTGCGGCGGATCCAGCCCACGATTTGTTGAACCCGATGAGGGTCTCGATAATGGCTGCATGCTGAGCAGTGCCCCGGCGCGCAATGATCAATCGCCACGGCTGCCCGTTGTAGGCGGACGGCGCCCATCGTGCTGCTTCTAGAGCGCTGCTGAGCGCCTCCTCATCGAGCGGCGCGGTCGCGTCAAAGTGGCGGGGACTCCACCGCTCGGCAAGCACATCAAGGATGGGGGAGTCGGTAGCAGCGAGCCGGTCGCGAAGCATGGTCATAAAGAGGGCCTTTCAGATGCTGAGCAGAGATGATCTGCAATGTCGCTGGGTGCAACCGGGGCATCGCTGTAGGTATTCCGATTCTGTGAACCTATTTGCAGCGCCAACGACCTCAAGCTCAAGGGAGCAGGAACGGCTCAGCTGATATCGAAGTGGTATCCATTTTTAAGTACGTCCGTCTTTATTTATAGACATTCATCTATTTTTATGTAACGCTGGTTGATATCCAGCAGCACTCGAGGGAGGCGCCATGCGACTGCAGAACCCGTTCTCAGCAATAAGCACCACGGGCATCGACTCGCAGGTGCTCTCGGTGCTCGTTCGCACTGAGCAGCACCTCACAATTCGCGAGATCCATCAGCTGCTGCCCGAAGACGGCTCCCATCAGGGAGTGCGGCTGTCGGTGGCGCGACTCGTTGAACAGGGCGTTGTCATGCAGCGCATCACGGGGCGGGGCCATGCTTTCGCCTTCAATCGCGAGCACCTTCTGGCTGGCGCCATTGTGCAGATTGCTGATGCCAAGCGTGAGCTGATCGTCCGGATGGTTCACACCATTTCTGGTTGGCAGTTTCAGCCTCTCACGGTCACTCTTTTTGGTTCGGCTGCCCGCAACGAAATGCGCACGGACAGCGACATCGACGTCTTGGTCGTAGTGCCGGATTCGGCAGCCGATGAAGCTGTGGAAGAGTCCGTGCAGCAATTTGCTGCCCAAGTTACCGTGTGGACAGGCAATGATGTGCGTCCTTTGGTGTACCGCGATTCAGAGGTTCAGCCTGCCGCGATTTTCGACTCCGTGCTCA
Source organism: Salinibacterium sp. TMP30 (assembly GCF_038397785.1). Taxonomy (NCBI): domain Bacteria; kingdom Bacillati; phylum Actinomycetota; class Actinomycetes; order Micrococcales; family Microbacteriaceae; genus Salinibacterium; species Salinibacterium sp. TMP30. The sequence goes on along the minus strand of NZ_CP151642.1, from coordinate 2,015,741 downwards.
GCGAAGGGGTCGAGATCGCTGGAGACCACTCGTGGTTGCGAAAGCGGCTTCGAAGCAGTTAAGGAGCGCGCGTGAATCCGAAGGCTGACAAGGTCACAACGGTGGCGGCCGACAAAGCCGTTGAGCAGGGGCGACGCGCTAAAGCGAAGCAGTTCTTGAACGTCGCAGAGGATGTCCGTGAGCTATCAGACGAAGAAGACGTGCGAGACGCTGTCGTCACTCTTTATGTTCACGCGGGAATCGCGGCAGCAGACGCAATTTGCGCAGCCGCCCTCGGGAAACATGCGAAAGGGAGCAGCCACCACGATGCGGTTACATTGCTCGCAGCCGTAGACAACCAAGCATCAATATCACTGAATGTCTTGCTGGGAATGAAAACTCGCGCCGGGTATGGCCATGACCCCATCAGCAAGTCACAACTCGCGCGCGCCGAGAAGGCAGCGCGGGCCCTAGTCGATAAGGCATCGCTGTAGTACTCGCGTACCCTCGAAGCTATTGCCCCGAATGAGGAGCCCCCATGACCCGTGTTGCCGCTTTCGATTGCGGAACGAACTCGATCCGCCTTCTCATTGCCGATCTTGACGGGCAGGGCGGGCTGCGCGATGTGGTGCGAACGCTCGAGCTGGTTCGGCTCGGTGAGGGCGTCGACCGAACGGGTCGCTTCAGTGCGGCCGCGCTCGAACGCACCCTCGCCGCAATCCAGAAGTTCGCCGACCTCTGCCGCGAGCATGATGTCGAGCGCATCCGCTTTGTGGCAACCTCTGCGACACGCGATGCTGCCAACCGTGGCGAGTTCACCGACGCAGTCCGCGAGATTCTGGGCGTTCCGGCCGAAGTAATCCCCGGCACTGAGGAGGCAGCGTTGTCGTTCCGCGGCGCACTCACTGCGCTCGCAGCATCCGGCACCGACGAGCCCGCAGCATCCGGCACCGACGAGCCCGCAGCTCAGTACCTCGTCGTTGACCTCGGTGGTGGATCCACCGAACTAGTGCGCGGCAACACCACCCCAGACTCTGCCTATTCGATGAATGTCGGATGCGTGCGCCTGGCCGAGCGCAACATCCACAGTGACCCGCCGCTCGAGACCGAACTCGACGACATCCGCCGTGACGTCACCGAAGCCCTCGACGTAGCTACCGCCACCGTCGATCTCTCCCGCGCTACCGAGGTGATCGGAGTGGCCGGCACCGTAACCACTGTGACTGCCCACGCCCTCGGCCTCAATTCCTACGACCCAGAGGCCATCAGCGGCAGCCGCCTCCCACTGGCTGACGTGCTTCGCTCCTGTGATGCGCTCAGCCGCATGCCCCGCGCCGAACGAGCGACTCTGCCGTATATGCATCCCGGTCGGGTCGACGTCATCACCGCCGGTGCTGTCATCTGGTCGACCATTCTGCAGCGGGTAGCGGGTTCCACGGCCGCCGCCGGGCGACCGCTCGAGTGGGTAACGACCAGTGAGCACGACATCCTCGATGGAGTCGCGCTGTCACTTGCACCGGATGACGTGGTCGCGGGTTCTGGCTCACCGAACGAGTAGCGGCAGAGGCACCGCAGAGTACCGTCTCAGCAACTAGCCCTCGCGATGGGGCGTAGATTGGGTGACGCCGCAGACTGCGTGCTGAACCGAAAGTGACTCATGCCTGACGCTCTACCGCTCTGCCCGAACTGCT